>JBAVPB010000384.1:0-15881 GCA_049692655.1 Chthoniobacteraceae bacterium | reverse complement strand
CAGCAAGCGTCGAGAAAATCCTCGAAAAGCTCGCTAAATGCAAACGCCGGCTGGAAGAAATTCATCCCGGTTCCACCGAGCCAAAGCGCCGAAAATAAGACCCCTTATTTAAGGGACACTACACTAGGAACGACATCTTCCGCTTCCCGACAGAACCAGAAGGTGAATGTTACTTGGGTGGGGCGTGATACTTCCTTGTCCCCGACGTGAACCACGGCATTCGGGCATTGAGGATTTTGGTGTTTGTCTGCGTCGCGAAATAGTTTAATTTCTTTTCGTGGGTGATTTTACGCTTCAATACTGGAAAGACGAAGGCTGGGTGGTTGGACGCTTGAAGGAGATTCCCACGGTGATTGCCCTGTAAAGTTGCACGAGTTTTTTTCGCGAACTTGTTGCATTCGGAAACAGCTTGGATTGAAATAATTCAAAGGCTTGTTCTTAGCGGCAGCACGACTAAAATCACATCATGGAGATTATCAAGAAACAACTGACCCTCGAGTACTGGCAGGAGAACGGCTGGTTTGAGGGACGCTTGAAGGAAATTCCCGAGGTGCTCGGCCAGGGGCAGACCATCGACGAACTGGAGGATCATGTCCGGGAGGATTGCGCCGCCCTCGTGAGCGATGAGGATTACGCCCGCCGCAAAGGCTATTCGCACCTCGACGCGGCGGACATCTGGCACGCGCATTTGAAGCTGGTGGAGCTTGACCGTTTCCATGCCTCCGTGGCGCAGTTGCAGGCGCTCTCGCCCGACCGCGCGGAAAAAGTTTTTGCCTATATCGAGGATCTCGTGGATCTCGAGGCGCTGGAGCATCGCGTGGATGCGGAGGATGCGCGCAAGGCCCGCGAGAGCGGCGACCTCGGGCAGGAAGACCCGGAGGAAGACGAGGGATGGTGAGTTTTCACAGGACGGGAATATCCCCTGCCGATCGTCCGCTTTAAATAATGTCCCGCCAATACACTCTCAATCGCGCGCCGGTTTCCGAGGTGAAGATCGACTATGCCGCGGAGCTGAATCCGCAGCAATGCGCCGCCGTGACCGCTCCTCCCGGCCCCGCGCTTGTGATCGCCGGCGCCGGCAGCGGCAAGACGCGCACGCTCATTTACCGCGTGGCGTATCTGCTCGAGAATGGCATCCAGCCCTACAACATCCTCCTGCTCACTTTCACCAACAAGGCCGCGCGGGAGATGCTCGATCGCGTGACGAATCTGCTCCCGAACGACACCACCGGCCTCTGGGGCGGCACGTTCCATTCCATCGGCAACCGCATCCTGCGCAGTCACGCGGAAGCCGCCGGGTTTGCGAAGGGCTTCTCGATCATGGACCGTGAGGACCAGCAGGACATGCTCGATTCCGTGATCGCCGCCAGCGGCATCGACCCGAAGGACAAGCGTTTCCCCAAGGGCGAAGTGCTTGCGGATATTTTTTCCTTCTCGGTGAATACGGGCCAGAGCATCGAGGATGTGCTGGTGGTGAAATTCCCGTATTTCCTCGAGTTGCTGGACCAGATCACCTCCCTGCAAAAAAGCTACGAGGCCAAGAAAAAATCGGCGAACTCCCTCGATTTCGACGATCTGCTGGAGAAGCCGTTGCGCCTGTTGCAACGCGATGCGGCGATTGCGGAGCATTACCAGCGGCAGTTCCAGTTTCTCCTCGTGGATGAATACCAGGACACCAATAAAATCCAGGCCGATTTCATCGACATCCTCGCGGCGCATCACCGGAACGTGATGGTGGTGGGCGACGACGCGCAGTCGATCTACTCCTGGCGCGGTGCGAATTTCCAAAACATCCTCGATTTCCCGAAGCGCTATCCCGCCGCGAAAGTCTATAAGATCGAGACCAACTACCGCAGCGTGCCGGAGATCCTACAGGTGGCAAATGCGGCCATCGCAGGGAACGTGCGGCAGTTTGAAAAAAACCTCCAGCCAGTGCGGGAAGACGCGAAGTTGAAGCCCGGCCTCGTGCCGCTCGCCGACTCAAACCAGCAGGCGCTTTTCGTCACCCAGCGCATCCTCGATCTGCGCGAGGAAGGCATCGACTTGAACGAGATCGCCGTCCTCTACCGCGCCCACTATCACTCCATGGAATTGCAGATGGAGCTCACGCGCCACGGCGTCCCGTTTGCCATTACCAGCGGACTCCGTTTCTTCGAGCAGGCGCATGTGAAGGATGTCGCCGCGTTCCTGAAATTTGCCGTGAACCCGCGCGACGAGGTCGCATTCAAGCGCATGGCGCGGCTCCTTCCCGGCATCGGCGCACGCTCAGCGGAGCAACTCTGGACTGCCGCCGAACGCGCGCTCGACAGCGGCCTCGACTTCAAAAAACTCATCCCCCTCAAGGTCCCTCCGAAATCCCGCAAATCCTGGGAGCAGCTTGTCCATACCCTCGACGAGATCGCCCCCGGCGGCATACCCGCCGCGCCCGCCGAGATGCTCACCAGCGTGATCGAGGCGATCTACGACGACTACGCCAAAAACAAATTCGCAAACTACGAGGCGCGCCGCGAGGACTTGAACACCCTCAACAACTACGCGCGCCAGTACCAGAGCGTCGCCGAGTTTCTCGACCAGCTTGCCCTCATGGGCGGTCTCGAGACCGAGACGGAACTCGGCACCCGCGAGAGCGAGACCGAGATGGTGAATCTCTCCAGCGTCCACCAGGCGAAGGGCCTGGAGTGGAAAGTCGTCTTCGTCATCTGGATGAGCGACGGCATGTTCCCCAGCTCCCGCTCCCTGGAAAGCGACGACGCCATCGAGGAGGAGCGCCGTCTTTTCTACGTCGCCGTCACCCGCGCCCGCGACGAGCTCTATCTCACATACCCCATCATGCGCCTCAACGCCGGCTATGGCGAAATGCTCCAGCGCCCGAGCCGCTTCCTCAACGAAGTGCCGAAGGAACTGCTCGAGGAGTGGCAGATCAGCGGCGGGTTTTAGCGGCTCTTTGCCCGTGTATTAGCTACTTTACAGGCGTGCTCATATTTTTATGAGTTTTATATTAATTATAAAGGCAGTCAAAATAAATAACTTGCTCCTTTTGTTAAACATCCGTATGAATTGATCCCGATTCTTCACCGCCTGAGACGTTCATGCAGGCGGTCCCCAGGGACAATTTAAAAACAAGGAGCTTAGGGATGAAAAAGCGGATTGTTATCGTCGATGACCATGCGTCGGTGCGCGACATGCTTGCCTGTATTCTCAGGCGCGAATCTGATTATGAAGTGGTCGGCGAGGCAGGCACAGGCATGAAAGCGCTGGAAGTTTGCGAGGACCAGCAGCCGGATTTGATGATCCTCGACCTCGTGCTGCCCGAGCTGTCGGGCACGGAGGTCATGCGCAGGCTGGGCTCCGGCAATCCGCTGCTCCGGGTGCTGGTTTACTCGGGCACGTTCAACCACGCCCTGGTCATCGAGGCGTTGCGGTGCAAGCCTCACGGCTTCGTCGAGAAATCCGATACCCTAGACACCCTCCGCCAGGCGATTTCCACCGTGGCATCCGGCGGCAGTTATTTTACGCAATACGCCGCCGGATTTTTCAAGAGCGCGCATGCGGCGTCCACTGAGGAATGCGATCTTACCGCGCGTGAGCGGGAGATTTTGCAACTGGTGGCCGAGGGGCAGAGCAACAAGGATATTTCCCGCAGGCTTGGTGTGGCAAACAAGACCGTGGAAAACCACCGGGCGCATCTCATGGGGAAGCTCCACATCCACGACATCGCCAGCCTTACGCGTTACGCCGTGCGGCATGGCATCATATCGGTGGAATAGGCGGTTTGTTGCGCGGGTTTGCCGCCGGTTTCCCGATTCTCACCCGGAAAACAAATCCCATTTCTTGCATTTGCTTTTCGAGCGTGTCCTTTTTATCATTACGCCACACCTGTCCATGAATCTCGCTCCTGAAACCTGCACACCCGCTGCTTCGCCAGCCCCGGCCGATCTGGAATCGACCGCAGGCGGGAGCGCCCATGACGTGATCTCCTTTGATACCTCCCACGGTCCCGCGCGTATTTTTGCGTCCAGCGACCACATGCCTGCCGCCCTCAGGCAGCAGGCATTCGCCGGGGCCTCGAAGGATTTTCGTTATTACGAGGTGAGCGAGCACGCGCTCGAGGGCCAGTTCGACCATCAATACCTGGTGTTGGAAAACACGAAGGAAAACAAAATCGCGGTACAGCCGATCTTCTTTGTCTCGCAGGACATCCTCGAGGGCTTGCCCCGCAAACTCCACGCCATGCTGACATGGCCCCGCAAATTCATCCCGCGCTGGCTTCGTATGCGCATGCTTGTCATCGGCTGTTCCGCGGGCGATGGCGCGCTCGACAGCTCCGAGCCCTGGGCCGTTGCCGCACTGCACGAGGCGCTGGCTGTTTACGGCAAAAAAGCCTCCGTCATATTGCTCAAGGATTTTCCCTCCACCTACCGCGCTGCGCTCCAGCCTTTCGCGCAGGGGGATTACCTTCGCGTGCCCAGCATGCCGGCCTGCTCGCTAGAGCTCGATTTTAAGACCTTCGAGGATTTCATGAAGGACAAGCTTGGGCGCAAGCTCCGCTACAAATACATCAAGCTCAACAAAAAGGAGCCGATCCCGTGGGAAATCGTCACCGACGTCACCCCCTTCGCCGATGAAATTTACGCGCTCTACAAGCAGACCCACGACCGCTCGAAGATGCGCTTCGAGCAGTTGACCCCGGAGTTCTTCGCGCTCCTCGGGCAGAAAATGGGCGACAGCGCCCGCTATTTCCTCTGGCGGGTGGATGGCCGCATCGCCGCATTTGCCCTCTGCCTCGTGCATGGGGAGGAGATCCATCATTTGAACATCGGGTTCGATTATTCCGTCTCCCTCGACCTCCAGCTTTATTACGTGACCATGCGCGACATCCTCCAGTGGGCGCTCGGCCAGGGGTTGAAACGCTACGTCACAGGCCAGCTCAATTACGACCCGAAGCTCCACTTCCGCATGAGGCTCGCGCCGCTCGATCTTTATTCGAGGCATACATCTCCGCTCTTGAATCCGATATTCAAGCGTGTGCTTCCTTATCTCCAGCCCGTCCGGCACGATCCGATCATCCAGAAATTCGAGAATGCCAGTGAGTTGTAGAACCCGGCTCCTCCATTCTTCACACACGCGCACCGCACAGGCGGTGCGCTTTTGCTTTTTCAATGCACAGGCGGTGCGCTTTTGCTTTTCAGGGGAGGCATTTCCTTTTTAAATCCACGCCTTCATGAATCTTACACCCGATAAACCCATCGCCGGCCTCCTCGCTCCTCTCTTTGCGATCCGCACGGAGAACGATCTCGGCATCGGCGATGTCGATGGCCTGCGCCAGTTGGTCGATTGGGCGGCGGATATCGGGTTCGAGCTCGTGCAGCTTTTGCCGATTAATGAGACCGGCAATGACCACAGCCCTTACAACGCGATCAGTTCCGTCGCCATAGATCCCACCACCATCTTCATCTCGCCGGACTCCATCAAGGATCTCCCGCGTGCCGATTTCGATGCGATCACCGCCGCCGCAAACCTGCCAAAGCTGCGCACCGGCCCGGTGCAATATACGAAGGTCAAGGCCTTGAAGCAGGCGCTGCTCTTGAAGGCATTCACTTACTTTTGTGATAACGAATCGAAACGCAACACCGCGCGCGCAAAGAAATTCCGAGCCTTCACGAAGGAGCAGGCCGCGTGGATAAACGACTACGCGCTCTACCGCGTGTTGATCGACGAGAACGAAGGCGACGAGCGCTGGGACAAATGGCCCGAGCAGCAGCGCACCGGCCCCACCGCCGCGAAATGGCTTCGTGAGCAGAGCGTTTTCAAGCGCAAGGAACTCGACCGCAAGATCAAGTTCTACATGTATGTGCAGTGGACCGCCTACACCCAGTGGACTGCGCTCAAGACCTACTGCGACGGGCGCGGCGTGGCCTTGATGGGCGATGTCCCCTACGGCGTCAGCTACTACAGTTCCGACGTCTTCTCCCAGCCCGGTATTTTCGATCTCACATGGTCCGGCGGCGCGCCTCCCGAGAAAGTTTTCAAGAGCGATCCCTTCACCGAAAAATGGGGGCAGAACTGGGGCATCCCCCTCTACCGGTGGGATGTGATGAAAAGCGACGACTTTGCATGGTGGCGGCGTCGTGTGCAGATGGTGCGCGAGATTTTCCACCTCTTCCGCATAGACCACGTCCTCGGCTTTTACCGCATCTACAGCTTCCCCTGGCGGCCGCAGGAAAACGCCGTTTATCTCCCGCGCTCAGGGGACGAGGCAAAGGAATTCACCGGCGGACGCCTCCCCGGCTTCCTCCCGCGCGACGATTCCAATGCGCAAAACTGCGAGGCCAACAAGATCGCGGGTGAGAGCTATCTGAAAGCCCTGCTGGAGACAGTCGGTGCAAACCGCCTCATCGGCGAGGATCTCGGCGTCGTTCCCGATTACGTCCGCCCCAGCCTCACCTCGCTCGGCATCGCCGGATTCAAAATCCCCATCTGGGAAACCGGCGAAAACGGACGCCTTGCCGATGGCAAAACCTACCAGCGCCTCTCTGTCACCACCTACGCCACGCACGATCACCCGCCGATCAGGACACATTGGGACGACCTCTACGCCGCGGCCTCCACCGGCAACGGCCACGCCCTTTACGAAATGCAGCGCCTCGCGGAATTCGCCGGCATCGACCAGGCAACCATGCCAAAGCCTTTCAGCGACGAAATTCACACAGCCCTTATTGCCGCGCTCTTCCGCAGCAATTCATGGATCGCCATCCTCATGATCACCGACCTCTTCGGCAGCACCCAGCGCTTCAACGTCCCCGGAGCCATCGCCGATTCAAACTGGAGCGAACGCCTGGCACTGCCCATTTCGAAATGGAAGGACGATATGCAGATCGTCTGGAAAGCCGGCCAGGCCCGCATGGCTCTGAAAGAATCGGGACGGCACGTTGTTTGAGCTGTAGCGTCGGATGCTCCCGCCGCCTCGCTCCCAAACTCTGTTTGGTAGCGCACTGGTCCCGGAAACTCTGTTTCCCTCCCAGCGTCGCTACTCACATGCGGTAGCCATCGCAAAATCACCTCCACGCATCACACTTCAGCACAGGCAACGCACCCGGCAACCACTCATGCGCCGAGGAATAACGCCAATGCTCCCCGGATGCCACCATGCCCCGGGCAACAGGATTATTGTGCATATAATCTAGTTTCTGAAGCATCGTCGCATCGTCCATGATCGCCTGCGGATGAAATCCCTCCTGCCAGATTTGATGTTCGCTGGCCGTCTTGTGGGCGGCGCGAAAATAAGCGAGTTCCTTCAACAGCCATTCACGCCCATCTTCTTTCAATTGTTCGAGAACGCGCCGCGCAGTGTATTTTTTCAAATCGGCGATCGTGCGCGTAAGATCAGGGGCGAAGACCACGGCGTGAAAATGATTCTCCATGATCACCCAGCCATAAACACGCAACCCCTTGTGCAGGCGGCAATATTCCATCGATTCGACTAGGATGTCGCAATACGTGGCGCTGGTGAAGACGGGAAGCCATTGCACGATTGTCGAGGTAATGAAATGTGCGTTGTGCGGTTCGTTTACTCGATAGCGGCTGCGCATGGTAGTGTGTTAGCAGGGGGAAACAGAGTTTCCAAGACCAGCGCGTTGCCAAACAGAGTTTGGCTACGAGGAAAACCATTCGATGTTGGACGTTGGAAGTTCAAAGTTGGACGTTCGCTTGAAAGAAATTTCCCTCGCTCCCAAACTCTGTTTGGTAGCGCACTGATCCCAGAAACTCTGTTTCTCTCTGGCAGCGTCGCTCAAGAAAAACGGCCTTTTTATCGAATTTAGCGAAGAGAAGTGCAAAAAATGTTGAGCATGAGGCGGGATTCCCCGATGGTTTGTCTCCCAATCGAATCCATCCCTACTTTTTAATCTATGAAACAGCCCATCAAAGTCGCAGTCACCGGCGCAGCCGGCCAGATCGGATACTCCCTTCTTTTTCGCATCGCATCCGGTGCATTGTTCGGCCCCGACCAGCCCGTGATCCTGAATCTCATCGAGATCGAGCCCGCCCTGAAAGCGCTCAATGGCGTCGTGATGGAACTCAACGACTGCGCATTCCCGCTCCTGAAAGGCATCGTCCCCACCGCAAATCTCGACGAGGGCTTCAGCGGCGTGAACTGGGCATTGCTCGTCGGCAGCGTGCCTCGCAAGGCAGGCATGGAGCGCGGCGACCTCCTCGGTATCAACGGAAAGATCTTCATCGGCCAGGGCAAAGCCATCGAGAAAAACGCTGCGCAGGATGTCCGCATCCTCGTCGTCGGAAACCCCTGCAATACAAACTGCCTCATCGCCATGAGCAACGCCAAGGGCGTCCCCGCCGACCGCTGGTTTGCAATGACCCGCCTCGACGAAAACCGCGCCAAATCCCAGCTCGCCATCAAGGCAGGCGTGGACGTCACCAGCGTCACGAACATGGCAATCTGGGGCAACCATTCCGCCACCCAGTATCCCGATTTCTACAACGCAAAGATCGACGGCAAAAACGCCACTGACGTCATCACCGACGAAGCGTGGTTGAAGGACACCTTCATCCCCACCGTCCAGAAGCGCGGTGCCGCCATCATCGAGGCCCGCGGCCTCTCCTCCGCAGCCTCCGCCGCAAACGCTGCCATCGACACCGTCGTATCCCTCAGTACGCCCACCCCGGCTGGCGACTGGACCAGCGTCTCCGTCCTCTCCGACGGCTCCTACGGCGTGGAAAAAGGCATCATCAGCTCATTCCCCATCCGCACCGACGGCAAAAAATGGGAGATCGTCCAGGGCGTCCCCGTCAACGAATTCAGCCGCGCCAAAATCGACGCCACAGTCAACGAACTGAAGGAAGAGAAGGCGCTCGTGGCTTCCTTGATCCAGTAAGTAAACTGGAAATTCAAGCAGTGTGATCTGAAGAGAACGCCGGGAGTCGTCAACAGGCGGCTCTTCCCAAATTGCGTTTTCGGGTTCGACACACACTGATTTTTCTCGTATTGTCCGCTTATGCCTACAGCATTTGACGTTCTCTCGCAGGATGCCCTTGTGCTTCCACCGGACCAGCGTGTGGCCTTGGCATATCGTCTCTTGGTCAGTGTGGAGCCTGAACCGGAGCTTGGTGCAGATGCTGCGTGGGAGGCAGAGATTGCGCGGCGCATTGCCCGCTTCGATGCCGGCGGGTCACGGACAATTCCTGCATCAGAAGTCTTTGCACGTCCCTTGTAATAGCTGGTCGTCTCTGTAGCGCCACTTTCTTGAGCGCGCATGCAATTTATTCCTCCCTCCGCGTCTCTGCGGGAAAAATCCACTGAAAACAAACTCCCGCGGAGACGCAGAGGCGCAGAGAATAAGATCGAAAACCGCCGGCTTCGGCTGGTCCCTCAGGAACTCGCGCCCCAATCTTCATTCACCATTGGATGTTGAAAGTTCAACGTCGGAAGTTCATCTCCCCCCCTTTGCGACCTTCGCGCCCTTTGCGGTTAAAAAATAAACCCTCTCATCCAGGCCAAACCAGCCCCCTACGCCGCCTTAGCCATCCCCGGCTCGGTCTTGGAAGACGCCTTGTCCCGTTCCGCGAGCGCCAGCAGCACATCGGTCTTCGACACCGTGCCGAAAAGCTGCGAGTCGGTATCGGTCACAGGCAGACGCTCCCCGTCGTGCTTGGAAAACTTGGTGAGGGTTTCGGCAAGCGACTCGTACGGCGCCACCGTGGGAAATGTCTCCTGCATGATGTCGCGCGCGATCACGATCTCCGCCAGTTCGGGGTCGTTCAGGTATCCCTTGATATCATGCAGCGAGATCACTCCCTTGAAATGCTGGCTGGCATCCACCACGTAGAGGTAATTGAACCGGTGGGTGATGAAGCAATGCGCGATCTCGGAGAATCGCGAATTTTCCGAGACCGTCACGGGATTTTTCTTCATCAGGTCGGCCACCGAGAGCGAGGCAAGCTGCTGTTCAAATGTCCCGGCGCCCTTGCGCTTGAGCGATTCCGCATAGATCGATTTATCCTCAAAGGTCAGCGAGACATAGTGCGCCACCACGCATGCCAGCATGAGCGGCAGGATGATTTGATAATCGAGAGTCAACTCAAACAGGATGATGATCGCCATGATCGGCGCATGGGTCGTCGCCGCGAGGAACGCCCCCATCCCGACCACCGCAAACGCGCTCGGAACCAGCGCCGCACCATGCCAGAAGGATTGAACTCCGGCACAAAAAAGATAGCCGATACAGGCTCCCGTAAACAGCGTAGGGGTGAAAACACCACCCACCGCACCGGATCCGAATGTCGCCGCCGTGGCCACGAGCTTGAATGCGAGTACCACGAGGAGTCCCTGCCAGAGCACGTTGCCATTCAACACTTCGTTCACCACACTGTAGCCATTGCCGCATATCTCGGGATGAAAAGCAGCCAGCAGCCCCACTATCAGTCCTCCTGCGGCAAGTTTCAGGTAGGGGGCGACTTGCAGCCGCGTAAAAGCCGTCTCACTCCATCTCAAAAATCGCAGGAACCACGGCGCGGCCAGCCCCGCCGTTGCTCCCAGGAAAAGGTAGGGCACGATTTCCCAGTTCGAGTTGAGTTTCACATTGGGCATGTGGATTTCGTAAAGAGGATCGCTTCCGAGGAGGGACCGCACGGTGAGTGTCGCGATCACCGATGCAAAAACGAGCGGCCCGAAGCTTTCCATGGACATCGAGCAAAGCACGATCTCCGCAACGAACATGGCGCCGCCGATCGGTGCATTGTAGGCGGACGCAATGCCCGCTGCCGCCCCACACGCCACCAGCAGGCGCAATTGCAAAGTCGGCATCCGGCGCATGCGGCCGATCAGCGAGGCAAGCACCGCGGAGAGCTGCACCAGCGGGCCTTCGCGTCCGATCGAGCCGCCCGAGGCGATGGTGAACATGGCCGAGGCGCATTTCACAAAGCTCAGGCGCGCCGGCACCACGCCATTCCCCAGCACGATGGCTTCCATGTAATCGGTGCTGCTCTTTTTTGCGCTCCACCATGTTCCGAAATGGATGATCAATCCCGCAATGGCGCCACCAAGCGCTGGCACCAGGATCCTCGCCCATACCGGCATGTGCTCGAAACTTTCCACCAACCCATTGTTCTGTCCGGTCAGGAGCCAGTGGACGCCATCGGTCAGCCGCCGGAATAAAACCGAGGAAACCGCCCCAGTGAATCCGATGACCCCGGCCCAAAAGAGCGTGACCTGCAAATCGGTGGGCCGTATGTGGTCGAAAACCCAGACACGCAGTTTGAGAAGTGGCAAAAGCCATTTCACGGAAACTCGCTTGTCTGCTGGCGGCATGGAGGACAACTTAAACCTTTGCGCCCGGAAACTACAGAAGTTCTTCCATCGCCGTAAAAATTTCCCGGCGCACACTCTCTCCCGCGTGCCGGAAAATCTATTTCGTCGCTGGCAGCACAATCAGCGCTCCCTCGACGGGATACGGGTCCGCTTTCATTCCAGCGAGCGCATGGAATGCCTGCTCGATCAGCTCGATCTCGCTCTTTTTGATCGGGTTGGAAAAGCGATACTTGCGGATGTAATCAATGATTCGCTCGTCGGCCAGGCACTGCACGTTCCGCGTGGTTCCCCATTGCGCCTCCACGCGCGCAAGCGGGAAGGCGAGGATGCCCTGGATGAAATCTTCGCGTTGCGTGAGGATGTTGATTTTCTCGCGCAGCGACGTGATCAGCGCGAGCAGGAGCTTTACTTCGCTGCCTCCGGTCGGGCGTCCGTTGCACAGCAGCTCACCCTGGCCGTTGGGGGTCACGGCGCCGCGCCAGTTCATGGTGTCGATCACAAAAATGCCGGTCGGCCCGATCACGACATGGTCGATGTTTCCGGAGAGGGTGCGCAGATCGTTGAAAACGACATAGCCATCAGGCAGGGCTTCCAGGATGTATCCCACGGCGGCTTCCCCCAGCACATCCTTCCGCAACTTCATCCGCTCCTCTTCGCGCTGGTTGATATGGCGTTTGATCCACTGGTGGATCCAATAGCTGGCGATCCCAAAAAGCCCGATCTCAACGACCGCAAGCGACAACGGAAGAAGATGCGTTTGCAACGAAAGACAAAGGGTATATCCGGCAATCAGAGCCATCCATCCTGTCGCAAGAATGGAAGCCGCGATCATCTGTCTCAGGTTTTTCCCGGACTGATGCGCAATCCTGCCCCCTGCCTCTCCAATAATTTTCGCCATGCCCATTTTAGGAGCAGGAATAATGCGAAAAAACTATTTTTTTTATCCACCCGCCACACCTTCCCCGCCGGGCTTTGTCATCTCAATGGGGTCGAGAGCCTTACGGAGCTCTTCTTCGGGGAGGATTTTCCACTCGGTGCAAATCTGGCGGACAGTTTTTCCCGTTTTTGCGCTTTCTTTTGCAATTTCGGCTGCGCGATCATAGCCAATGATCGGTGCGAGGCTCGTGACCATCGCCATGCTGTATTCCACCAGTTCGTTGCACCGCTCGACGTTTGCCGTGATGCCCGCGACGCATCGCTCACTGAAAACAGTCGCCGCATTGGAGAGCAGCCGGATGCTTTCCAGGATGTTGTGGGCCAGCACCGGCATCATCACATTGAGATCAAAATTCCCATTCGCGCCCGCCCAGGTGATGGTGGCGTCGTTGCCGATGACCTGGATGCACACCTGGATCAGAGCCTCGCTCATCACGGGGTTCACCTTGCCGGGCATGATCGAACTGCCGGGCTGCGTCTCCGGCAACCGTATTTCGCCGATGCCGCAACGCGGCCCGCTCCCGAGCCACCGGATATCGTTCGCGATTTTGAAAAGGCTCACCGCGATGGTCTTCAACTGCCCGCTCGCCTGCACGAGACCGTCCTTCGCCGCCTGTGCCTCGAAGTGATTGCGCGCCTCGCGGAAATTGATGCCGGTGCGGTTTTGCAAATGGCGCATCACCTTGACTGCGAAACCGGGGTGGCAATTCAACCCCGTGCCCACCGCGGTGCCTCCCAGCGCAAGTTCCTCGATGGCGGCGATCGCATTCCCGGCCCGCAACCGCGAGTATTCCACCTGTTTTGCGTAACCGCTGAATTCCTGCCCGAGCCGGATCGGCGTGGCATCCATCAGGTGTGTGCGCCCGATCTTGATCACGCCCCAGAACTCCGCGGCCTTTCTTTCCAGGGCGGCATCCAGGTTTTCCAGGGCGGGGAGGAGTTGGTGCCGGATCGATTCGCCCACTGCGATGTGGATGGCGGTGGGGATGATGTCGTTGCTCGACTGCCCCATGTTCACATGGTCGTTGGGATGCACCGGGTCTTTCGAGCCAACGGGTTTGCCGGCCAGTTGCGAGCACCGGTTTGCGATCACTTCGTTCGCATTCATGTTCGTGCTGGTGCCGGAGCCGGTCTGGAAAATATCGACGGGAAAATGGGCGTCGAGCTTCCCTTCGATCACCTCCTCGGCAGCCCGCGCGATCAGGTTCACGCGTGTCTCGTCGAGCTTGTCGAGTTCGTGGTTCGCCTCGGCGCACGCCCACTTTACGAGGCCGAGTGCGCGGATGAATTCCCTCGGGAAACGATAACCGCTGATCGGGAAATTAAGGACAGCTCTTTGCGTGGATGCCCCGTAGAGGGCCTCCTCGGGCACCTCCATGGCGCCCATGGAATCTTTTTCAATGCGATTGGACATAGGGGGAATAAATCCCGCTGCGATCAAGCGCGCCTCTCGATCTCCGTGGCTGGTTCCGGGAGGCTAGTGCCGGCCGTTGCCATTTCCGTTGCCATTGCTGGCAGTGGCATGGGCGTGGCCGTTATGACCGTTCAGCGGTTGTTTATAAAATACCGTCACAAACATCGGGGGAATATTCTGCAGGCAATACTCGGAATCCACACGGGGGAACTCCGTGGCGTGCTGGCGCAATTCATTGGTGACCTGGTAAATGATGAATGCCGAGGTGGGTTTCGACGAAAGGGCCTCGAAGGTTTGTTTGAGGAGCGCCCGCTTGGTCTTGATCTCCATGGTGCTGAAGGGGATGCCGGAGACAATGTAATCGCAATACTCGATCCCGCGCTTGTGGAGCTCCACGGAGATGTCGTTTGCGGTTGCATTGATGACATGGATGCGGGCGTCATCCTTGAATTGTTCCCGCAGGTGGATCGCAAGCTCCGGGTCCAGTTCAAACAACAGCAGTGTCGAGTCGGGGTGCATGCGGCGCACAATCTCCCGTGTGTGGCAGCCTTCGCCCGGTCCGTATTCGGCGATCACGCGGGGCTCGGAAAAATCAAATTTGCTGGATACCCGTCGGATCAGTTGCTTGGAACTCGGGATAATGGAGGCCACCTGCATGGGGCGGGTCAGGAACCTTTTAAAGAATAGTGTGCTCATAGTTTCGTGGACAGGAACCGCAAACTATTCACAGATAATTGAGGATTGTCCAGTTACGAATGATAAACCCGTTCTGAAGACTCCTGAAATAGACGTTTTTTTGCTAGTAAAGTCAGTGGATGTAGTATTTATTGTAATTTAATTATGGAAACATCAGCTGGACATAATCTACTCACGGTCAAGGAAACTGCGGAATATTTGCGGATTCCGCTGCCGACCGTTTACTATTTGGTCCAGCGTGGACAGCTTCCGGCCATCCAGATTGGCGGACGCTGGAGGATCAAGAAAGAGTCTCTCGACCGCGACGTCCTGCGCTCCGATGAAGGAGGTCAGCCCACTGTGCTCGTGGTGGATGATGATGAAAATTTGCAGGAAATGTTCAAGCTGTTCCTGAAGAAGAACGGTTTCAGCCGTATCGTGGTCGGCAACGGCAAGGATGCGATTGCTGCCCTGAAGAAACAAAAGTTTGACCTCTGTTTCCTCGATCTGATGCTGCCGGACACCACGGGGGATGAAATTTACAAGGAAGCGAGAGCCATCGATGCCGAGTTGCCGATCGTGATTATCACGGGGTATCCGGATAGCGCGATGCTGGATAACATTTTGAAGATGGGCCCGGTCACGGTGCTGAAGAAACCGCTCCAGTTGGAGCAGTTGAACCAGACGCTGCGGATCATGGGGCACAAGCCGCAGCTTGCCCAGGCGGCGTAATAAATCGACCCCGGTGGTTGGCGGTTTCAGGCAGGGATGTGCCAAGGCTAATCAACCTTTGCCAACCCTTACCAACCGTCAGGAAAGCCGGGTAGGCCTTTCCGGATGAGGGCTGAAAAATCGGGAGAATCGTTCGCGGCTTTGGCCTTTTCGTCGATAAGGGAGATGCGTTTGAGTTCCTCGAAGGGCATGGAGGTGTCGATGACGCCCCGCTCGTAAAGCAGCTTGTCGCCGTAGCCGTTGGCCAGCATACGCCAGTCCCATTTTGATCGTTCGCTGGCGGTGCGCTGCTGGCGGATGGCGGTGGTGCAGTTGTCGGTGATGGCATTATACCAACGCGGGCGTTCGGTCAGGGAGTTGAGGGTGTGGATATATTCGAGGAAACTGGTGCGGGCCTGTTCGGGAGAGGATTTCAGCCGGTAGAGATAGGCGTCCTCGCCCTTGCGGTAATTGGTGCGCACGCGAATGATGTCGTGCTCGTCGGCGACGATATAGATGATCTCGAACTGCCGGTAAAGGCCGCCCAGCGCGGAAAATCCCTGGCCTTTCTTGTAACGGGTCTCGATGCTGAAGCAGACATGGCCGCCGGGGCCGAAGTCGAACGAGAGGATGGGATGCGCCATGAATGAAATTCCCCAGAAATTCACGAAGAGATCCACAGCGCGGAGGTTGCGGAGGTCGTAGGTGCGCGTTTCGTAACGGGGCGTGAAGTCGTTTTCCGTGCGATACTCGAAATTGCGCACGTTCTCGATGGTCACGCGGTTCCCGTCAACAGTCGCGTGTGGCAGCCGGGCGACCTCG
>JBAVPB010000383.1:0-4385 GCA_049692655.1 Chthoniobacteraceae bacterium | reverse complement strand
ACGCTGGACGGTGGAAGTCAGGTTTTATTCATTTAAAATGACCTGTTTTTATATAATGATATTTTCTTAACTTTGGGTGTTTTACTTCTGGTAAAACCGGTTTGATCGGGTATTTCTTTTTCCCTCCCAAATGAGGCATATCGAGCATCACTTTTTGTTTGAAAATACTTGTTCCTCTGCGATTGAGTAAAATAAGATGGGTCGCAAGAATATCCTCCGTGTTCTCCCGCCTCTTCAGCAAGCCTCGCCCGGCTTTACCGGGTTTCCTGAAGGCTACAGCAAGCAGCGCGGGCTGATCGACAAGCTGCGGGGCATGGCCAACCGGCTTAAGAAGACGAAGCCCCAGCCTTTTTATTCCATGCGGGAAATCGCCGGGTATTTCGGCGTCCCCCTGCGCACCTGCGCGATCGCTTACGAAACGCTGGAACACGAGGGGATACTCAACCGGATCCGCGGTTCGCAGACGCTCCTGGCGGGCAGGAACACGGCGCCCCGCAAGGCCGTGCGGGCTGTGGTGGGCATCCCTGTGTGGCTGCATTCCATCGTCATATCCCCCTATACGCGGGCTTTTTACATGAAGCTGGAAGACGAGCTGCGGAACAACGGGTTCGTGGTCGATTTCATCTTTTTCCATGGGAATGAAGTCGAGCATCCCGATTTCGCCGAGCGCCTTGTGCGGCACAACCTGGACATCCTGTTCTGGCACACGCCGCATCCGCTCGCCACGCAGGTGCTGTTTTTCCTGAGGGACCATGGCACCCAGCTCGTCTTCATCCAGAATGCGGGAAGCACGACGAGCATGCATTGCTCCATTTATTTGCAGGACTGGCAGAGGGCCTACCACGACATGGCGCAGGCGCTTGCGGCCAAGGGCATCCAGCGAGTCGCGGTGCCTGAGCCGGAGTACGTGCCATCCAAGCGGGCCCTGAAAGGGTTTATCGCGACCATGGCGGCCAGCGAGATCGAGGTGGAGGTCATTGCGGGCGAGCCGGAGGGGCTGCTGCATAAAGCGAGACAGCTTTCCAAGGGGAACCGGGGGATGATCGCATTCATGGACCAGCAGGTGGCGGATATGCTTTGCAGCCAGGAGCCGGTGGTCATCGAGAAGGTCCTGCAACTGGTGCCTGTCGGTTTCTGTCGCGGGCCGATTCGTATCCCCTACTTTGAGCGGAGGGAGGGAAAGGTGGATATCATCGGGTTCTCCCCGGCGCAAATGGCCACGAAGATTGTGCATGATTTCTGCCGGTCGCCGGTGCTTCCCGGCGGGGTGATCCATACATTTCATGCGACCTACCAGCCTTCCATCTCACTGAACAGCATCCACGAGCCCCTGTAAGGCAGGAGGCGTCTGTAGCTGTGTGCAGTGCAGACAGTATGGTATATGTATGGATGGAGAGGTCGTTTTATTCATGACTAATACGGTATGTGTATTCAGCTCATGATCAGAAGAAGTTCGCGTCTGAGGAGACTTTACTGCCAAAATCCGATAGTTCCGTAAAACTAACCACTCTAAAAACAGGGGAGACCGGAAAAACGGGGCCTCTGGAAAAGCAATCGCCCTGGCTGCCGATGCGGGTGGATTCCCTCTCCAAAAATCCGACATTTTATCTGAATGACGCCCCGTGGTTTGGAATGGCTGCCGAGCGTCCTTATCTCGAGAATCATTTTGAGGCTTTCGAGCGCCTGGCGGGGATCGGGATCAATCACTTTCAATGCGATGCGACCTGCGCGGAGGATATTTACCATCCGCAGCTTCGTTTCTGGACCGGGCCCGGCACTTATGACCCGGCGGCGCAGGACAGGCTTTTCCGGAAACTGGTGGAGATCCGGCCCGACGCTATTTTTACGCTCCGTCTCCAGCTAAATGCGCCGGATTGGTGGCTGGAAGCGCACCCGGAGGAATGCCAGGTGTATGCGGATGGGACGAATGAACGTGAACTGCAGCGGGCGGGGCGCAGGAAGCTGCCCTCGCTGGCATCCCGTTTGTGGCGCGAAGAAGCCGCGGAGGCGCTGGCGCAATATATCGCGTGGCTGGTGAAAAGCGGCTGGAGCAAGCGTGTGTGCTCCATGTTTCTCTGCAATGGGATCACCTGGGAGTGGGGCCTGCTGGGCACCGACGGACTTCCGGATTACAGCGTGAGCGGGGTGAATTATTTTCGCAATTACCTCGCGGAAAAATACAAGACCGATGCGGCTCTCTCAGCCGCGTGGGGCAAGACGGTTTCCATTTCAAGCGCCAAAATCCCGTCCGCAATGCGCCGCCTGGAGCCTTTTGGCGCCAGCGGGATACGGCCCACTCCTGAATACCAGGATGTGATCGATCATCAGCAATCGATTTCCGCCATGAACGCGGATTTTTTGCTCGCGATGGCGGAGACTGCGAAGAAATGCTCGGAGGGGGATCTGCTTGTCGGCGCATTTTATGGCTACACGCTCACTGCGCGCGAGCAAACGGAATTTACCGGCACCTTCGGAGCCGGCGGTTTCTTTGGCGGGCACCACGAATTATCGCGAGTACTCAGGTCTCCGGACATCGATTTTCTCGCGTCGCCGTTTAACTATGCGGATCGTTCCCTGGGGAAAGGGTTGCTGCTGGAACATGTGCCGCTGGCGAGTGTCCGGATGCACGGCAAGGCGTTCTGGGATGAAAACGACCTGTGGGCCTATAATAATCCTCCGATTGCGGGGCATGTGCCGACCGTATTATCTGTCGGTTACACTCCATCGCTCCATGAAACGATCCTGATGTACCGGCGCGCGTGGGCCTCGGCGATCGTGAGGGGAAAGCATCAGTGGCTCACGGAATTGACCGGATGGCTCGGGACTTTCAGCGAAAATTTTTCGGACCCCACGTTGCTCGAGGAAATCAGGCGCATGAAAAACGCGTCCGATGGTTTGCTAGGGTTGAATCGCGACCCGGTGACGGAAGTCGCCTATGTCCTGGACGAGCGGAGCATTGCTTATCTGTCGGCTGATCATAAGGATTTTCTTTCCAAGGTGTACGACGGCACGGTGCGATGGGGGCAGCTCGGGGCGCCTTTTGATATTTTGCTGCTGGAAGATTTGCTTGAGGGCGATCTGGATTACCGGTTGGTCATTCCCGGCTGCGTGAAGTCGCCGGAAGCGCTGGAGCGGTTTTCTGAATGGAAGAAAAAAACATCCAGCGCGGTTCTGTGGGACGGCAAGGCGTCATGGTATCCGCCGGAGGAGTTCGAAGCGCTGGCGGAGGCGTATGACGGAGCGGGCGTGCATCGATATATCGACCGGGGCACGGCGTGGGCCAATGGATCGATGCTTCTCGCGCATGTGCAGAAAGGCGGTAAACAGACAGTTCGTTTCCGCAGTCCAGTAACTGGCAGTGAATTTTTTTCCGGCATTAAATTTGAATCGTCCACGGGTGGTATCGAGTGGACATTCGAAGAAAACGGTGTCGCACTTTTCCTTTTTTCCAATCCTTAACCCCTTAATTCCCTTAAATACTATGATGAAACTTTTGTTTGCAGCTGTGCTTGGCATTACGATGATCACCTCGAATTTATCCAGTGAGGGCGCGTGCCCGACCATCCGCGATTTTGATAAGCGCGCGGAACACGGCGAGCGGTTGAACGTCGTTTTCTTCGGAGGCTCGCTCACGTGGGGGGCCAATGCATCCGACCCGCAGACGACCAGCTATCGCGGCCTGATGATGCAGTATTTCTTTTCCAAATATCCGAAGGCGTCGTTTGTTTTTCATGACGCAACAATCGGAGGGACAGGGTCGGATTTGGGGATATTCCGGCTGGATCGCGACGTAACGCCCTATCATCCCGACCTGGTCATACTCGACTTTACGGTCAACGACAACGCCGAGGGAAAGGATGTGCAGCATCTTGCATCGTATGAGCGGATTCTCAGGGAATTGCTTTCCTCGGGCACGCCCGTGCTGCCGGTGATGCTGTGTTTCAAATGGCATACGCGCAATCTCGATAAGCCGCTCGACGCGCCGCGCTATGCGGACCATGCAAAGCTCGCGGCGGCGTATGGTTGCCCGATTGCGGATGTGGTGGGTGGGGTCCGCAAAGCGGTGAAGGAAGGCAAGGCGGATCCGGAGATTCTCTGGGCGATCGACGGGGTGCATCCCGATGATCCCGGCTATGAATTATTTTTCGAATTGGTGCGGGACACCTACGAACAGGCAACCAAATCCGACCAGCCGATCATCATTCCGGAGAAGACGGTTTTCGACGATCTCTACCCGCACCGTCAACGCCAGTTGCTGGTGGACTCGGCTCTTCCCGCAGGGTGGACGAAGGTCGAGACTTACCGTACCTCGATGTGGTTCGACGGATTATCCAGCCGCTGGATGGGCAATGTTGCCGCCGCAAAGATGGGTAAGGATGGGAAAC
>JBAVPB010000382.1:0-13488 GCA_049692655.1 Chthoniobacteraceae bacterium | reverse complement strand
GCCTCATCGATCTCGGCACGCGTGACGTTCAACGGCGGCAGCCAACGGATTGCATGAGTGCCGGAAGGCACCGTGAGCAGATGCGCTTTGTGCAGCAGATTGACCATGCGGAGGCTTGGAGCGATATCGTCCTTCAGGCCAAGACGCGCTGAAAAATCGGCGATTAATTCGATGCCAATCATCAACCCCACTCCCCGCACTTCCTTGATTAATGGGGATTCAAGAGCCTGCAGCGCCTGTTTTGCATGAACCCCGAGAACGCGCGCGTTTTCGAGAAGTCCCTCGTCTTCGATGACCTGGAGCACTTCATTGGCGCCTGCGCATACAAGAGGAGTTCCTCCAAATGTGGTGCCGTGCGATCCCGGACCAAGCAAATCCGCGAGGCTTATTTCAGCGCCTGATTGCATTTTGATCTTCTTGTCACGCACCCAGACAGCTCCCAAGGGAAAACCACCGGCAATCCCTTTTGCCCAGCTAATGGCATCGGGGATGATCTCACCACCAGTTATGCTTTTCCAGCCACACCAGTCCCCTGTGCGGCCGAGGCCGCATTGCACCTCGTCGAACATCATCAGCAATCCGTGTTTGTCGCAAATGTCGCGGACGTCCTTCAAAAAGGCAGCATCCGCCGGCTTGATGCCGCTTTCCCCTTGAATTGGCTCGAGGAGTATGGCCACTGTGCGTGGTGTGATCGCAGCCAGCAGTGCAGGCGTATCATTGAAGGGCACCTGTAAGAAACCTTCCACCATTGGCTCGAAACCTTTTTTCACCTTGTCCTGACCGGTGGCCGAGATGCCCGCGAGTGTGCGACCGTGAAAAGATTGTTGAAAGGTGATGATCTCAATTCGGTTGCGTTCGGTCGCAACCATTTCGCCCACCGTATGGATTGGCGGCGGCGGCTCGGCTTCATTGCCAAATTTCCTGGCGATCTTGTAGAGCGCCTCATTTGCCTCGGCACCGCTGTTACAAAAGAAAATTTTTCCGGGATGTCCGACATATCCGACAAGCCGCTGAGCAAGCAGTCCCTGTGGCCGCGTGTAGTAAAGGTTTGAAGTATGCACCAAAGTCCCAAGCTGGCTCGTGAGAGCCGCCAGAACCCGGGGATGGCAATGCCCGATGGAACACACCGCTATGCCTGCGCCAAAGTCGAGGTACTCATTGCCGGCTTCATCCCAGACACGGCAACCGTTGCCATGTGAAAGCTGCAAATCAAACCGTCCGTAATTCGGCACCACGTACTGGCGGTACAACTCCTTGGTTTCCTGCAATGTTGTATTCATGCCGGTTATTTGACGATTTCGGTGCCTACGCCAGAATTGGTGAAAATTTCCAGCAAAAGAGAGTGAGGAATGCGCCCATCAATAAAATGTACTTTGCCCACACCCTCGGCGAGAGCTTCCACGGCGGAAAGCACTTTGGGAATCATTCCCCCTTCGATGACCTCATCTTCGATGAGGGTCTCTATCATCTCACTGGTCACCGACGGGATGAGCGAATCTTTTTCCCTCGGATCGCGCATGATGCCAAGCACGTCACTGAGATAGATGAGCTTCGATGCCTTGAGAGCACCGGCGATTGCTCCGGCCGCGACATCGGCGTTCACATTGAGGGTCACTCCATTTTCATCCTGCCCGATGGGCGAGATAACGGGCGTTTTTTCCTCGGCAAGCACACGTTGTACTTCCTCGAGATTCAGTCCGTTGGCCTCTCCCACAAAGCCCAGGTCGATGGAGACGTTTTTCCCTTCGGATTGAGGCGGCAATTTGTCCGCCTTGATGACTTTTTTCCCGGAAATACCGACAGCCTTGCCTCCGAGTTCGTTCAAGGTGGCAACAATCTTCGGATTGATTTCCTGGTCCAGAACGTCCTCGACGATTTTGATCGCCTGCTCATTGGTAACCCGCAGACCGTTTACAAACTGGGCCTTCAGCCCGGCGTCGCGCATTTTGAGCGTGATGGTTTTCCCACCACCATGAATGAGGACCGGATTGATACCAACCGCCTCGAGAAACACCACGTCGCGCAACATACGCTCGACGATGTGCTCATCCTCCATCGCGCTGCCACCATATTTGATGACGACGGTTTTTCCCCGGTATTTCTGAATGTAAGGGAGCGCCTCGATCAGCGCCTCCGCCCTGGCCAAATGTGTTTCCTGTGACATACTTCTTTATTTATTCCCCCATGTTCAATTCCACGTAGCGTGTGCTCAAATCGGTCGTATAAACGATGTATTCCGACGAACCGAGATGCATATCTATCGTAATCGTAAATTTCTCCTTGGCTACCACATCCTGCAATTTTGAAAACGGCGTTTTGCTCGCCATGCCGTTTTTTACCGCAATCACGCCATCGTAAAATATATCGACCATCTCCTCACGGAGCTTGATCGAGCAGTAGCCCAGCGCGTCCATGATACGGCCCCAATTCGGGTCGCAGCCAAACCATGCGCATTTCACCAACGTTGATTTCGCGACCGCCTCCGCGGCTTTGCGGGCGTCGTTGTAAGTCGCCGCGCCCTGGACATGCACCTCCACGAATTTGGTGACTCCCTCGCCGTCTTCCACAATCATACGGGCAAGCTGGAGCGTGACGTAGTTCAGCGCATTCTGAAAAATCTGGCTGTTTGCATGGCTCGTCTTGAGCGGCCGGTTGCCTGCAAGACCGTTCGCCAGCGCAATCACCGTGTCGTTTGTGCTCATGTCCCCGTCCACCGTGATCCGGTTGAACGACTGCTCCACGGCGATGGAAAGCGCATGCTGCAACTCCTTTTTCCCGATCGCGGCATCCGTCGTGATGAAGCAAAGCATCGTCGCCATGTTGGGATCAATCATGCCCGCGCCCTTGGCGATGCCGCCGATGCGGACCGTCTTGTCATCGATGACGAGCTCCACGGCGACTTCCTTTGCAAAGGTATCGCTAGTCATGATCGCCGCTGCCGCTTTTAAACTGCCATCGCTCTGCAAAGCCTTGGGGAGCTTCTTGATCGTCTGCTCCATTTTCTTAATCGGCATTTCCACACCGATGCGGCCAGTCGAGCAGACCAGCACCTGCCGCTCCTTCAGCCCCAGCGCCTTGCCTGCTGCCACCGCCATGCGTTTGGCATGCTCGATGCCGGTCAATCCCGTGCAGGCATTTGCGTTGCCGCTGTTTACCACGATCGCGCGGACATGAGGATTGCTCATGTGCTCGACGGATACCCTTACCGGGGCGGCCTTGACTTTGTTTGTGGTAAAAGTCGCGGCAGCCACCGTGGATTCCTCGCGGGAATAAATAAGCGCCATGTCGTGCTTCTTTTTGTTCCCTTTTTTAATACCGCAAAATGCGCTGCCAGCAACGAATCCACCGGGCGCGGTGATGCCGCCGCAAATTTCAGAAAATAAAACACTCATATTTTTCGTATCGAACAGGATTTGAGCCCTTGATTACAAGCCTGTCGTTTCCGGCAGGCCGCACATCAGATTCAGGCTTTGAACCGCCTGTCCGGATGCGCCCTTCACGAGATTGTCCTCGGCGCTCATTAAAATGACACGTCCCGTGCGCGGATCATGACGCCAGGCAATGTCGATGAAATTGGTATAAGCGACATTTTTAATGTCGGGATAAGACTCTGTGCCGAGCAGCCTGACAAATGGTTCATTGCTGTAGTTTTCAGCAAATACATCCGAGATTTTTTCCAGTGTCACGTCATTGGTTGGCGAAGCGTAGATCGTCGATAAAATGCCTCGGTTCACAGGAATGAGATGCGGCGTGAAATTGATCATTACTGTTTCGCCTGCCGCATTGCCGAGCTCCTGCTCGATCTCCGAAAGATGGCGGTGCTTCGGCACACTATAGGGCCGCACGCTTTCGTTGCATTCCACGAAAAGATAATCGGCATCCACCTTGCGCCCCGCTCCGCTCACCCCGCTCATGCTGGACACCACGATGCTTTTTGGATCGATGAGCTTCGCTTTTAAAAGCGGCACGAGCGGCAGGATGATGCTCGTGGGATAACAACCCGGCGACGCGACCAGCTTCGCTGCTCCTATCTCTTTCCGGTAGAGCTCGGGAAGGCCGTAAACACTTTGCTCGAGCAATCCGGGAGCCGGATGATCGTGACCGTAAAAATCCTTGTAAACCACCTCGTCCTTCAGCCGGAAATCCGCACTGAGATCAATCACGCGCAGGCCGGCTTTCAGCAGCGGCTGGGCAAACTCGGCAGCCAGGCCATGAGGCAGCGCGAGAAATACAATGCCCGCCCCGGAATCCACGATCGCTTTCGGGTCCGATGGAGAAAATTGCAGCGAGGCATATTTCTGCCCCTGAAATTTCGGGAATATTGCACCCAGCGTCTTCCCGGCATTTTGGCGCGAGGTTACGCATACCAGATCCACACCGGTATGCCGTTGCAGCAAGCGGATCAATTCCTCGCCGGAATATCCCGTCGCGCCTACCACCGCTATTTTTTCAAGATGCATTTCGATGACAATAGAATCGTTGTGTAAAAAAAGAAAACCTCAAAAATGTTCGTTCATGATGAATGGCCTATGAAATCGAAATTGTTGAGGCTTTTAAGCCGGATTAACCCGGATTAGGCCGGATAAAGCAGGATGGTTTTTATAAATTTCCAGTTTATGCCTCATAGGCTTTTCCGCTTTTGCCATTCAGTCTCTCCAAAGTTTGAAATAAAATAGTAGCCGGCTTTGCCGCACCCGGCCAACCGCCAAGGGCACAAGGAGCAAGCAGTGATGAATACGAATACGGTTCGCCATTTGACTATCATTGCAAAATTCATCCGCAAAAGCAAGACAATTGTTAGTTTTATGAAATATATTTGATAAATGATTTTTTACGGACTTTTTGTTGACTGGCTTCCACTTGTTCTTATCGTCAATGGGATAAAATGAACCGCCGTTTTCTTCTTTCACTGCTCTGTGTAGGGACAGTCTTTCTTGCTACCCCGTCTGCCCATGCGGATGACTGGTTTGATTTCCAGGCAGTCATGCGGACGTTGAAAAAATTCTTTTTCCCGCCGCCGGTCCATTACAATTACGATCCCCACATGATCAAGGCTGCCGAGATTGCCGTAAAGCGGGCCCATCCCAAAATGACGTGGCACTGCTGGGGCGCGGTCAAGGACGCCTTACTGCAAGCCGACGTGATCACAAAACGCCCTAAATCCCCCTGGGCGAAACAGGCAGGCGCCGAACTGTGCGAGAACTACGGTTTTATCAAAGTTCCCATCCGGAATCCGTACGATGCACCAGTCGGTTCGGTGATTGTTTACGGTGGCCTTGATGCGGGCCATGTAGAGTTGCGCTCTTCGACGGGCTTTGTAAGTGATTTCACCTCCCAGACCCCCTACCCCCGCCCGCTTATCGGTGTGTATTTGAAGCCGATCTAGCAGGAGACGCTTCCTTGTCCGGCGCTTTCATCGCATGAGCCGTGGCGACAATCACCGTCGCCGTCTTGGGATCCCAGTGATAACCGGCTCCGAATGTCAGCGGCGCAGTCGTGGTCTTCGCATAAAGATCGGCGAGATCCTGCTGGTAGTATTTCGCAAAGATATTGAGCGGTGCCGAGTAGGCCCCGTAGAGTTGCAAGGTCCACCTGCGGGTGTCGAAATAGCGCAATGGAACCCCGGAATCGTCCTGCACGATGGTGGAACACTGCGTCAGCAGATAATTTCGCACCGCCGAGAACTCCTCCTCGTGCATCAGGTAGGAAGCCGATTTCACATAGGCGGCATCGGGATGGACGCTGTTGAGAAAATTCAGGAATGCGCTCCTCCTGCCCATCCCGGCGTTGCTGAGATCCGCCGAGAAATAATAGAGCGACCGTTCGCGTCCGCCCGTGGCCGCCACAAAATGAATCTCGCAGTGCGTCGCATCACGCGAGATCGAAGTAATGCGGGCACCCGAGCGCGCAAGCATCTCGCACATGAGCGGCAGCGTCCCTTGCAGCGGGCTCATTTTCAATTCCACATTCATGTCCTTGGTGACGAAGTAACCGGCATCGATGAGGGTCTTCATGGAAGCCTGCAACCAGCCGAGCGTGGCGTCGAGAGGCTGGAGCTTTTCCATGGAGGGGATGTCTCCGACAGGCTCCAGCCCGCAAAGAACGTACGTGGAGGCATTTGGAAACATCGTCGCGGCGTAGATGTAATCCGGCCCGCTGAACGGATAAAAAAGCCGCTGTGTGCTGGCATGCGACAGTTCGCTCTCAGTCCAGAGGCGGATCGGCTGTAGCCGCCCTGTATCAAACTTTTTCCAGCGCGCGTTCATGGAATTTGCGTAAGCGATCCATTCCGGTTGCATCTCGAGCCCGGCGAGCGTGCCGCTGGTGACGGGCATGCCCGCTATGAAATATGCCAGATTGTTGAGTTCCTCGGGATTGATCCGTACGGGGGTCGGTGCAGGCACCCCACGCGTTGTTTTTGCAACCGGCACCCCTTTCGCAACCGGCGTGGCCGATGCAGCAGATGTGGTCGCTATCCGCTTCCTCGGCACAGTCCGCACCGTGGGGGAAGGCGTCGGCGTGGCATCGAGGTATTCCGTATTGGTCGATACCGATGCAGGCGGCTGCGCTTCCGCCCCGGGAACGAAAAAGAGCGTGGCGCAAAGGGCAGCTAAAATCAGATGTAATTTCATACGCTAGGATGTTTACGTGCCTGTCGTTCCCACTGGCCGTGAAGAATCCATTACTTTTCGCATTTTCACCAGCATGTTTTACATCTGACCCGCTAATTCTTGCGCCCAAGGGCCTGCGTGAACCAATCGTTCCCGGCCGGCTTGCTGTCGCGCGGCTTTGCATTTCCCTGTGGCCGGGCGCCGGCATCGCTACGCTGTCCCCCGCGCACCGCAGGGCCGATCTCGGGCTTCGATTTCATGGATAACGCGATGCGTTTCCGAGGGAGATCGATTTCGGTGATCGTTACCATCACCTTCTGGGCCACTTTCACGACATCCGCCGGGCTTTTCACGAAATTATCCGAGAGCTGGCTGATGTGGACCAGGCCGTCCTGATGCACGCCGATATCGACGAAAGCTCCAAATGCTGTGACGTTCGTCACGATGCCGGGAATCTTCATGCCGGGCTGAAGGTCCTCCATTTTATCCACGCCCTCTGTGAATGAAAACGCCTCGAATTTCTGACGCGGGTCGCGGCCCGGCTTGGCGAGCTCGGCCATGATGTCATTGAGCGTGGGAAGCCCCACCTCCCCGCTTACGTACCGCTGTAAATTGATCTTTTTCCTCAGCGTATCGTCCCGCATGAGGTCCTTCACCGTGCAGCCGAGATCGGCGGCCATGCTGTCCACCAAGGGGTAGCGTTCCGGATGGACGCCGCTGGCATCCAGCGGATGCGCCCCGTCGCGGATGCGCAAAAAGCCCGCGGCCTGCTCATATGCCTTTGGCCCCAGGCGCGCCACGCCCAGCAGCGAACTGCGGGACTTGAACGGGCCGTTCTCGTTGCGGTGTGTGACAATGTTTGCAGCGATCTGCGAATTCAGGCCGGAAACGTAGCTGAGAAGCTGCTTGCTCGCGGTGTTCAATTCCACGCCCACGCCGTTCACGCAACTGACCACCACGTCATCGAGACTGTGCTTGAGCGCGTTTTGATCCACATCGTGCTGGTACTGGCCCACGCCGATGGATTTCGCATCGAGCTTCACCAGTTCCGCGAGCGGGTCCATGAGCCGGCGCCCGATTGATACCGAGCCGCGCACCGTGAGATCGTGTGTCGGAAATTCCTCCCTCGCCGCCTCCGAGGCGGAATAAATCGAGGCGCCGCTTTCATTGACCATGATGATCGGAATACCCAGCCCGAGTTTTTTCACAAACGCCTCGGACTCGCGTCCCGCCGTGCCGTTGCCTATGGCGATGGCCTCGATGCTGAATTTTTTGCAGAGCGACTTGAGCGCATCCGCCGCCTCAAAAGCCGCGCGGGACGACTGCTCGATGTAAACCACCTCATGCATGAGGAGTTTCCCCTGGCGATCGAGGCACACCACCTTGCAGCCCGTGCGGAAACCCGGATCAATGGCGAGCACGTTCTTCTGTCCCAGCGGCGAAGCCAGCAGGAGTTCCCGCAGATTCTCGGCAAATACGCGGATCGCCTCCTCATCCGCCTTCTTTTTGAAATAAAGGCGTGCCTCCCCTTCCATCTGGAAAGCGAGCAGGCGCTTGTAGCAATCCTGCGCCGCCGCTTTTACCTCGAGTGCAGCGGGGCTTTTGCCTTTCACAAACAGGCGTTCCAGCAATGCAACCGCTTCGTCCTCCGGCGGTGTGAGCCGCGAAAAAAGAAACTCCTCCTTCTCGCCACGGCGGATCGCGAGGATGCGGTGCGACGGGGATTTTGACGCAGGCTCGGTCCAGTCGAAGTAATCCTTGAACTTTGCCCCCTCCTCTTCCTTGCCGGTCATCACTTTCGATTTAAGGATACCTTTCGTGAGGTAAAGCTCGCGCATTTGCGCGCGGGCGGAGGCTTCCTCCGTAATCTTTTCCGCGATGATGTCGCGTGCTCCGGCGAGGGCCTCGTCCACGGTCTTCACTTCCTTGGCCTCATCGACAAACGGCTCCGCCGCCTTGCGCGGGTCGAGGGTCGGCTCCTGAAGCCAAAGCTGGTCGGCCAGGGGCTCGAGACCGCGCTCTTTTGCGATGATGGCGCGGGTGCGCTTCTTGGGACGGAACGGGAGGTAAATATCCTCCAGCACGGTGACAGTCAACGCCGCCTCGATCTTGGCCTGCAACTCAGCGGTGAGAAGATTGCGCTCCTTGAGCGATGCCACGATCGAGTCGCGGCGGGTGTCGAGTTCGTCGAGTTGCTGGATGCGATCACGGATCGCGGCGATCTGCACCTCGTCGAGTTCGCCTGTCGCTTCCTTGCGGTAACGGGCGATAAACGGCACCGTAGAGCCGTCGTCCAGCAGCACGGCAGTGGCGACGACCTGCCGGGGTTTGAGATTCAGTTCCTGGGTGATTTGGAGGAGATGTTTTTCGTTCATTCGTAGGGACGGGAAGACAACCAATCGGCGAAGTCGAAGTCAATCGCGATGCGCTAGAAATCAATGCAAGCCCGGTAAAAATTTTGCAGCCGCTCCGGTATTTCAAAAAACGTTGACCGCGCTGGAAAAAGCCTGCGCTACATCGATCTGCCTAATTCTTCTTCGGCTCAGGCTCCTGGGTGCTTTGCCCATCCAGCCCTTCCTGATCGTGCTGGAACGTGACGGTCTTTTTGCCGTTCTCAGTGCGGATCTTCACGACGTAGATGCTATCGAAATCCTTTTGTGCCCACTCCGGGATGGTGTCGGGATCGCCGCCGAGCGCATGCATGATGTTTTTCACCACTTCATCCAGCTTGCGGTGCTCCCACGCGACGAAAACCAGCGCATTCTGGTAAGTGGGGGCGAGCAGTTCGGTCTGCAATGCCGCAGTGTCGTCGAATGCGATTCTCGCATTCACGGGCAACCCGAGCCGGATGGCTGTGGGCTCGATGGTAATCAAGGGCCGGATATACGAATATGCGCCGTTGTTCTTGGCGGGATCGGGCTTCGTGCTAGGCGCAAAAATAAAATCCGCGTTGCCGTATTTCTTGATAAGCACATCAGGAAGGGCGAGCGCACGGTTCAGCCCCTGGAAGGTAAGCTGGCCGAGGTCATTTGCGGGCTTTTCCCCATGCCGCACGAAAATAATCGTCTCTACGGTGGCCGGCTGTGCCGCCACGGGAGACTCCGCGCGGGTGGACCATGGGAAAACCACAGAACAGGAAAAAAGCGCGACAAGACAAAGGGCTGATCGATTTTTCATGGGATGATCCTAGTCAAAGATTCAGCGAAATACACTCACTGTTTCCAGCGCCTGAAGATTTTGAATCTAAAAGTTTCTTTTGCGGGTGGACTAGGCTATGTGAATTGCATGAAGAAGCTGTTTTTAGGTTTTGTGCTGCTCGTGGTCGCGATGAGCGGTCTGCACGCAAATTTGAATGAGACTGAAGTCCAAATATTGGAACGCTATGGCAAAAAGATAGGACCGGACACTTCGCTGAGCAACAGGGACGTCTCGGAGTATTTCGTGAATAAAAACTATGTCGTCACCGTTACCTTGATCGACAGGCAATCGCATCGCGAAGCCTTTTCCCGCAAGGAAACCCCGGCCAAGCCGATGACGGACTCGGAAATAACAGCTTTGCTCGACGCAAACACCCTGGGCAGCAAGTGGGAGATGTCGAGTGAAAACAAAACTTACAAAATCTGGATGCTCGACTCCAAGCTGGCGATCGCCTCCTATGACAAAACCCAGTACATCCTCACCATCCAAACGCGGATGATGATCGAGTTTGACAATGCTCTGAAAAACTTGAGCCAGAAACCGGGCCAGGGCGGCGGCCAGTAGCCTGAGGGGATCAAACCGCGATATCCCGCAGTGCTTCAGGCCCGCGCTTTAGTCGTTCACATGCTGCTCGCCGGTCTTGATGCCGGTGAGGGCATGAAAAATGCCGAAAAAGCGCCTTTTTGAAACTCTGCCGACGAATTTTTCCGGCTTGGTGGCTTTCAGCTCGGTGGTGAGCGCCTTAATGAAATCCTGCGCCTCTGTCAGGCCGCACTCCGTGACGGAAATATAGAGATTAATCGCCTCCACCCTGTCGCCCTCGGTGATTGCCTGGGTGATCTTGGAAAATTCTTCTTCTGTCGGTGTTCGTTTCATTTTTTGGGTCACGGATTGAGCCACTTGTCGAAGTATGCGTCAAGACGTTCGAGCATTTCGTCTGTCTTTCCACGCATATCGGTGAATTGCTGCCAGATGTTGGGGTCCTGGTTTTTGGAGGTGCCTTCGGTCTCGGCAATAAACTCCTCCACAAGCACGCGCTTGTCCTTGTGTTTTTCGCGGAGGTGTTCCTTGCAGATTTCCGCAGTCTGGTTCTGTCGATTTTTAGTGCCTAATCCCATATTATTAATTTCAGGTTGTCGAGCGGTCCCGGCCTACGACCCCACGGCGGGTGGCAGGGAACGATCCACGGTGGGCGATGGCACTGCGGGTTCCGGTGTGGGCGTGGGTGTAGAGATCTTAAGAGGAGACGGGGTCGGCGCCGGGGCATCCATTACGGGGACGGGAGTCGTGGCCGTTTCCGACACTGCAGGGCTTGCCGGCGCGGGAACCGGAACTGGTGTTGGAGCTTCCTGGGCCGGATTCACCTGCGCGGGGCTTGGCTGCGAAAGGCTTGGCTCCGGGGGGGGAGTCGCCGCCTGTTCCTTGTGTTTGGAACACGCAGCGATCGAAAATAATAAAGCCACCGCAAAAAATCTCTTCATAATCATACGATTCCCCCTTGGAGACTTAAAGCGTCAACCAGACACTGGCCCGGGTCAAGTTTTACTATCCAAATGCGTGTGGTTTGAATGCGGGTTTTCAGTCCGGCTGTTTTGCCGGTTGATTTTTTTAGCGTATGCATTTTGCTTGTAAGGACGCGTAATCACGTTATAAAACGCCTGCAAATTACGGTTCTCAAAAGCCGTTTTCCAAAGGGTGATCGCCAATGTAGCTCAGCTGGTAGAGCAGCTGATTCGTAATCAGCAGGTCACGGGTTCGAATCCCGTCGTTGGCTCTCCCTTCTAAGCCTCTTAATACAAGAGGCTTAGAGCCGAAAAAAATTGACGCGCCGCCTCGCAATAAGTTTTGCATTTGGACACTTCTTGGACACTATTTCGGTTCATCTTTACGAATGCCCCCTCCCCTAGGGCTACGGCAAAGCACCCAACAGTTTTTGTGAACAGACCGCAATGAATGAAATTAGCGGTGTCCCGTTAGTGGTTTTTTCTCTCCGCAATCCCTCCTGTACCGGATGCACCTTGGCGCTCGATCCTCGTCACGCGAGAAGGCCCGCGCTTGGTCTGCGCGGGCCTTGGCTTTGGTTTTGCTTTGCTAGAGGTTGCCGCTTATAGCGTGTTGAATCTCTCGCCGCTCGGCTGCTTAAAAGGAACCCTATTCCAGTGGCTTCAACGGTTCGTTTCTGCGCTGCGCTGGTGAAGCGAACTCGTTCAGTTTCCCATACTCATAACCTCACCGGCTTTAGGTATTGCGGGGCCGAAGCCCACTACCTGTTTCGCATTACGGGAACCGTCTTGAATCGTCAACGATGTAATAACGCTGTATAACAAGTGCTCGGCGTTGCCCGTGACGGTGTGACCGGTGAACATGCCACTGCCTTGTGCCGCGCCAACAATCGCGCTAGTGAAGCTCAGGGTTTGTTGTGATAGTCCCCAATCTCGCTTTTCCAGCGCCGGAGGATCCACGACATTCACATCGTGGTAAAGATCGTACACGTCCTGGCGTGTTTGCAGGCGTTCGCGGCGGTCTTTTGCTGCGCTAGACCGGATGATCAACATGGCTACGCATGACGCTGCACCGACCGTCCCGAGGAACAGCGAACGCCAGCCGTGCGGAGAATGCATGATGGACTCAGAAAGGAAATACGCGCTCGCGAGGCACATCGCCAAGGCGCAACATACGAGGCTGCTCTCCCGCTTGATGATATTTGCATGGCGTCGTCCAATCGCTTTGACGTGTTCTTTTTTACTCCTATATGGCGGGCGGCGGCTATTCATGGCGTTTGCGATATAATACTTTGGATCAGAATAAAAGCTGGCTGGTGGAACGCAAGCGAACACCCCACCCATACGGGGGTATATTCCCCCGATTCGCGACCTAGAGGTATGAGGCAATCGGGAAAAGACTTTGAGGAGCCTCTGCGAATTAAAGGTACTGCAACCAAAGTTCTCAAGCAATCAGATGCCGACCGGATCGAGATCACCATCGCATCACGGAAGCCTGGTGGTCTAAACATCAAACTGCCTCATTTAGAGGAATGGATAAAAAAGCTCAGGGGAGGTAAAAACGATTTGGATTCTCCGATCAATTCGGTGAAGGCTACTGCGCGACCAAATTATAAAGAACCCCCAGAAGTGCTAGATTTGCTTCACCATCATATCCTGAAAGAGGTTGATTTGACACCTGTCAAAGACAAGCGGTATCCTCTTAAATCCCGATGTGACGCGATTCATCGTGCCTACATCGAATGGAAGTATTTAATGAAATAATGTCCCGCCATTTAGAGCGTATCTATCCATATTTTTTTCCTCTTGTGATTGCGGTTTGGTTCTGGTCGCTTGAAAAACCTTTTCCGAAAGGCGCGGAAATTCTTTCCGCCTCGATTACTTTGGGCGCGATCTTTGTAGGGTTTTTGGCGACATCACAGTCTATTGTGATCAGCCTCCAGAGTGCAAAAATGGAATTATTGAAGAAAACCAAGTATTTTCCCCTTCTCCTCACTTATTTACAAGAAGCCATATTCGTTGCGCTTGCCTATTGCGTGCTGTGTCTTGGTGCTTTCTTTTCTGATTTAAACCACCCTCTTTTCTGGTTTGGCCCAGTTTGGATTTTTTTAACAGGTGCTACGCTGCTGACTTTTTTGCGAATTGCTCAAAATCTCATGCACATAATTTGTAACGTC
>JBAVPB010000381.1:0-1701 GCA_049692655.1 Chthoniobacteraceae bacterium | reverse complement strand
ATCCATTGCGCACGAAAGCCAGACATTGTAGCCACAAACCTGTGCCCCATCCCACGCAGCACCTCACAATCAAACAGCGCGCGTGGAGGGACATGCTCTGTCATGTCCCAGTCCGCGATAGCTTCTTCGGACCGTTCTTAACCGTCCATACATGGAAAGAGTTTGAGCGTCATTTGAGACCGTTGTAGCGTCCGCTGTCCCCAGCGGATTTGTCGCATGCATCAGTTTTGACCACCTCATACAACATGTAACTCATTGACACGGAGATTTTGCTCGCTTTAGAAGTCGTACAGCAAAGATGTCATTATCGACCGCAACGCTGGAAAAACTGCCGGATATTGAGACGCTGCGCCGCCTCACCAAATCGATTGCAATGCTCGACGCGATCATCTGCCGGGAATGGGATTACCGCTATTATAGCTACAACTCGAAATGGGCTCCAAATCAGGAGATGGCATCCATGCGCAATGGATCTGGAGACGACTGGTTTCTATTGTTCGAGCGCTACGGTGCGGCGTTGAAGGGATTGGCGCATGAATATCCCCTGGCAGGAGATGCATCATTTGCCGCGCGCATTCAGGAAACTTTGCCTTCGGAATTTTCATCGTTTTTGCACGAGCCGGCATTCAGTATGGAAAACGCCAGCTTCTGCATTTGGCGTACCGTGACTGATACACATTGGAACATCGTTCTGCCTCCCGGCGGATCAGTTTCGCCAGAGAAAGACGGTTCGGCCGACCTGATTGCCATCCTCGACGGCAACCCGGAAACCTACCGCCTTTTCGCCGAGGACTATTACGAGCGCGAAATCCCTCTCGCCGCCGTCCAGGCCATTTACAATCATCAGGTTCTCACTGATTCTTTGGTAGCGAACCTGAATTCGGAATGTGTGTTGTCAGATATCGTTGCTGATGCGCTTGAGATTGGCTACGGCTTTTCCGGTTGAAGTGCTGCCGAATATCCCGTGCCCTGCCAGAACTCGGGAGGCATCGTAAATTTAGGTTTGGCCACCCAGCCCCGCTTCACCTCGACAAAATATGCCGTCCCGGCAGGGTTGGAATAGTAGCTAACACTCTGCAACGCAATCTGGTCCCACTCACCCGTGAATGTGAGTTCCTGCAACGTAGCCGGGTATTTGCCGTAACGCGTTTTATGCAGTTCGATCAGCGCAACAGCCGTCTTAAGATGCTGGTCTCCAAACTGATTGTCCAAACCGCTGGTAATTCCAGACGCGAGAATGGAGTGAATAACGAAGTAACCGGCAGCCGCCACGACCACCACCGCCAGCGCAATGATCAGGAACAGACGTTTGTTCTTCGATCCTGCTTTTTGTGGAAGTGGCGGGGGAGTATTCATCGCGATGGCTGGACGTTTTCTAACAGTCCTTCATCCCGATACTAAAGCTCTAAAGCTCATAATCAAGCAGAGCGTCCTTGGAGGGACATGCTCTGTCATGTCCCAGTCCGCGATAGCTTCTTCGGACCATATTCACCCGGACCGGCCAAAAGCAGATTGAGCATTATCTCAGACTAATCGTTGTAGCGCCCGCTGTCCCCAGCGGATTGCAGCCAGGACCAGTGCCACTCACGCCCGCAAACCTCCACAGACCAGTGCCGCACTACTCGATTTTATAAGCCGCAAACCCGTTATCGTTAATGAACGTGCCAAGCGCAGTCGTCGGCCGTCGTTTCTGTTCCTCCA
>JBAVPB010000380.1:0-7550 GCA_049692655.1 Chthoniobacteraceae bacterium | reverse complement strand
GTGCTGGAATCGCCCCGCGCCCAGGCCGTGGCGGTCATGGTTGCGGCAGGGGCCGGAATCGCGCTGCTACCCGCCTCGCTGGGCCGTTTGGTGGGCGACGCGGCTGCGGTGGTCCCCATCCGGAAAGCCCCCGGAATTTCACACGTTTTCGCGCGCCCTGCGGGAACGCCGTCCCCGGCCATGCGGAGATTCATGGATTTGCTGATAAGGTAAAAACGGAACCGCGAGGCAGAAGCGCATTAGGCCGCGTGCGGCATGGCCGGGACAAGCCCATGCCTTGCATAAACCGCCATCATCTTTTCCATATCCGGAGCCCCGCCTGCATTCACAATCGCCGCCACTTCCATAAAAAACTCCGGCCCAATAAGCCCGGGAGTGACCACCGCAAGCGCCACAGCATCCGTCTGTCCCAGATTATCAAACCCATGCATCGCACCGCGTGGAATAAAACAGGCTTCTCCCGGTACGATAGGCACCGTCTTTCCATCCACGGTAAAAGTGATCACACCCCCGACCCCGTAAATCGTTTCATCATAGTCTTTGTGTGAGTGTGGAACCGGCACTTTGGCCCCCACGGGAACCGTGAATTCAAATACAGCCATGGCACCGTCTGTAGCCCCGGCCTCCAGCACAAATTTGACCCCGATTTGTCCAATGTGAATAATTTCCTTCATGAGAATTGCGGATAAATTTCAAAAAGCCATTACTCGCTGTCCGCCAGCCCCAGCGCCCAGCGGATGCCTCCCAGCAAGTGGGCTTGGAACGCTTCCGCCACGGCGGGCGGATTGATGCGGCCGGGGAGAGCCGGATCGGTATCCCAGATATCCTCGCGGTGCCCGAGCGAGGTGTAAAACACGCGGCCTTTGCCGTAGGCGTGACACCACGAAACGGGAAAGTGGCCGGGAGTCTTGTCATTGGGGTCCTTGTCGAGCACGAGCAGTTCGTGTTCGTGCGAGGCGTCATAGTTTTTGAAACGATAGATTTCCTCCTGGGCGATGGTCAGCGTCGGGCCGAGATGGATGTTGGCGGGATGTTTCGGGTCCACGTTGATGCAATCGACGCCGACCTGCTGCTTGTGGTTCTGGAATTCGCCCCCGAGCATCTCAATGTAACCGGGCCAGTGGTGGAACGTGTCGCTGCCGGCATGGATGGCGACAAAGGCGTGCCCCTCCTTGATCCAGGCAAGCAGCCCTTCCTTGTCGGGGATGGGCAGATCGCCGGTCGTGCTGCAAAAGATCAGGCCGTCGTAGTTTTTCAGCGAATCGGGGGAAAGCTTCATGAGCGCCTGGGCGAGCGCGGTTTCCCACGCGGCCTCCGCAGTTTTGTACGTGGCGAGATCGGCGGCGTATTTTTGAGTGGCAGCTTGAAACGCCGTCTGGTCGGCAGCGCTGGCGTCCGGCTTCAATGCAACGGGTTTCGGAGGCGGAGCCGGTTTCCCCGGGGGCTGGCGCACAAACTCAACGGTGAAGTCGCCGCTTTTTTGGGCGAGCTGCTCGAGTATTTTCTCCGCCGTCGGAATCGAGCTGTGCCGGAATCCGGCAGTGGTGGTGACGACGAGCACTTTTTTCGGGGCCGCGGGCGAATCCGCGGCATGCACCTGCGGAGCGCCGGAAAACAGGAGCAGCGATAAAATGGAGGCGAGGGCAAGGACGTGGGTTTTCATGAGAGGATATGTGCAGGGGTTCTATTTTGCAGCGCCTTCCGCGACTGAAAGGGCAGGCGCCTGCGCGGGTGTGAGGACTTGGATTTTACTGAAGCTCCACGGCCTTCTCTTCGAGCCGGTCTCGGTGATCCGGAGAAATTTTGCGCTGCCGGGTGTAAAAGTGATTTGTGTAAGTCTGCCCGTCCCGGTGCCTTCGGCCACGGGTTTTCCCCAAGTGGTGCCATCCCCGGAGAGCTCGAGTTTATAGCTGCGGGGAAAGTTGTCGGGATTGCCGGCATCAAGGAACACAGCCGATACGAGAGTCTCCGCGGGGAGTTCGATCTGAAGCGATTCGCCCGGGGATTGCGCAGTACCGATGCTACAGGTGGTCGTCAGCTTTCCTGCGATGATGAGTGTTCCGGTTGCAGGATTGGTGATCGTGATCTTCCACCCCTGGTCGTTAGCCAGAGGCTGCGGCATCGCGCTCTTCAATTCCTCGTGGCTCCAGGGTTGCACGCGGGTCGCGGAGGCGGCACGGATGCCGGCCACCTGCTCCGGGGTGACGGGCGGTGCGCCATTGCCGAAACCGTTGCGCACATACGACACCACGGACGCAACCCACTCATCGTTGTTGGTCGCCATGGGCGGCATGGCGGCGATGTAATTTTTTCCATTCACCGGCCCTACGGTGCCGTGCAAAAGCACCGAGATCATCCCTTCGCGCGGGCCCAGTACCGTGGCCGAACCGGCCAGCGGAGGCGCCAGCGTGGTGCCCGGCGGCTGGTCTTCCATCGGCATGCCGTGGCCATCCATGCCGTGGCAGGCAAAGCAAAGCTGCTGGTAAATATCGCGCCCTTTCTGGAGCCGCGTCACTTCAGGCGCAGTGAAAACGTTCCCGTCGAAGTTCTCGGGCGTGTACAGGATCTCGTGGCCGATTTCCTTCACTCCGTGGGAGGAACTGCTGCCCATGGTCGAGAGCGCCAGAAGCTCCCATCCCGGCCATTTCAAGACTTTTGCCGTGCCGAGCACCTGGACCACCACGGTCGGATCGGGGTCGTTGACCAGCGCCTTCACATCCGGCTTGTGGGATTGGTCGCCATTTTTAAACAACGACTCGCTTACACGGATTGCGGTCGCGCGCATGTGCGGGTCGTCCGCCTTGAACATCTCGCGCAGCAGCGCGGGATCGGCCGAGTCGAGGCCCTCGAGGGTCCACAATGCCTGGATGCGACCGAGCGGGTTCGTGCCGGAGCGCGTCATTTTTTCAAGGGCGGGCACCACCGATTTGTCCTGCCGCAGCACCAGAAGTTTCTGGGCCTGGTCGCGCCACCAGCCATTCGGATGCTCGAGATGGGTGACAAGCTGGGCGGAGGTCTCATCGAACATGTGCGGCTGCGGGCCCGGTGTGAAATCCTTGTGGACGAGACGCCAGATCCGCCCGGAGCCGGTCACTTTCTGCAAGCCGTATTGGTCGATGATCTTGCGCAAATAACTCCCCTTCCTCGTCCAGCCGCCTTCCTGGATGATGCCGCGATACATATCCACGATGTAGAGGCAGCCATCCGGGCCGGTGGTCGTCCAGACTGGGCGAAAATAAGGATCCGTGGACCGGATGAATTCCGAGTGTTGCGGCTGGTAGGGATTGCTGAGGTGGGTGACGCCATCCTGCACCGTCACCTTCGCCCGGCGGATCATTCTCCCGACCGGCTCCGGCAGCAATACATCGCCCCGCAGGTCGGCCGGCAGCCTGTCACCGCGGAAGACCTCCTGCCCGCAACAGCCGGTGAAATGGTTCAGCGTCTTGTCGGGGCGCACCCGTATCGGTCCCCCTTGAAAATCCGCAAGGCCGGTCGCGGGCCAGACTTCCATGAAGCCGGGTTCAAGCTGGTCTGGAACATCGATCGCGCCGTAGATCACGGGAGTCTGGAAATGATAGAGCGCTTTCTCCGCGCCGGCATTGGACCACCAGATTTTGCCGTAGTCATCATGGGCGATGCCCCATTGCCCGCCATTTGCGGGAGTAGTTTCCTTGAGCGGCGGGCCATCAGGTCTCCAGCGGAGGCGGTAGGGATTTGCAGTGACGTAGAGCCAGTTATCCATGCACCAGAGAGGGCCGCACGGCTGGTGCTCCAGGTTCCCCTCGCGCGGCCCGCCTTTGTAGAATGGCTCGATCTTGTCCGACACCCCGTCTCCCTTGGAATCGCGGTAAATGGAAAGGTCGTTGGTGTTGGTAAGGCTGATGATCACCGCATCCTTCTCCATCGGCAGCACCATGCGCGGGAGCACGAGATTGCCCGCGAAAACGGTGTGCTTTTCAAACACGCCATCGCCGCGCGTGCTCTCGTGGCGCGATACGAGGCTCGTGGGCTTCTGCTCGCCCGTGGCATCGCTGTCCTGCATGTAACTGCGCATCTCGGAGACATACATCCGCCCGTTGCCGTCGAAAACACACAGCACCGGCTCCCGGATGTCCGGCTCGCTCATCACCAGTTCCATCCGGTAGCCATCGGGAACCTGGAAGGTCTTGAGTTCATCCGCAGGCGACAGCCACGGCGGCGTCGGCTGCGGCGGGAACTGGGAATTTGGTGTGGAAGTGGGTGATGGGGAGGCGATGGACGCAGGCGTGGTGTCGGCCGCGAACGAGATGCGCGACGCCAGAATTACACAAAGTATCAGGCCAATATATTTTTGTTTCATGTGGGGAGACATGCCGGAAGAGTGTTGCTGTTCGACGGTTATTTTACCGTCATCTTTCCACGCATGCCCAGCAGCACGTGTCCAGGGAATGTGCAGATGTAATCATAGACTCCCGCTGCCGGTGCATTGAAGGTGATCGTATCGCTCTCGCCGGGCCCGAGGAGTTTGGTAAAGGCGATGATGGCGCCCGCTATGCCCGGCGGAATGTAACCCTCGGCGGCGTGAGCCATCGCGGCATTGGCGAAAGTCGTGACATCGGTGCCTTGCTTGAGCAGCACGAAATTATGGCCCATGGCAGTCTTCGGCAGCGTGCCAATGTTCTTGAATGTGAGAGTCACTTTCTGCCCGGCATTTACCTCAAAGGAAGTGACGTCGTATTTCATCTGGTCATTCACCGTGATGGTCTCTTCCTTTCCGTCGTCCGCCAGCAAGCGCGGGGCTGGAATCACAAAATTGAAGATGAGCAAAAGCAGGAGCCCCAGGAGCCAAAATTTTTTGGATGAAGGCATAATATCCATCTATTTCCCTTTCGGATTATCCAATTCGGCTTCTGCTTGAATTTCATCTTGGGGCCGTTTTTGAATGACGATTGATTCAAGCTCTTCCTTAACCTTTACAGCATCCTCGACAGTAGTCTTTTTGCCTTTCGAATTATAGAAAGTGGTCTTCGCTAGAATTTTAATCGTAAAAATAAATGGACCGTTTGACCCCTGCGGTTTTGCGTCAAAAATATATGGAGCTAATCTTTTGCCGTGGAGGCCCTCATTCTCTGTTAACCCAATTCTAGAGGCCATCCCAACGTCCCGAATATCGAAAGCCTTTTTAAAAGCGGACCACAATTCGGGCTGCTGCTGCAACAATGGTTCAATATCGGAAAGGAAAAGTGTACCATCCGCTTTTAGTAAAAGAGGAAATAAGATTGTTATGATTAATATCGTAAAGCGCATTGTATAACTCCTGATCTTTTAAATGAACGGCTTGCTCACCAGAGCGTTAGCAGCAACAGAAAATCAACGGTGTCACTTTGCTTTATCACTCCGGCATGTCCAGAGGGAATCCTCAAAAGAGCGTTCATACCTGCCACGCCGGAGATGTCGCCGGAGCTGCGGAAACGGAGCGGGTGCAGGCGGAATGCGCCTTCGCTCCATGTGGCATGGCTGGGCCAGTAGGTTTCGCGCGGGTTGGGGTGGAAGGTGAAGTCCTTTTTCACATGGCCCTGGAACATCCGCTCCACGCGGTCGGCGCCGAGCATGGCTTCGAAAAGCGGGGCCATCATCCGGTGGAATATGACGGCATGTGAAACGGGATTTCCCGGCAGGCCGAATGCCACTTGCTTCCCCCTCACCCCGAAGATGAGCGGCTTGCCGGGACGCATGTTGATGTGGCTGAGGAGGATTTTGAAGCCGGCTTTCTCAAGCAAAGGCTTTGCAAAATCGTAGTCGCCGACGCTAGCGCCGCCGGAGATCAGCAGCACGTCAAAATTCGAATGCTCCGCGAGCGATTGCGCGGAGCTATCAAACGAATCGGGCAGCCGCGCGTGGTGCGTGAGTTCCGCGCCATGCTCCTGCAACAGCGCGGCGATGAGCGTGGAGTTGCTGTCGCGGATCTGGCTGCCGGAAGGCGTGACGGAGGGATCGACGAGCTCATCCCCGGTCACAAAATGGATCACGCGCGGACGCGCACTCACCAGGGGCAGCGTGATACCACACGAGGCCAGCACCGCGAGGTCGCCGGGGGCGAGGACGAGTCCCGTTTTCAAGATCACATCACCTTTGCGGCAATTTTCACCCTGCTTGCGGATGCTTTCCCCCTTGGAGACATCGTTGGCGACGAGCTTCCCGTTTTCCAGCACCGCGTCCTCCTGCATGAGCACGCAATCGGCTCCGGCGGGAATTTTTGCGCCGGTAAAAATGCGCGCGCACTGGCCGCGATGAATTTCGACGTCGGTTTGTCTCCCTGCCTGGATCTCTACCACTATTTCGAGCGGTGAGCCCGCGTCTTCCGAGCTAAGCGCGTAGCCATCCATCGCGGAGCAGTCGAACGCGGGCGAATCCATGTCGGCCACGGCCTCCTGCCGCAGCACGCGCCCCAGAGCTTCCTGCAACGGCACTTCCACCGCGGTCATGACGGCTGCATTTGCGAGGATCAGGTCGAGGGCTTCGGGAACGGATTTCATGCGGTGACAGGTATGGCGCGGATTTTCCAGATTGGCACGTCCTGTTTCAAGCGGTCCATGAATGCGGAGGCGAATGCAAATGCCGCACCACGATGCCGCGACGCTGCCTGGAGCACAACGGCTGTCTCGCCAACAGGCACGATGCCAATGCGATGATGCACCCGCACAAAGCCGCAGGGATGCTCCAGATTGATCTCTTGCGCAAGCCGCTCGATCTCGCGTTCCGCCATCGGCTGGTAGGCCTGGTATTCAAGGGCGCTGATCGCGCTGCCATTCTCCTCGCCCCGCACGATGCCCGAGAACTCGACGACCGCTCCGCAGCCTTCCGGGGCGGTTTTCAGGGGGACGAGCGGCTGGCTCGTGATGACGATTTCTATTTCCACATCTTTGTCCTAACCGCCGGAAACCGGGGGAATAAGTGCGACCTCATCACCCGCATGAAACACGGCATCCGGCTCCGCATAAACAAAATTCCGCGCGAGCCTCGTGGAGTTCTTATATCGGCTGAACCCTGGGATTTTTTCCTCCAGCAAGCGCCAGAGATCATCGCCGGTAATTCCGCCGGGCACGAACAAGGCAAGCTCCTCGCATCCCGCCGCGTTTTGTAAATGGGCAAAAAACTTTACTTTCATTCCATCATCCGCCGATCGCCGTCATGATGCGGCCCGGCTGGTATTGGTTGCGGAACTGGTGCTCGGGCGGCTTCTCCCGGAGCGACGCGAGGAAGATCTCACGCAGCATGGCGCGATCGATTTCCGGACGCAGCGCCGGTTTCAGATCAAGCTCGCCATGGTTGCCAAGGCATGGGCGGATTTTTCCGTCGGCAGTCAGCCGGATTTTGTTGCACGCCTCGCAGAAGTGGAGATTCGTCATCGCGCCGATGAAGCCCACGGAGGAATCGAGCTCCGGCAACCGGAAATATTGAGCAGGGCCGTTGCCGTAATGGCGCTCATCCGCAAACATCGGCGTGTGGCTGGCGAGCATCTGCTTCGCCTCGCCGGCTGGCAGGAAATTCGACTCATCGAGCATCTCGGT
>JBAVPB010000379.1:0-9589 GCA_049692655.1 Chthoniobacteraceae bacterium | reverse complement strand
GTGTGTTGTTGAATTCATAATCGAGGATTGAACCGCCGCTCAATGTCAATGTTCCCATCGTGATCGTTCCCACGGTGTTGCCGGGAGCCAGGTGCGCCCCACTGTCCACCGTTACTCCGCCGATCACCGTTCCGTGGCCAGCAAGGGTCTGCCCGCTCACCACGTGCAAGCCGCCGCTCACCGCGCTCACATCGAACTTCGCCGCATTGTTCAAGACACTGTCGCCCACGATGATCTTCGCGCTGTTGGAAATCGATCCGGTTGCGCCCAGTGCCAGTGTACCATCAGAGATTGTCGTGTTGCCGGTATAGGTGTTCGAGCCGGTCAATGTCTGCGTACCGGTTCCGGACTTGGTCAATGCGACCGTGCTCGTGCCTGCCCCATCGCTGATCACGCCCGCAAAAGTCTGGCTGGAGGTGCCGGAAATCGTGATAACGGAGGGTGTGTTCACCGCATTGTTGGTAATGCTCACTCCGGATCCATTGCCACTCGTGCTCAGAAGGCCCGTCGTGGGGCTGTTGCCATTCAGGTCCAGGATCGTGCTGTTGGCCATTGTTACGAGGCCGCTGCCGAGCACGCCGCTATCGGCATTGCCGGCGATCACGCTGCCGACGTTGATCGTCAGGCCACCGCTGAAAGTATTAGCTGCGCCCGAAAGCTTGAGACTGCCCGCGCCCGCCTTGGTCAAGGCAAACGCACCCGTCACATTGCCGCCCAAGCCGAGGCTGCCTGCATTGACCGCAACGGTTGAATTCGCCCCCAGGGTAACGTTGCCCGCGTAACTGTTCGCCCCGCTGATACTGTCCAGCGCGCCGATGCCGCCGGAGCCCGTGCCGGAGATGATCAGGAGCTTGGCCCCTCCCGCAGTCGTGCCCTGCACCTGGGCTGTCGCACCGCTGCTTACCGTGATAGCGCTGTTCGTTCCAAATGCCGTTCCGTTTTGATAAAGGATAATGCCGCCCGTGATGGACGTCGCACCGGTGAAGGCGTTCGCGCCGGAAAAGATCGTTGTCCCGGCGCTGTTGATATAGATACCGTTTGTTGCCGTGGAGCCGGCGAGGAACTGTAGAACGCCCGCCCCGGCTTTGGTGATGGTCTTGCCGGCCGTGATAGCGAACTGACCGCCAACGCCCAGCACGGAATTGCTTACCGTGATAGTCTCGGTATTCGTCAAGGCCACGGCTCCGTTGCCCAAATTGAGAGTATGCGAGCCTACAAAGACAAAACTTGCAGCCAACGTGTAGGTGTTGGCGCCTGAGACGTTGACGTTAGCGCCGGCGTCGATGGTACCGCCATTGATGGTAACCAGGCCGCTGGTGCCAAGCGCGAGGGAGCCATTGATAATGAGATTGCCAGCGTTAAGTGTCAATCCGCCAGTAGTGCTATTATTACCGAGGAGGGTCAAGGTGCCCGCACTCAGCGTGGTGAGGCCCGTGTAGGTATTGTTGCCGGAGAGGGTCCAACTCCCGGGGCCGGACTTGGTGATGCTCAGTACGCCAGTGCCATTGGCAATGGCGCCACTGACCGTATTGCCGCTCGTGCTAAGACCGGACAGCGTCAGCACCGTCGTGGTGGCTGATGCAGATAAATCTCCCGTGACCGATCCGGCGATGATCAGCCTGCTGGAAATATCGCTGAAGCTATTGTCAAATGAATAGGTGCTTGTCCCGGCGGCAACTCCGAGGACAAGCGGGGCATTAATCGTCTCGGTGATGCCCGTATCCTGTATCGAACTCCGCACCGCGATCGAGCCCGCCGTCGTGAGGAGAAGCTTCCTGCCGTTCGTGGAGCCAATAGCATACGAATCGGCAGTCGTGTCAAAGAAGATATTCGCCACGGACTGGTCGGCTGTGGAATTCGAGACAACAGTGAAACCCGGATCTTCAAACAATGCCGTGTCGGCGGCGACTGGTTTTGAAGGGGTCCAATTTGTTGGCGAATTCCAGTCGCTTCCGGAGGAACCCTGCCATGTCTCAGTCGCAGCATTTGCGGAGCAGCTGATCAGTAAGATGAGGGAGGCAATGCCTGCTACGAATGTTGCACACTTTAGAATTCGGCAGGAGCGAAGAAGAACTTGAACTAACCACGAAATTTTATACTGAACTTGGTTTTAAGGCTAACAGTTCCAACAGTTCACACGCCCGGGAACTGACCAGCATTTCCTTTGGCGAAAATGATTTTGTTATAAATTTTTTTCTGAAAGATATTCTCCAGAAAAATACTCACAGCAAAATTACCGATCTTAAGAATGGCAACGAACTTATCATCAGTCTTTCCGCCGAGAGCAAAGAAGAAGTCAATGAATGGGTGGACATTGTAAAAAAAGCGGGCGGGAAAATAACTGTGGAACCTTACGAAATCGGACCGGGATATACGTTTGTTTTTTCTGATCCAGATGGACACAAGTTCAACATTTTATACTGGCCGGGAATGTAAGGTTTAAGATTCACTGCCATCCCATGGCGGCGCGGAATTGTCCCCGATACAAGAAAGCCTGTCATGCACGATATTAGACCGCCCCTGCAGGGCTGGAGAAATTTTCAGGGCATTTTTCCTGGGGCGGTGCCCCAGGCTGACTTGATTCGCCCCGTTGGGGCTGGGGAATATAATGCGTCTTCAAAGTGTCATGACACGCTCTAATGATTTTTGTTCGGGAACTCATTTAAAAATTCAAACAAACCGTCCGCCACGAGATCGATTTCCTTAATTCCCCCCTTTGCGTCCTTCGCGCCCTTTGCGGTTAAAAATCCCTCTCATCCACAAACAATTGTGACAACGTCCCCGGTCTAATCCAGCTTCTCCCGCCGGGTCAATTTGCGGATGACGGTAAAGAAGACCGGGGTGAAGAAAATGCCGAAGAAGGTGACGCCGATCATGCCGAAGAAGACGGCGGTGCCGAGGGCCTGGCGCATCTCGGCACCGGCGCCGGTAGCGACCACCAGGGCCAGCACGCCGAATATGAAGGTGAAGCTGGTCATGAGAATCGGCCGCAGGCGGAGGTGGGCGGCCTCGATGGCGGCATCGGCGGCCAGCATCCCGTGATTATGCTCCTGCTGCTGCTTGGCGAACTCGACGATGAGGACGGCGTTTTTCACGCTCATGCCGGCGAGCACGACAAAACCGATCTGGGTGAAGATGTTGTTATCCATGTGGCGTAGCCAGACACCGGCGATGCCGCAAAGAAGGCACATCGGGACGATGAGAATGATGGCGGTGGAGAGGGCGAAGCTTTCGTATTCGGCGGAGTGGGTGAGCCAGACAAAGAGGATGCAAAGAGGAAAGATGAACAGGGCGGTGTTGCCAGCCGCATTTTCCTGGTAGGCGAGGTCGGTCCATTCCAGCGTGTAATCGGCGGGCATGCTGCCGCGGGCCACTTCTTCCATGGCGGCGATGGCTTGTCCGCTGCTGTAGCCCGGCCCCGTGTTGCCGTTGATCTCGGCTGAAAGGTAAAGGTTGTAATGCTGGATGCGGTCGGGACCGGTGACATCCTGAAGTTGCATCACCGCGCCGAGCGGAACCATCTGGCCGGCGGCATTGCGCGTTTCAAAGCGGGCAACGTCCTTTGCGGTGCTGCGGAAGCGGGCATCGGACTGGACAAATGTGTGCCAGATGCGCCCGAGATAATTGAAATCGTTGACGTAGAATCCGCCCAGGTAAACCTGCAGCGTCTGGAAGATGTCGGTGACGGCCACCTTCTGCTGTTTGGCTTTGACGCGATCCACATTTGCATAGACCTGCGGGAAGCTGGCGCGGTAACTCGAAAAGAGACCGGCGACCTCGGGGCGTTTGCGCGCCTCGCCGATGACCTTGTCGATCACGGTCTGGAGTTCCTGCGGCGTGTGGAGACCGGATCGGTCTTCAATTTGCAGTTTGAACCCGCCGGCTGTCCCGATGCCGCGCACCGGTGGCGGCGGAAACACGAGGATGGCTGCCTCCTTGATCTGGCTGAACTGCGCCATGAGTTTGTGGGTGATGGTAGTGGCGGAAAGATCGTCCTTTCCGGCACGGTCGTGGAACGGGTCGAGCGTGCAGAACATGACGCCGGCCGCCGAGGAGTTGGACCTGGAAAGAATGGAGAGACCGGCCACGGTGAACAGGCCATGCACCCCCGGCGTCTTGCCAGCCATCTCCGCAATGCGCGCCATGGTCTCCTGCGTGCGATCGATGGAGGCGCCGTCCGGCATCTGGACGTTGACAATGAGATAGCCCTGATCCTGCGCGGGGATGAAGCTGGTCGGGACCTTTTTGAAACCGATGTAAGCCAGAAAAACGAGCCCTACATAGACGAGAAGCGCAATGCCGCTGAAGCGCACGACCTTGCGCAGGACGCGGACATAGAGGCGGTTCGATGCATCGAATGCCCGATTAAAAAGCCGGAAGAAACGGCCGAGGACAAAGTCGAGCGACCGCGTCAGCCAATCGGGTTTGGCGTCCTTCGGTTGAAGGAGGAGAGCGGCAAGCGAAGGGCTGAGCGTAAGCGAATTAAACGCCGAGAGAAGGGTCGAGAAGGCAATCGTGAGGGCGAACTGCCGGTAGAACTGCCCGGTGATGCCGCCGATAAACGCCACCGGGACGAACACCGCGGAGAGGCCAAACGCGATGGCGATGACAGCAGGAGTGACCTCTTCCATCGCCTTGAAAGCCGCGTCGCGCGGGCTGAGACCCTGGGCGATCCAGCGCTGGACGTTCTCGACGACGACAATGGCATCATCGACCACGATGCCGATGGCCAGCACCAGGCCAAAGAGCGAGAGATTGTTCATCGAGAAGTGGGCGGCGTACATCACGGCGAAAGTGCCGACGAGTGAAACAGGGATCGATAGGAGCGGCACCAGGGATGCGCGCCAGTTTTGCAGAAATACGAAGACCACGAGCGCCACCAACCCCACGCCCTCGAGGAGGGTCCTGACCACCTCGGCCAGACTGTCGCGGACAACCAGGGTGGTATCGTAAGGAATGGTGTAGTCCAGCCCGGGCGGAAAACGGCGTTTCAGCTCCTTCATCCGGGCGTAAATGAGGTTGGCGGTGGTGATCGCGTTCGACCCGGGCAACTGAAAGATGGCGATGGCGACTGCGGGTTTGCCATTGTAAGTCATCGTGTTGCTGTAGTCGGCGGCGCCGAGTTCCACGCGGCCGATGTCGCCCAGCGTGGTGATGCGGCCATCCGCACCCACATTGACGACGATATCCGCAAATTGCGCGGGATCGGTGAGCCGTCCGAGGGCGCTGACGGTGTATTGAAACTGGGTGGCTCCCTTGGGGAGCGGCGGGCCGCCGATGAGCCCGGCTGCAACCTGGATGTTTTGCTCCCTGACAGCGTTGAGCACGTCCCCGACGGTCATATTGCGGGCGGCAAGTTTGTCGGGATCGAGCCAGAGGCGCATGGCGTAGTCGCGCACCCCAAAGACGGTGATATCGCCCACGCCGTCGAGCCGCGCAATCTCGTCCTTGAGCTGCAAGGTGGCGTAGTTGCTCATGAACTCCGGGTCGTGGGAACTGTCGGGGGAATAAAGCGCCACGACGAGCGTGATGTCGGGGGTGGCTTTCTTGATGACAATGCCCTGCAACTGGACCTCGGGCGGGAGGGAGGGTTGCGCGATGGCGACACGGTTTTGCACCTCGACCTGAGCCACGTCGAGATTCGTGCCGACCTTGAAGGTCACGGTCAATTGCATCGCGCCGTCGTTTGTGGCCTGGCTGGACATGTAGAGCATGTTCTCGACGCCGTTGATCTGCTCTTCGATGGGAGTGGCGACGGTATCCGAGACGGTCTTTGCATTTGCGCCGATGTATGACGCAGTGACGTTGATGGTGGGTGGCGCGATCTCCGGAAACTGTGCGATAGGCAGACCGAGAATGGCGAGTGCCCCGGCGATAACGGTGGCAATGGAAATCACCGCGGCAAAGACCGGCCGGTCGATGAAGAAACGCGCGATGTTCACAGGTCGGGAAGAGGGTTATGGCGGTGTATGGCCTGGTGCCGGTGATCCGCCGGCATCGCCAGGCGTGGTATCAGGCGCGGGTGTGCCTGCCGCGCTGCCAGAGGACGCGGGAGCCGGGGAAGGGCTGGCAGCGACGGAAGCTTCCAATGCCTGCATGGCTTCCGGAGGGATGGGAGCCTCGGAGGGGTTGACCGGAGCCCCGGGCCGGGCTTTTTGAAGGCCGTCCACGATGACCTTGTCTCCGGGTTTCAGGCCATCGCTGATGACTCGCAGTTCCCCGAAGAGCCGGCCCAGCTTCACGGGACGGGATTCCACGATGTTATTCGAGCCGGTGATGAGTAGAAACCGCTCGTCCTGCTGCGTGCCGACTGCGGCATCCGGAACGAGGAGCGCCTGGTAGGGAACGCTGCCGGGGATTCGCAAGCGTGCAAACAGGCCGGGCTTGAGCAAGCCGTTAGGATTAGGAAAGACGCCGCGCAGTTGGATCGTGCCGGTGGCGGGATCCACGGCGTTGTCGATGAAGTCGATGGTTCCCGCGTGGCCGAAGTCGGTTTCGTTTTCCAATTGCATGAAGCAGGAAATATTTGCGTCCTCGAGGCTGGTATGTTTCTCCTGGCGGGCGACTTGCTGATAGGTCACATAGGATCGCTCGGGAACAGGCACATAGCAGTAAACCGGATCGACAGAGACCAGGGTGGTCAGCTGGGTGGCCTGGCTGGCGCCTCCGCCATTGACGAGATTGCCGGTCGTAACGGCCATGCGGCTGATCCGGCCGGTGAAAGGGGCGGTGACGCGCGTCCACTCGAAGTTCAGCGCGGAAGTTTCTTCAGCGGCTTTGTCGGCGGCCAGTTGGGCAACGGCTTGCTCGTAGGTGGCGTTTGCGGTGTCGTAATCCTGCTGGGCGATGACGCGTGTCTTTAGCAATTCGGCATTGCGGTGGAGCTGGATGTCGGCAAGCGACAATTGGGCGTTGTCCTTGGCGACGGCGGCGCGCTTGTTGTCCAGGTCCGCCTTAAAGGGACGGTCGTCGATGACAAAGAGGACGTCCCCCTTTTTGACGAGAGCCCCTTCTTTAAAAGGGGAGTCCACGATCAAACCGCTGACCCGGGCGGCTATGCTTGCCGTTTCCGGGGATTGCAGGCGGCCGCTGTATTCATCCCAATCGACCACCATGTGCTGAACCGGCTGGTTGACGATGACGGACGGAGGCGGGGGCGCGGCGGGCTTCGGCTGGCCACAGCTCGCGAGAACGAGAAGGGCGATAAACCCTATGCGCGGCCAATGCTTTCCCACACGCGTCCCGGCGCGTGCAGACGCAATGGCGGAGAGCCCCGATCCTTTGCGGGGATAATGAATGGTCGCTTCCTTGGCCGGCAAACCTCTAATTTCGAAATCCTGGAATTGCATTTCGATAACCTTCCGTTCCTCCTTACTTGATTAAACGAAGTGGATTCGCTGTCCGGCCTTACCTTTTGATCGGTTTGGTCATGAAAGTGCCGGGCAAATTGGTATCGCCCTCCAGGATAAGCTGCAAAGAGTCGCAGACGAACTCCCCAAGGCCTTCCACATCGACTGAATATATCCGCGAAGCGAAGGTGGATCGTGACCTCCTCCTATTCGATGTTGGAAGTTGGAAGTTCCGGGTTCGAACCGCGTATTGCCAAAAACAGCGGGAGCCCGCTCCTTTAGGAAACCGGCAGACGGCGAATGCGGATTTGAAAATCGTTTACCGAAATCATTGCTCCCGCCTCCAAATCATCGGCGCATTGCCGCAAGACATTTTGGAGCAGTCTGCAGAATGGCTCACCTCGCAAGCCTTCGAAGCGAATGCGGACCACCGATGGCCCACTGGCTTGCGTCAGGGCAAGCTGGGTATGAAAATCCGCATCCAATGTCACAACAACGCGGTTTTGATCCGCAGCTTGCCGGATAATTTCGGAATCTTCCGCCTCCGCCAGGCCGATTTCACCCGTGTGGACTGTATCAAAACCCGCCTGACGAAGAATCGTCGCCGCGGAACGTGGCGTTCCTTGGTCGAGCAGCAATTTCATCACGGCGTGCTCAGCGCGATCACTTTGTCGTCCAGATTGGCTGCCGCATAAGCCAGCGCCTCACGGATGTCTTCCTCTTCCAGTTCTGGAAACTCGCGCTGCAAATCCTGGCGGTCGGGATAAGTGGCGACGGCCTCCACCACCCGGCGCACCGTCAAACGAAGCCCACGGACGCACGGCTGACCGTTCATCCGTTCAGGATCAAAAGTGATGCGCTGAAAAATCATGCAATTACTCTGCATGAAAACGAGGGAAAATGCAATAAGCTGAGGGAGACTGGGCGGCGTCGCCGGATTCTTCCCGCTTCCAAACCGCCGCGGAGGGCTGTAAACTTGAACACCCCCTGCCAACCTACACTGTCACCGGGTTTGAACTCGCCTATGAAAACACTCCTCGCGTTCCTCTTCACCCTCGGCTTTGCTTGCCATATTTCCTTCGCGGAAACGAAAGAGCCCGGCCAGCCGCTCGACGTATCAATCGCCGCCTACCAAACTTACGGGGAAGAAAAAATCCTCGCTAGCGACAAGAAATCACTGCCTGCCTTTGACGTAGTGATCACAAACATCTCCCCTCTTCATTATCCATCTGGAACAGCAACAATATGTGGGGCTTTTGCTGCCTCTCGCTGGAGTATGTTGACGCCGGCGGCAAGAGCCAGATCGTCACCCGCAATCAAACAGCTTGGGACAGCAACTTGCCGCGTCCATTTTTCCTGAAACCCGGAGATCACTTTGTTTTCCATGTAACGCTTGGCGATGGCACCTGGCCCGTGGATTGGCTCAAAAAAGATGGCAATCGTGTGCAAAAAATCACACTGCGCCCGATTTACGAAATTCGGCCGTACGACGACCCATTTTCAAAAAATATGAAATTCTGGCTCGGAAAAGCGGAAGGCAAAGCGGAGCAATTCCTCATTATGGAGGACTATTAAGTCCACCTCTGGCGGGATTCACGATCTGTTTCTTGTTAGCCCTTGGCGACCCTAACCCGACTTTCGGAGGCGTGCGCGATTTCGAGAAAACGCAAGGCGTCTGATATCCTTTGTTTTCCCTTGCAACGCTCTGTCTGGATTACTCATCTACGAACGAAGAATCGATGGTTAGCATCCACTTAATTTGGAATCATCCACATTTTCTCGATAAAAACGAGCACAAATCATTTCGCGGGAAAATAGAAAAATAGGGGCTAGGCTACAAATCTTGACAGAAAGCCGGTTTAAAACCGCACATTCTGCTGGCAAGCGTTTGGTTTTTTACAGAAATATCCATAATATTTACGTAAAAATGATTATTTGCGTAATTTTTCCTTGCATTAATGAGATGTCATGTGCTAGATTCACCACATGAAGGGTGAGTTCCGCCCAAACAGTGTGTCACTGTGAACCAGTGCCGCCCCCGGCCAAAAAACTGGCTCGGAAGTTCTTTGAAATCCTCAATACACATACATGCTCACATCCAACGTTTGGAAAATTCGACAGTGGGAGAAGCCGAGGGGCGAGGGCTGCAGCCCCTGGGCGGAGGCGGGTGGCTTAAACTCGCTCTTCAGGGCCGAACCCATTTTATGGACGAATCCCTGAGTCCTGACTCGCCTTTGAGC
>JBAVPB010000378.1:0-3356 GCA_049692655.1 Chthoniobacteraceae bacterium | reverse complement strand
GGGTGGAGATGAGTACACTGGGTCAATCCTTCGGCCAGTGGTGGACGATTCACGATCTCCACGTCCCTGCCTGTCTCCAGATTCCGGAAAATGACGTGGCAATCGGATACCGCCGGATCAGACATTGTGTCCGCCACGAGATAACGTCCAGTTTGGTCCGAGTGCGCATGCGATAGATGACCCGGCCACACGAGTTTCTCCTCACGGGCTTCCATGCTTACTTTTTTCACCCCGACCCCGTAATGGAGATACCAGATATGTTTTCCATCCGCATCCCACCATTCATGCCCGCTGTGGCTCACCGGTTCGCGGAGTATGGGCTCCGCTTTTTGTCCGCGCCGGATCCACCAGAGGCGGTGATACGGAAGACTTTCATCAAACGGATCATGGATATGGTCCTGCCAGTATTCATGGGCAAACATCTGCACATCCGGATCGGTGGGGCTGAAAAGACCGTGATCGTGATGCATGCCATCGATCCTCTGCCAGAGCCGGAATGGGGAACCATCCAGCGGCAGATCACCGATGAAAAATTGCTGGCCGTGACCGGTGTTTGAAAATTTCGCGTCGATATTCAGTGATTTTTTATCCGCGGAAAATGTCAGGTGCGTTGCAATGCGATCAGGGCGGCCTTTTGCCAGCTCCCGTGGGAAACGGTTGACTAATACCGGTTTATCCCCGGCATGCGGACCGCGTTTCCAGGTGTCCAGTTCATTGCCCCAATATACCTCGCCACTCACGAGATCCACAGCAGGCGACTCGCTCGGAAACTGCGTCTCGTGATAGACACGCATCTCGTCACGCTCCATGTCCACAACTCCGAGCACCTGCGCGGCATGCTTCCCTCCCTCCGGAGGAAATCCGCAGCGCAGCCACAGAAAACGTCCGTCATTTGTAAAGCTCGGATTGGTGTAGTAAAACGACTGCTGCACCGGTGCAAGCCGCCCGGTAAGCACCAGGCTCTCGACGCCGCTGGTGGGATTGCGCCAGCGTGTAAACAGGCGTGATGTCTCAGGAGTTTTCATAAAAATGCTAGTTAAAAAGATTCATCAAGGTTGTCATCTTTGGGTTAGCGTATCTTTTTCAATTCAAACTGTTTGCCTGCTAGAGCGTCTTTGACGAAAGTCCCCCAGTAAGGAGTAGGCGTGTAATTCCAATCAAGAATTACCTGTGGGCCGCATTTGGGATGAAAACTGAATCCAGTCCAATTGAGTTTATATTTCTGGATTAATGCTATCATATCTGGCGGCCACGCGCTTTCCACTCCCACTGGTTCATATCGCTCGGCTTCCGGGATGAATTTGAAATCTTCCCACGAAGAGGGATTTCCTGTTTCCCCGATGAAAACCGGATACTTCGCGGCAGCATCCAGCGTGTTATGCTGCCAGTCTTTCTTCCATGGATAGATATGGCTTGAATACATAATGCCGTTGCCGCCGTCGTGATCCTTCAGCGCGTAATCAGTCACCACACCCGAGAGGTCATATCCCCAGTCCAATCCTCCGGCGATGATCAGATTTTTCGCACCGGTGGCGCGCACCGCATCTACAAGCGCCTGCATCCCCGGCGTTTTATCCCCGCTCATTGCTTCGTTGTTTTCCTTTACTCCTGCATCCTTGTGGTCGTTTTCTGCGCTCTTCAAGCTTCCTCCGTCTTTCCACACCTTCCACGACATGCTGTGCGGCTCGTTGAATAATTCGAACAAGACTGCCGGGTGGTTCTTGTAACGCAATGCGGCATCCTTCCAGAACGCGACATGATTTTCCGTCGGTGCTCCGAACTGATGCAAATCCAGTACCAAATAGGCACCTCTGCTGGCGGCTGCTTCTACTGCAGCATCCACCAGTTTGCGATAAGTCATCCCGTTGTCCCCTTTCTTCTGCCACGGCCCCCAGCCGAACCAGAAATTTTCCTTCACCGGCAGCCTGATTACGTTTGCATGCCATTGGTCTATCGCCACCGGTATGGACTGCAGAATGTGTTCGCCACCGGCATTCCATTGCATGCTGTCCACGCAAAGTCCCTGCAACCATACGGTCTTGCCATCCGGTGTCTGAAGTTGATTTCCCGCCACATGCAACGGCGGCGGTAGCTTCGCGGATTTTTCCGGCACCATCGTTTCAGACGGGATCATGGGTGGTGGCGGTGGAAGTTGCTCTTTCGTAGCTGGGAAGATTTCGCATTGCGCGAGATCCATTGTGCCTTGGGCTACCTGGAAGAGGCATGGCATGATGTCAAGAACAGCAGCAGCCTCCGGCACCGGAAAGAAAATGCTCTTGTCCTCCCATCCCTTGGTTGTTCCTTTAAAATTAGGAGCAGATGGCTGGGGTTTTAATGGATGACCATCCTTGTCCTTGAAATCCAGGATGATTCGTCCGTCAAACCAGGATTTTTCCCCAGGTTTGATATCTTGTGCGCGGACGCGGACACGAAGCTCCAAGGCCGGTGGATGCACGGCAGGAAGAGTTATCTGCCGATAGGCCATGATCATCTTGCCAGGTTCTGTCGATTGAAGTCTGAGAAAATGGAAATCCCCCTCTTTCTCCCACGTAGCTCCTTCGGGATGCGGCCAGTCTGCAGGCCAATTTCCACCATCTTTGTCAAATCTCCCATTGGATAGCAAAGACACGTCTGCGCCCGCTCCCGCAGCAAAACTGATGGAAACCATTAATTTCAGCACACACAGCATCACAAATTTCCTGATCATATTATTTTTTACACAGCTTGTAAGTGGATTACTCGTGAACAATTTTCTCAACAATCAATCAACGTCATAGTTCCCCTGACCAACACGTATTTGGTTATTTCCAAACGCAAAAATGGAAACATGAAAAACGCCCTCCGATCCCCACCGGAGGGCGTTAATTTTCGATTGCGCCCCCAGTCAGATCCCCACCCGATGTTTGCGCAACCTTTGGAAGCCGATAAGCATTCCAAATCCTCCAAGAATCATCCCCCACGTCCCCGGCTCGGGAATCGCCGTCAGCACGATGTCATTGCCCCCTATCGTCGCATTGGCGCTATCCGCAAAATTCCCCGTGTAGCTCAGCGCGAACTCCTGGTTCACCCCGTTCACGGTCACATACACATCGCCGATCGTGTTATCTACTCCGTCCGCCGCAAACCGGTCGTTCGTTCCCGCGTAGTAGATCAACCCCGAGGTGGTCGTTCCATTCACATCCAGCGCAAGGGTCTCGAAACGGCCCGCTGTCAGCCCGGTTCCCAGGTTGAACACAAAGTAATTGTCCAGTGTGCTGTTGGAGGACTTCGCGTTGTAACTGCTCGAGGCATTCGACACCAGGCTGGCGTAATCCGTCGTCGAGAGCGTCAACTGCAATGTCACCCCGGAATTGCTC
>JBAVPB010000377.1:0-6304 GCA_049692655.1 Chthoniobacteraceae bacterium | reverse complement strand
CTGCTGCATCGATCTTTCCATCGGCCACGATCTCCAGCCGGCATGCGTCGATCAGCAATTCCGTCTTCGTCCATTTCGGGAATCCGGTCGCGGGATCGACATCCGTTTCGCTGGTCACTGGGTTGGTCTGTTCCACCGTGAACTCGCGCAGGCGGCTGTTCACCGCGAGCAGTTTTTCCGGCGGCACGCGCCCGAGTCTCCACTCCAGCGGCCCGGTGTTCACCTGCATGAATGTAAAACGCAACCCTGCCTTGGCGCGTTCATGCACATCCTCACCCGGAAAAATAAGCGCCGGTTTCTTCGCGTGGAAACTGACTCCCCACCGGCTCTCCGCGACCGTGGCAAATCCCCGTTTACCCACCACACCCGCAGGGATCGTGACGCTGTAACGCTGTGCTATATCGAAGTCCCCTTCGATCCAAAGCGCCTCCCCCTCGGCCTTAACTTCCAGGTTCTGCACCGGCGGATCGATCTTGATTTTATGCCCCTCCGCTGGATCGACCGCCTCGCTGAATTCCACGGCGATCCGCCGCCTCTGCATCGGATAATTGAACCCCGCGACCTTCACCACGCGCAATGCCTCCGTCTCCCCGAGCGGGATGACTTGCACCTTATCGAGACGCGATCCCGTCCCCGCTTCCTTGAGTCCGTCGATAACGAGGTCGAACGTCCGCCCGCCGGGAAGATCTTCGCGTGGCGTGACGGTGACTTCGCTCACGGCCTCCTTCGTATTCTCCTCCAGCACCACTTCAATCGGCACGCGCTGGCGCGAATCGCGATCCTGAAACCATACCGTGTCCAGCAGGTCGGATGGCTTGACGTCGTGGCTGAAATGCAGCGGCACCGAGGGGCGTTTGTCGAGTTTGTCGGCGCTGAAACTGGAATCCACCGCAAACGCGGCAGAAGAACGTTCCCCCAGCGCTTTTTTTTGTTTCACCGGTTTCCCATCCAGGTCAGCAAGCCCCGGCTCAAGAAAAATCTTGAATGTGGTCCCCGGCGTGACTTCGGCGGCGGTGAACTCCCCCTCCGTCTGGCTCTTCCAGATGAATTTCCCGGTCACGGGCGGCTCGAAACGGATCGGACTTTTTTTTGCTTCCGAATCAATCTCCGCCGCCTGCACCATCGCGGAAGGAAAACTCACCGTGACTACCGTGCCCGGCTGGATACCTTGGTCTCCACTATCGGCGATCTGCACCTTGTCCGTTGCCTTTTTTCCCTCGTCCTCTTCCGCGGCCAATGAAAAAAAGCTCCACGAAAGACAAAGCAAAAACAGCATCGTGAACCGCTGGAAAATCGTCTCTTTCATTTCTTCCCAAGCCTCTTGATTGCCTCTTTCCGGAGTTCATCCACTTCCTTGCTCTTTTTCAGGTGCGAAGAATGGTCCAGCGCGTCGAGTGTCTCTTTGATGTTTCCATTTCCCAGCTCGATCCGCGCAAGGAGCAGCCACGCGGCCGCATCATCCGCATGCGCCTCCACCGCATGACGCGCTGCTGACCCCGCCTCGGGCAACCGGCTGAGATCAAACAGCGCCTGCGCCTTTGCCACCGAGCCGCTGACACCGCCCACTTCGTGCAATGCCATCAACGGCTGGTCATATTTCAGCAAAAACTGCGCGCGCGCCTCGGGATCGGTCGATGCATCCACAGTCTTCAACGCAATCTCGAACGGCACAGTGACCTTGGCAAAAGGATATTGCATCACGTCCCCCGCCTTGGTTGCCTGGTTGTGTTCCCAGGCCATGATCCCATTCCAGAAACGCACCCGCAGCGATTTTGGATCGAGCTTGAACGCGGCCTCGACATCGTCGCCGCCCGCATCCGTCAACCCCTCGCCCACCAGCCACTCTGCGCGGTCAACCAGCAGCCCGGCGTTCTTCGGGTCGGCGGCAATCGCTGCATCCAGCTTCGTCACCTCGGGAAGCCACTCCTTGGACCGCTCGAACACTGGAAACAATGTTTTCGTTGTTGGGTCCAAGGGGTCGAGTTTGTTCGCTTCCCGCACATCCGCAGCCGCGCCATCCCATTCGTGCAGCCGGATCAGCGACTCCGCGCGCCGGGTCAGTCCAAACACATCTTTCTTGATCGCCAGCGCATGCGTCGCGGCATCGGCGGCCTCCTTGTGCAGGCCCTCGTTTGTGCAAGCAAGCGAAAGCCCCAGCCAGCCAGCCCGGTCTCCCGGCTCGAGGGTAAGATACGTATTCCATGCCGCGATCGCCGCCTTGGAATCCTCCTGCGCCACCGCCAGCTCCGCAGTAAGGCGCGTATTCATCGTGGAGGGATGCGCAACCGCCGCGCGCCAGTCGCCGATGGCTTTTTCCGCGCGCTTCCAGTCACCCTGCTTCAAGCGCGCGCGCACAAGCCCCTCCCAGGCTTTTTCATTGTGCGGGTCTTTCTCCAGCTTTCGAGTGCTCAGCTCGGCATCGGTCGCCCATCGCCCCGCATCCGCATCGTCCCCCTTGGAAAAGGGCTGGAAAGCACCCGCAAACAGCGCAAGAGCGAGAAAAACCAACAGCAATTCGCGCCGGGGGCGTGGCTTCATTAGGGTTGGGATTAGCATATTGGTGTTCGCGAGTAAACACCGCTCTCTTGTGACGCGCCCATCGCGCAAATTATTCGAGCTTTCATAAGCCGCGAAAGAAGATTAAATTTTACGGATGATTCAGGATCGTATTGCAAAACTCGAAGACAAAGTCCGCTCAGCCACCAATATCCAGGACGCTACCAAGGAGGAACTGCTTGGCATCCTCGCCGGACTGAAAACGGAGATCGAAGCCCTCGCCAAGACCAACGAGGAAGACGCCCGCAGCATCGCCCGTTTCGCCGACGTCTCCACCCACGAGGCCACCCGCCAGGACAAGCGTCCCCAGCTCGTCGATGCCGCCCTTACCGGCCTGAACTCCTCCATCTCCACGTTCGAGTCCACCCACCCCTCCCTCACCCAGGTAGTCAACCGCCTCGCCACAGTCCTCTCAAACATGGGCTTTTAATCGGCCGCCGTTGGCAGGGCTAATCAACCCTTGCCAACCCTTACCAACCATCAGCTATCCCCGTACCCGTGCAGATTCAGGGGAACCTTGAGTTCCCTCTGATCCGAAGGCTCCGTCCCCTGGACCGTCGCCCGTGGTTGCGCCGGCCTCCCCCGCACCTGCCCAAGCAGCCATGTATAAAGTTCCCCCCTGCTATAGACATCATCCCAGATATTATGTTCCCCATCTGCATAAACAGTAAACCGCACCCGCCCGCCTAGCTTCCGCAACGCCTCCACCCGGTCGTAGCTCCTCTGGATCAGCACATCGTAATCCACCAGCCCGTGGAAATCCCACACCGGCAGATCCTTGATCCGGTCCATATCCAACCCCTCGCCACCCCCTCCGCCCGATACAGGCGCCATCGCCGCAAAGCGATCCGGATGCTCGATCGCCAGCGTCCAGCATGCCCCACCCCCCAGGCTCTCCCCGGTGAGATAGACCCGATCCGGATCGACAGGATATTTCCTCACCACCTCCGCCCACAGATCATCCAGCGCCGGCACTTCCCACCCGCTATCCTTCGGACAATGCGGCGTGATCAATATGAATGGAAATTTCTTTTTGTGGGCCCTCGCATATCCAGGCAGCGAAAGATTCCCCACCTCCTCCATACTGAGATCTTTTCCCCCGGAGCCATGGAGATAAAGGATCGTCGGCCACTTCTTCCTGGACGATTTTTCAAATCCCACAGGAAGCTGCACCAAATATTCCAGCGGAACCAGATTGCCCGTCTTTCGTTTGAGTTCATGAATCCATCGCATGTTTACCATCCACGGATCATTACGCCTCGTCGTACGCGTTCCCGGCAACGTCGTCCTCAGCCATGCAAGAATGAGCGCACTTTCGGGCGAATTCAAAAATTTCTCCCCAACCCTGCCCTTCAAATATCCCTCCAATACCCCCTTCTGCTCCTCGGCAACCACCGGATTGATTCCCAACTCCCCGAGCAAATCAGCACTCATCGGCAGCACAGCCGGCGGCCAGTCACTCTGCTGCGGAATCCGGTACAGCGTGCAAAAGCGCTTAATGATCCCGCTCCTCTCCGTATGAATCTCCACTACAGATCCATACCTCCCCGGTTTATCCGCCGTGCTCACAGCGTTGAACGCTTCATCATAAAAAGTCACATCGATCGTGTAATTGCCAAAAAAAACTGCCACCGCCACAGGATCCGCAAATTCACCCTTCGGAAATTGGTCGCCGATAAAACAGAACGGCTGAAATCGATACTGCGTTTTCTGGATTATCAGCCTTGCATCGACACTCGCAGGCGAAGGCTGTTTTTGTTCCGCGGAAGCCTCCGCCCCGCCAAGCTTCGAAATAAATAGAACTCCCGCCAGTCCAATCGTCGCAAATGAAAACCAGCATTTGAAATAAATCCCATTCGTCTTCATCGTGATCACCTGGCTACCGTATGGAAAAGAAACTCCGTGCGTATCATCCAGTAAATCGCAAAAATCGTCGCCACCTGCACCCCCGTATCGATCATCGCTTCATACTCCCAGTAGAACGGCAAAAACGGAATCACCGCCGTGAAAATAAGGATCACCATCAGGTGCATCGTATAGGCATACAATGAATTCGCCCCCAGCAAGGTGATCCATTTCGTGAATGCATAAACCGGCTTCCAGCAAATCGTGATCGCCGCAAACGCTGCCGGTAAAAGCACCGCCGCCGCGACCAGTCTCCCCGCTCCCAGCCACGTTTTTGTGAATATCACATTCATCCAGTACTCCTGCTGCTCCTGCGTCAGCATTCCCTTTAAAACCGCACCCTCACTCTCAAAAAATACCGTCAAAAACACGAACACCGATATCGCAATCAGTAACCCGATCCCCCGCGTCTGCCATCGCATAGATTTAACACGTTCCGCCAGGTAATCGCGATGATAACCAATCGCCATCGCATTAAAAAATAACAACTGCCACGCGGGCAGCTTGAAGGTCCAGTTGTATTGGATCGCAATTTTCACCCCGGTCTGCACCTCGGGAAATTGAAACGCAAGCCACACCGCCCACGATATCCCAAGTCCCGTCATCATCCACTTCCGCCCTCCGCGCAAAAAGAAAAACCCCACCGGCGCCAGCAACATGAAGACCGTGTACATCAAGGGGATGTCCACGTACATAAACGTCCTCCTCAATGTGAAAATATCGAAGACAAATTTCACCGGGTGCGACAGATCGATCCATTCCGTCCACTGCAATTCATCGGCGACACTCACCGCGATGAACAGGATCGTCATTACCACCGTCAATTTATAGAGCGTCTTCGCCCGTGCAAACGCCTTGCGCGACGCCGCTCCCAGCCCCTGTTTCTGCAGCACACGTCCATACACCACGCCCACGATCATCCCCGAGATAAAAACAAACGCCTCCGCCGCCGACAGAAAAAACTCATCGCCTCCCGTGAATTTATACAGCCACGACTTGTCACCGATATGGTCGATCACCATCGCCATCACCGCGTAGCCGCGCAGCCAGTCCAGCCGCAAATCACGCGACCCCTGCTCCTCATAAATCCATTTTGGATTGATAAGACGCAACGCGGAAAATAGATGCGGATTCGATGGTCGGACGGACATTCGGGGGTAAAAGGTTTTCGGGAGGGGAGAAAGACGCGTCCGTTCACACAGCAGTAGTCTTCACGGGATGGATTCCATCCCGGTTCCTTATGCTGGAATATACAGCCGAAGTCAAAACATGGCCTCACACTGTTTGCGAACAACTTTGAACTTTGGCTTGCCAGCCCTCCCCACACGTCGTAATTACTCCCTCCGACACTGCGCAGGATTAGCTCAGTGGTAGAGCGGTTCGTTTACACCGAATTGGTCGGGGGTTCAAATCCCTCATCCTGCATTTCCCCGTAAACCCATTGCCCACGTCGCACAGCCCCCAGCCTTCTTCGCGTGATCTCTGGCTGCGTTGCACGAAATCCCCGCTCCTCCTCGCGGGCCTGCTGATCATCCTCACCCTGCTCGCCTATATCCCCGCCACGCACGGCGGCTACATCTGGGACGATGACGTTTACGTCACCGACAACACATTGCTCACCGCCCCGGATGGCCTCCGCCGTATCTGGTTTTCGCTCGACTCTCCCTCGCAATATTTTCCGCTGGTTTATACCACATTTCGTGTTGAGCACGCGCTCTGGGGACTGAACCCCGCAGGCTATCACTGGGTAAACATCCTCCTCCACATTGCAAATGCGCTGCTCGTCTGGCTCCTCCTTTCCCGCCTGAAAATCCCCGGCGCATGGCTCGCCGCCACCATCTTC
>JBAVPB010000376.1:0-1998 GCA_049692655.1 Chthoniobacteraceae bacterium | reverse complement strand
GTGATGATGGAGTACGCCACGATTCCGACCAGCAGAGCCATCAGGATGATGACCACCGGCTGGATCAACCCGGTGAGACGCTGGATTTTTTTTGCCAGTTCCTTTTCATAACGCGCGCCAACTTTTTCAAACGCGGCAGGCAGATTCCCGGTTTGCTCGCCGACATACACAATATCCACCATGAGCGCAGGGAATCCCCCCACCTTTTTGAGAGCCTGCGACAAGGCCCCGCCCTCCGCCACCATCTCCATTGCAGTTCCCAGCAATGATTTGACATAGCAGTTGGAGGCCGCCTTGTGGGTCAATCGCAGGCCGTTCAGCATCGGCACGCCGTTGGTGAGCAGATTGGACATCGTGTGAGAAAACTGCGCGTATGCGCGGGCGCACAGCACGGGCCCCACGACTGGTATCTTTAATTTTGACTTGTCCCACCAGAAGCGGCCTTCCGTGCCCTGGATAAACCGCCAAAACGTGAGGCTGATCACCATTCCCACGGCAATGATCGCCCACCAGTAATGGGCGAAGAAGCTGCTCACTCCGATCAATATCCGGGTGGGAAGCGGGAGGCCCGCCCCGGTTTTTGTGAGGAGCAGGGTCAGCCGCGGCACCAGGCAGGTCATGAAAACAAAGAGCAGAATCACACCGGCTCCAAAAATAAATGCGGGATAAACCAGCGCCTGCGCCACCTGGCTTTGCAATTCCTCGATGGCCACGAGATAACTGGTCTGCCTGCGGAGCAATTGCGGGAGGGCTCCGCCGACCTCCCCGGCGGCGACAAGGTTGCAATAAAGTTCTCCAAAGCTGGATGAGACGCTCCTCAACGCAGAGGAGAAATTCACCCCATCGCGCACCTTTTGCCGCAAGGCGATCGTGACCTGCTTGAGGCCGGAGAGCTCCGTGCGTTCCTGCATGATGCGCAAGGCGGTTTCCAGTTGGAGCCCCGCATCGAGCAGGTCGCTGAGTTCCTCGGTGAACAGGATGATCTGGTTGCGGGAGAGATGGACAGGCTCGTCCGACTGAATCTGCGCATCGGCGTCGCTGGATGCCACGGCCCCATCCTTCTGTTGCAGGGAGACGGGTTGAAGATTCTGCTGGTCCAGTTTGCGATGAGCGTCCGTACGGCTGAGCGCCTGCAATTCCCCGCTTACTTTTTCGCCGTTGGGGCGCAGAGCCTGGTAGGTAAAGAATCCCATGATGTTATTCGGGGGTCTCCCCGTCGGCAGCGGTCACGCGCATCACTTCCTCAACAGTGGTCACCCCCTCGGCCACCTTCAACCAGCCGAACTGACGCAACGGGACCATGCCCTCCTCGATCGCCACGGGACGAAGAAGACCCGCTGTGTTGCGCTGAATGATCATCTCCTGCAGGCGGGGGCCTACGATACAGATTTCAAAAATGGCCGTCCTCCCCTGAAAACCGGTGTTCCGGCAGCGCTCGCACCCGACAGGTTTCATGATTGGAGTGGCATGATCGAAGGGGAATCCCACTTGTTGCAAATATTCCTTCGAATAGGCGGCGGGAGTTTTGCACGCAGGACAGAGCACGCGGACGAGACGTTGTGCGATAAAGGCCCGCACCGACGCCGTGACGAGAAATGGTTCCACTCCCATGTCTATAAGGCGGGTGATGCCCCCAATCGCGTCATTGGTATGCAGGGTACTGAAGACGAGATGTCCAGTAAGAGCGGCACGGATCGCGATTTCCGCTGTCTCGAAGTCGCGCATTTCGCCGACCATGATCACGTTGGGATCGCCTCGCAGGATGCTTCGCAGCGCCACGGCAAATGTGAGGTCGATCTCGGGCTTGACCGCGATCTGGATGACTCCGGGCAATTTATATTCCACGGGATCCTCGATGGTCACGATCCGCCTTTCCTTGGTATTCAGCGTGGAAAGAAATGTGTAAAGCGTGGTTGATTTTCCGCAACCGGTCGGGCCGGTGAGCAGGATGATTCCATTCGGCATGGCGAGCAGTTGCTGGATTTGCGCCAGTGATTT
>JBAVPB010000375.1:0-5274 GCA_049692655.1 Chthoniobacteraceae bacterium | reverse complement strand
GGGGCATCGTCCTTTCCGGGGACGACGGCGTTTTCGTCGAGAACGGCGGGAACAACATCGTCAACAACTGGGGCTCGATAGAGGGCGACCTTGAGGGAGTGGTCTTCATCTCTCCCAATAACACGCTCAATAACTGGGGCACCGTTACCTCGCCAAACTCCGCCGTCTTCACCGACGAGCCAAACACCACGATCAACAACTGGGGCACATTGATCGCGAATAACGCCGGCACATTTCCCGCCGCATCCGCCATCGAGATCGATGCCGATTCCAACACGATTAACAACTGGGGCGTCATCACCGCAAATGGCGGCCCCGTCGCCATCCTCGCCACCGGCAACAACAACACGCTCAACCTTAATGGCCACTCCTCCGTCATCGGCGCGATCTCTTTCCAGGGCAGCCACAACGTCGTGAACCTGAACTTCACCGGCCTGAGCTCCGCCACCATCGCCGCCTTGAAATCGGAGCTCACCCCGCAGGGCGTAAACTCCGGCGCCGCCACCCCCAGCGTGCAATTCACCCTCCGCGGCGTCTCCTACGATATCGATCCCGCCATCGTGAATTTCAACCCCTCCTCCTACCAGCTCCAGGGCCTCACGCCCAACCAGCAGGCCGTCGGCGCCAGCCTCGATAGCGCCACCACAAACCCCGCCCTCGGCAGCCCGCTCGCCGCCCTGTTTAACGGCATTGATAACAGCGGCAACGTCCCCGCCGCCCTCGCCGCCCTCTCCCCGCAGCAATACCAGGCCTATGGTGACCTCGCCATCGCGAACTTCACCGCCACCGTCCAGGAGATCGACGCCCGCCTGAATAACCTCCGCGACGGCAGCGAAAGCCTCGATGCCGGTGCCCCCGGCCAGGCCACCGCCGGTTACTCCAAGGAGGATGGCAAGCAGAGCAAGAACGTGGTAACTCCCGCCCCCGAAAAACGCTGGGACTTCTTCGCCACCGGCGACGGCCTCTTCTTCCGCGGCGGCAGCCACGATCTCAACATCCAGGGCGTGAAATCAAACAACGCAGGCACCATCGCCGGGGTCGATGCAAAGATCGACGAACACTTCGTCGCCGGCGCACTCTTCGCCTATGATAATGCCGACGCCACACTCGGCTCAAACAACAGCCACGCCACCATCGAAAGCTACACCGGCGGCCTCTACGGCAGTTATCATCAGGATGGCTTCTTCGCAAATGGCCTCGCCGCCTACACCCGCAACCGCTACTCCAGCGACCGCAACATCCTCTTCCCCGGCTTCGCCAGCTCAGCAGCAGCCAGCACCAGCGCCAACCAGGAATCCGTCAACCTCGATGGCGGTTACGACTGGCACGTCAGCGACCGCCTCACAGTCGGCCCCGTCGCCGGCCTGCAATACGTCCACCTCGATGTGGATGGCTTCAACGAATTCGGCGCAGGCATCGCCGACCTGAATGTCAACAGCCAGGACCTCGACTCCCTCCAGTCCCGCGTCGGAGGCCGCATCGACTACCACCTCATAGCCCAGGAGCACGTAGCCTTCGCCGCCGACCTCCACGCCGCATGGCAGCACGAATATCTGGATGACAGCCGCGGTCTCGGCGCCAGCTTCATCGGCACCGGCCTCGCCCCCTTCAGCGTCCAGACCACCGCCCCCCTGCGCGATGCCGCAGTCGTAGGCGTCGGCCTCAACTTCACCTTCCACGAGCGCCTCACATTATTCGCCGACTACGAGCTATTAATGTGGCGCGCCAGCACCTTCGAGCAAACCATCAACGGCGGCGGTCGCATCAGCTTCTAAAAAGCAGCCGTTACGCAGTAACACAAAATCAAACGACCCCGGCCGGGATGCCACCAGCATCCCGCCGGGGTTTTTGTTCAGGAAAACCAAGGGCCGAGGGCCCACCCCGCCCTGTAGGGGAAGGTGCCACCTTCCCAATCCACGCTCCCGCGAAGCGCCATTTTTTCATCACGCACAAACGCCCACAAAACCCAACACTCCACAAACAAACAGCAGCCACCTGGAGGGACATGCTCTTGTCCCAGCTTGTCCCGGCATAGCCCTTAGAGGCTGTCAAAAAGTAAGCTGGGAAAGCAGTGATTGACAGACGAACACAGATTTCCCCATGACGTCCATTTCCTTAATCTGTGAAAATCTGTGGAATCTGTGGAAAAAAACGCCTTTTTGGACGCCCTCTGAGAGGATGTACCGAAAGTCTCGCTGGCACGGGGAGCGTGGGCATCCGTGCCCGCAGTCTTCTGCATCCTGCTGACGACATTCGACCTCTCGCGCTAAGCGCCATTCTCTTCCCTCGTTCCTCAAACTCCGTTTGGGAACGCGCTTGTCCCCGAAACTCTGTTTCGCCACAGCATATATATATCATAAAGTCAGAGGGGTGCGCGAGCATCTTGCCCGCAGTCGTCTGCATCCCTGCTGACGACATTCGACCTCTCGCGCGAAGCGTCATTCTTTCCGGAACGGGGCTTTCGGTACACCCTCTTAGGCGACGCCGGAATCCGCGATAGCTTCTTCGGACTTCCCCATCTCAGCAGCACCCAAGACACGGTTGAATCAAAATCCCTGATTTCTTCTACCGCAACGCGGTTGCATCCTATAGCCCATGGTTGCACCGGCAAATCCGGGGCTGCCATGGGAATCAATCAAAAATAGAAGCCAACCCCGAAGCCGGGTTGCATCAAACGCCATCTCCTCGTTTCGCGTATTTTAAAAAAACCGGGGGCGGCAAAGCCCGTCCTTTTCTCGCCCAGGCAATCCACCTCACATCCCCTTTTATCCTTCATACTTCTCTTCACGCATCCATCCCGCCCCGAAAATCGTCTAATAATCATGACCCGTCACCTCGCCGCAGCCGTCGCCGCGATCCTGCCCGCGATTTTTGCCCTTGGTAACCCGCGCGCCGCATCCGCCGCCCCGCAGGAATTCCAAAGCCCCGCTGCACAGGTCACCCTCGTCGAACTCTACACCTCCGAAGGCTGCTCAAGCTGCCCGCCCGCCGAGGCATGGCTCAGTCACTTCAAGGATTCCCCCGGCCTCTGGAAAACCTTCGTCCCCGTCGCATTCCACGTCGATTACTGGGATCACCTCGGCTGGCCCGACCCATGGGCCTCCAAGGCATTCACCGAAAGACAGCGCGCCTACGCCGCCGCATGGAATACATCCACCATCTACACCCCCGCATTCGTCCGCAACGGCCACGAGTGGCAGCAATGGCGCGAGAGCGGCACCCCGTACGAACCCACCACCGCAAAGTCCGGCATCCTGCACGCCTCCTCCACCGACGGCACGGAATGGAAAATCACCTTCACCCCCGGCAAAGACCTTACCGGCGGCGAATACGAAATCCACGCCGCCCTCCTCGGCAGCGCCCTGCATTCCAACGTCCGCGCCGGCGAAAACAAAGGCCGCCAACTCATCCACGACTTCGTCGTCCTCGCCATTACCCAAGCCCCCGCCCAAAGCCAGGAAGGCAAAAAAGAAGCCACCATCAAACTGCCAATCAAGCAACCCAACCCCGACAGCAAAGACACCGGCAAACCCGCCATAGCCATTTGGATCACCCGCCCTGGCGACCCCGCCCCCCTCCAGTCCACCGGCGCCTGGCTCACGCAATAATGCCGCGCCCGCCGTCTGCACACCAGGGGCACAGCCCCGATCCTGTAGGGGAAGGTGTCACCTCACTGGCATTTAATTAAGAAAAGTCGGCACCTCCCTGCAGGGATACGCTTACTCGACTCTTGGAGAGGCCGAGGGGCGAGGGCGGCAATCGTGTCCCCGTCAGCGATGCTTCTTAAAAAGCGAGCTCGACCCTACGGGATAAACCGGCGTCCATCTGTAACGTCACTAACTAAATGCCAGTGAGGTGCCACCTTCCCAATCCACGCACAAACGCCCACATAACCCAATACTCCACATACAAACAGCAGCCGCCTGGAGGGACCTGCTCTGTCAGGTCCCAGTCCCAACTCCGCAACACATAACGACCTATTAGTCCCATAAGACCCCTAAGTCCTATTCTTTGTCACTAATCTACGATCCTCGCACACCACCCACCCTGCTAACAAACCTTCGGCAAATCCAAAAACTCGCCAACCCCGCCAGAATCAACCCCCCGCCAACGAAAAAGAAAGGATCATGCAGCGCGAGCCTGAAAGAAGCATCACCATGAAATCCCAGCGCGAGAAAATAGACGCCCAAAAAGAGCAGCTTACGATACCGGTGCGCGGGACAACGCCTCGCCAGTTCCTCCTCACGCGCCCAGCGGACCCGCGTGCCGGACGGAGTCGGCAGAAGACGCCACGCAGCCCAAAATCCCCAGAAAACAAGCCCCGCCGTAGCAACAACAAAAACCAAATCGCGAACTCTCCACAAAAAGAAAGCCGCAACGCCAAAAACCACCGGAACCAAAACCGCAACAAAAAGCTGCCCACCACGGGAACGCCCCAACCCGCGTCCCACAAACTCAAACCAGCTTAACTCAATGTTATCTCGGTTCATATCCAAAGGCTACCCGCTAACTGAAGAGTGTCATGCACTTTGTTCCCAGCCCCAACGGGGTGTAATGTGATAGCCCCGGGTGAAGCCCCGGGAAAGACGTTCCTAAAAGTCCTCCACCCTGTAGGGGCGGCACAATTCTCCCTCGAATGGCAGATAAAAGTGCATCACACGCTCCAGCCTGACCTCGAATCAAAACGCATTACAAACGGTTTCCCTCCTCCGCGTCTCTGCGTCTCCGCGCGAGCCATTCCCCTGCTTCATACCCGCCAAAAACCAGGCACTCATCTCCGCATAAAGCGCCATCGGCGTCACCAGGATCGTCCCGTGCGTCCCACCCTCCACCTCGATCCATTTCTTCTCCGCACCTGGAAACGCATCATAAAGCCGCCTCCCTCGCTCAATCGAAATCAAAGCGTCTTGATTCCCATGCGCAACCAGCGTCGGAATCAAAATTCCGCGCGCCTTATCAATCGACCGCACCGTCGCTGGCGAAGTCCCGCCCCGCATCGTGATCGCAAAATCAACCCCTCGCTCCACCACCGGCGCAAACGGCCCGAACCACCCATGCAACCGGTCACCCTCCACCCCGGCAAGCGTATCAAACGTACACACCAGCACCATCGCCTTCCACTGCTGCGGCTGCGCCGCCGCCGCACTCACCGCAAACGCCCCGCCCATCGACATCCCCCAAACCCCCGCCGGCTCCGGCAAAAAATCGAACCGCTTCGCCGCATCATGCAAAACCTCCGAAGCCAGATTGCACTCAAAATTATCCGTCCCGAAA
>JBAVPB010000374.1:0-1757 GCA_049692655.1 Chthoniobacteraceae bacterium | reverse complement strand
CCCAAAACCATCCCACAAAATAGTCATCCACTCCGCCACAAGGCCTATTCTCCTCACATAAGCCATATAGGTCCCATAAGACCTGTACGCCCTATTCCCCCAAACCCCGCGCACAGCGCCATTTCTTCACTTCATCCTTTATACTTTAGCCTTCATACTTTTCGCCCCGCCCTCCCTCGTTCCCCTCGTAAAATAAAAAATGCCACTTCGCCAACATCAGAATTGACACGCAGTTTAACTACTGGCACCTTGCTTAACAATGAAATCCCGCGAGAGCCAAAGCTTTCTTTCCATTTACTATGGATCAAACGCCGTGGAAATCGCCACCGGCGGAAATGATCCACACATGGACGCGGAAGATTGGAAGCGGCAGACCAAATCGTTGGGGCAGGTTGCTACACCACAGCCAGTCGCTGCACTCATGGCGCGTTGGGTAATGTCGGCCAACCCTGCTACCGTACTTGATCCGGCAGCGGGGCTTGGCAGTTTGCTTCATGAATGCCACCGCCTTAATAATAATGTAAAACTTGTGGGCGTTGAACGGGACGCGGAAACCCTGCGCCAGGCCAAGAGCGCAGCTCCACGCGGCACGAAACTGATTCTTGCCGACTTCTTGTTATCAGATGGCGGGACATTCAATGGCATTATTGCCAATCCGCCATACGTAAAAGCGCAACGGCTTGATTACGCGGAAGCCGATTGGCGTTATTTTGAAGAACGATTTGGCACCCCTCTGGACAGGCTCACAAACCTTTACGCTCTTTTCCTTCTGAAAATTTGGGAGGATCTGGCGACTTACGGTCGTGCAGCCGTTCTGCTTCCCGCGGAATTTCTCAATGCGAATTTCGGGGAAGAAATCAAGGAGCGGCTTTTGAAAACGATGCGTCCGGCAGGCATTGTCGTCTTCGCCCCCACATTCAACCTGTTTGATAAAGCATTAACAACAAGCGCGATTGTCTTTCTCGAAAAAGGAAGACCGCCTTCGGCTCCCGTGCTCGCTGCAAAAGTGGAATCACTCGATGAAGCAGACTCCCTCTTGAAACATTTGCTGGCGGGCTCACCCGAAAAATTCAAGGTTAACTACACCGATCTTGCAGGATTCAAACCGAAAGAGAAATGGCTTAATCTCCTTTTTAATGACGTCTCCCCCACCAGCCGCCCACTTTTTGCCAGTCACGTCGGTATATATTTCAGTTGCAAACGCGGCATTGCAACAGGAGCCAATGAATTCTTCTGCTTGAGCAAATCCCAGCTGCAGGAACATGCACTGAATCTTGAGCATGTCGATCCATGCCTCACCAAGGCAACAGATGCCACAGGTCTTATATTTTCATCTGAAAAATTCACTGCATTGGCGGCAGCCGACAGACGGTGTTATTTGCTCAATCCGCGTCACAACGGAAGCAATCTTGAGCGCTATCTGAAAATTGGCGAGCAGTTGGAAATTCCTCAGCGACACTTGCCGAGCCATCGCCCGGTTTGGTATCTCCCTGAAAATCGTCCGGCGGCTGACATTTGGGCGGCGGTATTCTCCCGTGAATCCGTGAAATTCATTCTCAATACCTCCAAGGCTAGAAACCTGACATGCTTTCACGGGCTCTATGCAAAGCCGGGTAACGAACAACTCGCCCCGCTCCTGACCCTGTTTCTAAATAGTTCGTGGGGCCGCCAGGCATTTGCCCAGGTAAATCGCTATTACGGCGGCGGCCTCAACAAGCTGGAACCGAAAGACGTTGAAGCGTTACCATGTCCCATAT
>JBAVPB010000373.1:0-3680 GCA_049692655.1 Chthoniobacteraceae bacterium | reverse complement strand
ATCATCGAGGAACCGCAGGGCTGGCGGTTTGCAGGCCGCCATCCTTGCCCTTTGCTTTCCTTGCGCGTCACTCAACGCACAGCTCTGCAAAGTGTCTGAATAATAGCAGATTTGAATATACAAGCGTGCGCTGTCCCCAGCGCATGGAACAGCGCATATCTCACAAACAGCGCCTCCGATCCATCGAAGACAACAAGGCCCCCAAAAGTCCCGCTAGGGACAACAGAAAATAGGCAGGCGATTTATCGCCTGTAAGCCCATTCAAAACAGATCAAGTCCCGTTAGGGACGAAAGAGAACCCCCTTCGACCCTGAGCAAAGAATTGAAGAGTTTTTTTAGGACAGGATTAACAAGATTTACAGGATTGCGTTTGCGGCTTCGCCGGGAGTTTTTTGGATTGAGTAGTGATTTCCTGTCGCATCCACGCAATGAATGTCGCTTTAGAAATCCTCTAAGCCGAAGGCCTGTAATAATCCTGTAAATTCTGTTAACCGAGACTTTGAGATAATCCGGCTCATTGAAACAATCTTTAAAACCCGGATAATCCTGTCCAAAAAACTCTTCGCATTTTTATTCCCTTGAATCTGCGTCAATCTGCGCAATCAGCGGACAAAATGTCTTTCTCCTACTTCATCATCCCATCCAGCACAGGCTGGATCGCCGCATACCACGCATCGTACCCCTTGGCGGCAGGATGCACCGTATCCGCCATCGTCTCGGGAATCAATTCCCCCTGCGCATCGAGAAACACCTTGCTGATATCCATATACCGCACCGATTTCCCATCGCCCAGCGGCGCGATCAACTTGTTAAGATTCTCCACCTGCTTGCGCTCCGCACTCCCTGCCGCTCCGCGAGGAAACACCCCCAGCAGCAAAATCTTCGTCTGCGGCAGCTTCTCCTCCACCGTCTCCACGATCTTCTTCACGCCATTGGCCGCCCACTCCGGCTTGTCATTCGCCGGCGCGCCCACATTGTTCGTCCCGATCATGATCACCGTAACCTTCGGCTTGAACCCCTCCAACTCCCCGTTCTGGACCCGCCACAGCAAATGCTCCGTCTTGTCACCGCTGATCCCAAAATTCGCCGGATGATAAGGCGCGAATTTCAACCAGCTCACCTCACCACGCCTCGGCCAGAAATCCGTGATGGAATCACCCAGAAACAAAACATCGATCTCGCCATCCTGAATACGGTTCAAAAAATCCGTATGCCTCTTCGCATCCTTCACCGCCGGCGTGATCGGCGTGTTCTCATCCCTAACCACAGGAGTAGGCTTCGCCACCGACGCAACGGACGCCGCGGGAGAAGCGCCAGCGGTAGCATTGGGGGTGGGATCAGCGGCAAAGGCGGCGATGTTCATACCGGCAAAAGCGGCACAGCAAAAACAAACGATGGAATATTTCATAGAGGGATAAATGAACCCTCAGCATAGCAACCGCATTTCGAAAAACAAAAGACTTCTTTCCCGAGCCTGCACGAGGGACGCGACAAAGATCGTTGTAGCGTGCGCTGTCCCCAGCGCATGGCGTTGGACGTTGCTTCAGGCTAATCCGCTGCTCACCTGGACGAAGCCTCAGAACAACGCTTCAAAAAAATCCAATTCTTTAAGCCGGAGGCTTCCCGGAACTTAGCCGGTCGGCGCAAGCCACCGATATCGCGAATAAAAACCAACCCAGCCCCGGCAGGGGCTGCGGAACCTCGACACAATCCACGACCTTCGCCATCCCTTTCCTCGAACTCAAAAACTCAAATTTCGATGGCATTTCCCATTCCAAAGAGTAGATTGAATCCATGAAAATCACACTGCTTGCTGCATTGATTCTCTGCCCTGTTCTAGCCCGCGCAGATTTCGTAAAAGTCGTCAGCCCCTCCACCGCGCAAACCTTTTCCTATAGCGACGTCACATGGCATACGCTCCGCTGGAATCCAGCAACGCGCCATCTCTCCGCATACCTCACCTTCAGCAACTACAAATACGTCACGCATTACGAACCACTCCAGGAGGAGGATTATCGATTTGTATTCCCCGGCGTAAAATTCGACCAGGCCACAAATACATTTTTCGCAACCTCAAGGCATGGCCAACAAGTGCCCGTCGCCAGGCTCGGGAACGCCTTTACTGGCATACAACCCCTCCCCGGCACCGTCATCCACATCTTCAAGGAAAGCGGCAAAGTCACCGTAGTCCTCACCGCCTCCACCATCCCGCCGAGATATGCCTGGCACCTCCACTGGCTCGAGGAAAACGAAGGCTTCTTCCTCGACAACGCCATAAACGCCGGCATCGCCGCGCTCAGATAACAGAAGCCGTTGCTACTGATTGCCTTCATCCCAAGTCCCAGCGGGACGCCAGACAGTAGGCAGGCAATTCATTGCCTGTAAAACATCGTAAACAAGGCGAGTCCCGTAAGGACGGCAGAGAACTCCGCATACCCAGTACGCGCCAAAGCGGGACCGGTCGCCGCGGCAAAATTCCGGGTAGCACCCCAGGCTAGGGTGTCCTTTTCGGCAGGCGGGCGAGAGCCACAACGAACTTTTTTTCGCCGCCAACTCCAGAGGAATCATTACAAAAGGAAGGACTAATCCGAATGCTTTCCACTGGTCGGCGGAGTGGTTTTCAATTCTATTCCTCAAGGATTGCACGGTGAGCACTTTTGAATACCGTAAACGAATTGAGAATTCGTTTGAGGTTTTCTTGCAGCGTACGGGACAGTTCTCCTTCTGGTACAACTGGTACTGCGGCTGTTACGAGGAGAGCTATGCCGAGATTCGTCGGCAAGATCACGCGCGCTATGCAACGAAGTTTCACCGCCTCTTCCGGACTGTTTTCATCAGGTATTTCGGGTGGTAACAAGTAGGAAAAAGAAGCACTGTTAGTTGTGGAGTCCACTTCATATGAGCAAAGTTTGATGCCTATGGCCTGTTGACACTTGGCATTTTAAGTCTGAAAAGCGGAACACTCTATCTAATGAGATCCCGGAGTTCCCATTTTGCTCATTTCCGGCCCGAGATTCGGGTCGTCGATACTCTGCAGCCTGCTTGATCGGCTTGAGTTGCTGTCTCCGTTATTGTCAACGCCTGAGCATGCCGACAGGAGTGTAAAGGCGGCGACAGCGAGACAGGCGATTGTGATTATTTTCATTTTGGTTCCTTCCGTTCACTATGCAATTGCGCCTTTGGCCGTTCAAGCCCACAAATCTGTCCTTCATCCCACACCTCATCAGCCTCTCCATTCTGCGCCGCACGATCTTTGCCCGTCCTGATCCTCTCATTCGTCCAACAGGGGGCCCGTCGTTTCATCCACCCGCTTTTTTAGTTGAAAATCTTCCCCGTTTGCCGTTTGTTCCTTTTCGCCCTGCATCGACCGGTGGTATTTTACTTCCGCCCTGATGACGGGGCATTTGTTTCGGCGGGGTAGCCAAGTGGTAAGGCCGAGGTCTGCAAAACCTCCATTCGAGGGTTCGATTCCCTCCCCCGCCTCCAATCCTCTAAGAGGATGTACCGAAATTAGGCGCTCCCCTGACTTGGTTTTCGCTGTTTTCAGGGGATATTCATCCCGCAGAGGCGCCGAGGCGCAGAGGTTTTTTTATTTCCATTCAGAATTCCTCCGATTCCCTGCGTCTCGGCGTGAGGTTCTCTTCTTCCGGTCCATTCACGCAGCGGGTGATTCCGCTTTT
>JBAVPB010000372.1:0-3428 GCA_049692655.1 Chthoniobacteraceae bacterium | reverse complement strand
ATCAAGGCCGACAAACTCAAAGCTAATCGTCCCATTAAAGCCAGACGCAAGGCCGCAGGTTGGGATCTCTCCTACCTCCTTCACCTCCTCGGCCTTCAGCCAAAAAATTTAGATGCGTGAGCCCTGGGGAAGGCCGTTGGTCTTATCCTTACAAACGCGATCTGGAGCACGGCATTGCTGGTGGGAATCTGGCAGCGATTGAACTGGACGCGTTATGTGCTGATTGCGCTTCAGATAAGGGAAATCGTAGTAACCATGATTGCGGTCTTCAGCATCGAGGTTATACGAGGAGATTACAACTTCATGATACTGCCGTTGGTAACCATTGCGGCCAGAGGGATGGTCATGGGGCTTTTAATCGGCTCCAAGGATATCCGGCGGCTGTGCAGCAGGAGGGATGGGTAATTTACGAAACTCGAATGGAGGAGGTGCCGGTGGGTTCCTTGCAGAAAATCGGGGGATTGCTTGACGAGAAGGATGCTCATGCGCCTTCCTTGCGGAGGATATTAAGTTGAAATATTCGCTGGTATTCACTATAATCCACGCATGCGCATGACCGTTGAGCAAATCGCAGAAGAAGCTCTTTCCCTTCCCAGCGAGGCGCGTGCGCTCCTTGCCGACCGTTTGGTTGAGAGCCTCGACCCGGCAGAGGATGGCCATATCCGGCAGCTTTGGGCCGCCGAAGCCCTACGCCGGCGTGAGGATGTGCGCAGCGGACGTGTCAAAACCATTCCGTGCGATGAGGGTCTTGCTCGTGTCCGGCGTGCTGTCGCGCGATGAGGTATGAGTTTCATCCGCAGGCTCTCGACGAGTATGAGGCTGCGGCGCGTTACTACGCCGGGGTTCAGACCGGTCTTGAGGTTCGATTCATCACATGTGTTGAATCGGCGTTTCGGCAGGTTTCCGAGGCTTCTACACGCTGGCGCCTCTTCGAAGAGGACGTGAGGCGATGCCTTGTCCATGTTTTTCCATATGCGGTGCTTTATTCCATAGAATCCGATTACATCCTCATCATTGCAGTCATGCATTGCAGCCGGGGGCCGGATTATTGGCATCATCGAATCGAAGGAAGCGTAGAGAACCCGGAATAAACTGATTGTTCAACAAGCCCACCGTGGAGTTTAGGGCACGATTGTTGATTTAAACAATAAGGTGGGCTTTGATGACTTCCTCGGTGAGGTCGGCGATGCCGCCTTTTGCGACGACTGCGCCGCGATCCATGATGGCGAAGGTGTCGGCGAGTTCCTTGCAGAAATCGAGGTATTGCTCGACGAGGAGGATGCTCATGCCGCCTTCCTTGCGGAGCATTTTGATGGTGTCGCCGATCTGGTCGATGATGTTGGGCTGGATGCCCTCGGTGGGCTCGTCGAGGATGAGGACCTTCGGCTCGGTAAGGAGGGCGCGGGCGATGGCGAGCTGCTGCTGCTGGCCGCCGGAGAGCATGCCGCCCTTGCGCGGAAGGAATTCCTTGAGGATGGGGAACAGGGTGTAGATGCGGTCGAGCTTGCTGCCCATGGATTTGCCCATGGCGATAGCGCCGATCTTGAGATTTTCCAGGACGGTGAGATTCGGGAAAATGTCGCGGCCCTGCGGGACGTAGCCGATGCCGGCGCGGGCGCGATTTTCCGGCTTCATGTTGATGAGGCTCTGGCCGTCGAGCTTGATGTCGCCCTCAGTGACCTTGCGAAGGCCGACGATGCTGCGGAGCGTGGTGGTCTTGCCGACGCCGTTGCGGCCCATGAGGCAGGTGACTGCGTTGTCCGGCACTTCCAGATCGACTCCACGCAGGATGCGCGAACCGCCGATGCTCACGTTGAGATTTTCGATTTTAAGCATACAAATGGAATGACGAAGCAAGAGGCGCGGAGAAAAGAGTATGTGGCCGAAACTGAGTTTCGGGAACAAGTGCGTTACCAAACTGGAGTTTGGTAACGAGGGAAACACGAAACCCGAATGACGAAAGAAGCTTCACTTGTCGTGGGCCTTTCTGCGGCCGAGGTACACCTCGATGACTTTTTCGTTGTTCTGGACTTCGTCCACCTTGCCTTCGCAGAGGACGGTGCCCTGGTGGAGGACGGTGACCTTGGTCGCGATCTGGCGGACGAAGACCATGTCGTGCTCGATGACGATGATGGAGTGTTTACCCGCGAGGCTGAGGAGAAGCTCGCCGGTCTTGTGCGTCTCCTCATCGGTCATGCCCGCGGCGGGTTCATCGACGAGGAGAAGCTTTGCGTTTTGCGCGAGGAGCATGCCGATCTCGAGCCACTGTTTCTGGCCGTGGGCGAGGTTGCCTGCCTTGCCCTCGGCGCGCGATTCCAGGCCGATGATCTTGAGGACTTCGTAGATGCGGTCGCGCTGTTCCTTGCTGGTGCTGGTGAAGATGGCGTTCCAGACGTTGCGACTACCCTGGACATTGAGCATGATATTTTCGTACACGGTGTGGTCGAGAAATACGGTGGGGGTCTGGAATTTCCTGCCGATGCCGAGGCGGTAGATCTGGTACTCGCTCAAGGCAGTGAGCTCCGACTCCTCGAAGAACTTGATGGTGCCGGTGTCGGGCTTTGTGCGACCCGTGATGAGATCGAGGAAGGTGCTTTTGCCGGCTCCATTTGGACCGATGACGGTGCGAAGCTCGCCCTCGTCCATGTAGAAGTTGAGATTATTGATCGCCTTGAAGCCGTCGAACTCCTTGTTCACGCCTTCTGCCGCGAGGATGAAAGGACGGGGTTTCATAATTTAACAGGGGGCATGTTGGAAGTGGCGGGTTTGGGCGGAGTGACGAGGTCCGGCGTTGCGTGAGAAGGGGGTGGCTCGGTAGTTTTTGTCTTCCCTTTCAAGAAATCCCGCACCTGGGCGAAAAGACCGACGATGCCCTTGGGCATGAAGAGCACGACAAAGATGAAGAGGAAGCCGAGGATGATGAGCCAGAGATCGGGGTATGCGCGGGTGGCCCAGCTCCTGAGGGCATTCACGAAGATGGCGCCGATGACGGGCCCGACCAGCGTGCCGCGACCGCCGACGGCGACCCAGACAACGACCTCGATGGATTTGTCGGTCGCCATTTCATTGGGGTTGATGATGCCGACCTGAGGCACATAGAGCGCGCCAGCGAGGCTGGCGATGAGACCGCTGAGGACAAAGATGAAGAGCTTGAAATTCGCCGTGGAGTAGCCGGAAAAGAGGACGCGGTTTTCGCTATCGCGGATGGCGCGCTGGATTTTCCCGAATCGCGTGGTGGTGAGCCATTTGCAGAGAAGATAGGTGGCGAGGAGCAGCAGTGCGGTGCAGATGTAAAGCGCGCGCTGCGTGGAGGCGAGGCGCAGGTCGTGGCCGAGCATGAACTTGAAATCGGTGAAGCCGTTATTACCGCCCAGAAGCAGGTTATTCCGCAGGAAAAGGATGGAAGCTGCGTAGGTGAGAGCTTGCGT
>JBAVPB010000371.1:0-11515 GCA_049692655.1 Chthoniobacteraceae bacterium | reverse complement strand
GATACCACAGTCAAGGTCACCGGCAAGGTTCTGACTTCGGATGACCAGAAGCGCCTCTCCGAGGACGCCGCCCGCCAGGTTACTGCCTGATTTTTTTTATGAGATTGAACAAAGAAGCGAGGAAAGTTTGCCGTCAGCTTTTCCGTTCCAGTTTCACCGATGGGAAACTGGATGCGGCGAAGACGTCGTCGCTTGTGGGCTCCGTCATCGAGGGCAAGCCCCGCCGCTATATCGATATTTTGAAGGAATACCATCGCCTCGTCCGCCTCGAAGTGGCGAAGACCCACGCGGTCATCGAGAGCGCGGAGACATTGAGCCCTGAGACGGGCGGCAATGTGGTAAAAGATCTCCGCGCACGTTACGGCGCGGATCTCACCACGGAATTTAAAGTCACGCCGGAGTTGATCGGCGGGCTTCGCATCAAGATCGGCAGCGATGTCTGGGACGGATCAGTCCGCCATCGCCTCGACCGTTTGAGCCAGGAATTTAGCCAAGTTTAAAAGAACCCATAGACCATGAGCACCATATTACAGGATATCGAAACCCAAATCGCAGGCCTCAAGACCTCGACCACAAAATCCAACACCGGCATCGTGCGCGAAGCGGGCGACGGCGTTGTGAAGATCGAGGGCCTCAGCGACGTCATGCTCAACGAGATGATCGAGTTCCCCGGTGGCCTCTACGGCCTCGCGCTGAACCTCGAGGAAACCGAAGTGGGTTGCATCCTTCTCGGTGATTTTACCGAGGTCAAGGAAGGCACGGAAGTCAAGACGACCGGCCGCCTCCTGCAGGTTCCAGTCGGCAAAGGCCTCCTCGGCCGCGTGGTGAACACGCTCGGCCAGCCGATCGACGGCAAGGGCCCCGTGAAGTCCGATGTCAGCTATCCCGTGGAAAAAGTTGCTCCCGGCATCATCAAGCGTAAATCCGTGAGCCAGCCCGTGCAGACCGGCATCATGGCAATCGACGCGATGATCCCGATCGGCCGCGGCCAGCGCGAATTGATCATCGGTGACCGTGCGACGGGCAAGACGACGATCGCGATCGACACCATCATCAACCAGTCGAACATCAACAAGGCCAACGAAGGCAAGCCTGACTTCCGCCCTCTCTATTCCATCTACGTCGCCATCGGCCAGAAAAACTCGAACGTGGCCCGCTCCATCGCGGTCCTCGAGGCTGCCGGCGCCATGGAATACACGATCATCGTTTCCTCGCCAGCTTCGGAAAGCGCCACCAACCAGTATCTCGCTCCGTTCGCCGGTGCGGCGATGGGTGAATGGTTCATGGACAACGGCATGGATGCCCTCATCGTTTATGACGATCTTTCGAAGCACGCGGTCGCATGGCGTCAGGTGTCGCTCGTGCTCAAGCGCCCATCCGGACGTGAAGCCTATCCCGGCGACGTGTTCTATCTCCACTCCCGCTTGCTGGAACGTTCCGCCCGCGTCGATGAAAAGAACGGCAACGGCTCGCTCACCGCGCTCCCGATTGTTGAGACCCAGGCAGGCGACGTGTCGGCCTACATTCCTACGAACGTGATTTCGATCACGGACGGCCAGATTTACCTCGAAACCGACTTGTTCTACCAGGGCATCCGCCCGGCTATTTCGGTCGGTCTTTCGGTCAGCCGCGTCGGTTCCGCCGCGCAGATCAAGGCGATCAAGCAGGTCGCCGGCAAGATGAAGGGTGACCTTGCGCAGTTCCGTGAGCTCGCGGCCTTCGCTCAGTTCGGTTCCGATCTCGACGCAAAGACCAAGGCGCAGTTGGACCGCGGCCAGCGCATCGTGGAATTGTTCAAGCAGATCCAGTACAAGCCGCTCGCGGTCGAGATTCAGGTGTCGTCCCTCTGGGCGATGCAGAATGGCTACCTCGACTCCGTGCCAGTGGATCGCGTCAAGGAATTCCAGCTCAAGTTGCAGGACTATATGGCCACCCGCAAGGAGCCGATACTTGCCGCCATCCGCGACAAGAAGCAGATCGACAAGGACATCGAGGCACAGCTCAAGGCCGCTCTGGACGAATTCAAAACCACCTTTAAATAACAAATGGCAGCCAACCCACGAGACATTCGGCGCCGGATCAAGTCGATCAAAAACACGGCGCAGATCACCAAGGCGATGCAGATGGTCGCCGCGGCAAAAATGCGCAAGGCGCAGCTGGCCGCCTTGGCCGGGCATCCCTATGCGGAGATGCTCAACAAGGTGCTGGTCGATCTGAAGGAGCGCTCGGATTCCTCTTTGCACCCGTTGCTCGACGTCCGCCCCGTGGAAAAGGAACTCGTCCTCGTGATCGCGACGGACAAGGGCCTCTGCGGCGGGTTGAACACCAACCTCCTGCGCGAAGTCAGCCAGTTCGACGCGGCCAGGACCACCTTTGTCACTTCCGGTCGCAAAGGCGTCCAGTATTTGAACCGCACCAGGCGGACAATCCTGGCCGATTTCCCATTGAACGAAAAGGTGACCATCGCCGAGACAAAAGCCGTCTCGAAATTCCTCATAGAGAAATTCGTCTCCGGGGAATTCGACAAAATCAGCGTTCTTTATACCCGTTTCGTGAGCACGCTCACTATTCCTCCGACGATCCGCACCATCCTGCCGATCGATCCGTCGCAATTCAAGAAAACCGACGACACGCCCAAGGAAAATCTCACCGATTACATCTACGAGCCGAGCGCGACCGAGGTTCTCAACAACCTCCTGCCACAATACGTGCATTTCCAGGTTTACCAGATGATGCTCGACTCCCGCGCCTCCGAGCAGAGTTCGCGCATGGTCGCCATGAAGAACGCGACCGACAACGCCAAGCAGCTCATCAAGGACCTCACACTCGAATACAACAAGGTCCGTCAGGCCGCAATCACCACGCAGTTGCTCGAAATCGCGACCGCCCAGATGGCCATCGGCTAGGCCGCATACACCGACTTAATCAACCTTTACCAACCATCACCAACCCATAGCAACATCAGACACATGAGTAACACCGGCACAATCGTCCAAGTCATCGGCCCCGTCGTGGACGTCGATTTTTCCGCAGCAGGCGCCTTACCAGCCATCTACGACGCTCTGACCATCGAGTTCGAAGTGAGCGGCGTCCCGACCAAACTCACCCTCGAAGTCCAGCAGTTCCTCGGTGAAAGCTGGGTGCGCAGCATCGCGATGTCCTCCACCGAAGGCTTGAAGCGCGGCATGTCCGTCACCAGCACCGGCGCCCCGATCTCCGTGCCCGTCGGCGAAGGCGTTCTCGGTCGTGTGTTCAACGTCACCGGCGACGCCGTGGACGAACGCGGCCCCGTGACTTACACCAAGAGATATCCCATCCATCGCAAGGCCCCTGCGCTTATTGACCAGGACGTGAAAGCGAACATCCTCGAGACCGGCATCAAGGTCATCGATTTGATCTGTCCCTTCACCAAGGGCGGTAAAGTAGGCGCGTTCGGTGGTGCGGGCGTCGGCAAGACCGTCGTCATCATGGAGTTGATCAATAACATCGCCAAGGGCCACGGCGGTTATTCCGTATTCGCAGGCGTCGGCGAGCGCACCCGTGAAGGTAACGATCTCTACGCCGAAATGAGCGAGGCAGGCGTTATCAACCAGAAGGATTTGAGCAAATCAAAAGTGGCGCTCGTTTACGGCCAGATGAACGAGCCTCCAGGAGCCCGTCTCCGCGTTGCGCTTTCGGCCCTCTCCATGGCGGAATATTTCCGTGATGAGAAGAACCAGGACGTGCTTCTCTTTATCGACAACATTTTCCGTTTCTCGCAGGCCGGCGCCGAAGTATCCGCGCTCCTCGGTCGCACACCGTCGGCAGTGGGCTACCAGCCTACGCTTGCCGCGGAAATGGGCGATCTCCAGGAACGCATCACTTCCACCACAAAAGGCTCCGTCACCAGCTTCCAGGCCGTTTACGTGCCTGCGGATGACTTGACCGATCCCGCTCCGGCGAACACCTTCGCGCACTTGGATTCCACCATCGTGCTCGAGCGTTCCATCGCGGAACTCGGCATCTATCCCGCCGTCGATCCGCTCGCTTCCACCTCGAAGGCTCTTGCGCCTGAGATCGTGGGCGAGGAACACTACGCGGTCGCCCGCGGTGTCCAGAAAGTGCTCCAACGCTACAAGGATCTGCAGGACATCATCGCCATTCTCGGCATGGACGAACTCTCTCCGGAAGACAAGCTCACGGTGTTCCGTGCGCGTAAAATCCAGCGTTTCCTCAGCCAGCCGTTCCATGTTGCCGAAATTTTCACCGGCACCAAGGGCGAATACGTCTCCACGGCGGATACCATCCGCGGCTTCAAGGAAATTCTTGAAGGCAAACACGACGACGTGCCTGAGCAGAACTTCTACATGAAGGGTAGCATCGACAAGATCAAGGACTAATCCTTTCACGAAAACCAAATCCAGAATTCCACGATGGCCACACTCAGACTAGAAATCGTAACTCCTGAATCGAAAGCGTATTCCGAGGACGTCGATATGGTTGTCGTTCCAGGCACGGAAGGCGAACTCGGCATCCTGCCGCAACACGTCCCGCTCCTCACCAGCATCAAACCTGGTGAATTGCGGGTGCTGAAAGACGGCAAGGAAACCTTTCTGGCCGTTGGCGAAGGCTTTGTCGAAATCACTCAGGAACGCGTCGTAGTCCTCACCGACATGGCGCTGGAGGACACCTCCATCGACGAAGCCACCGCCCAGGCTGCATTTGAAAAAGCGCAGGAAGCCTTGAAAGACCAGCGTCTCAGCGACGAGGAACACGCCACAGTCCAGGCCAGCCTCGAGCGATCGATGGCCCAGCTTGTCGTCAAGCGCCGCAAGACACAGCATTAATTCATCCGTCAGATATCGGAGAGAATTTCTAATATACTCTTCAAGCAAACGCTCACTCGGCACAATCCGGTGGGCGTTTGCTTTTTATCGGCAGGTTTTGGTATCCTGCCGGAACAGGCTTGAAGTTTCCGCCATTGCAGCAGAATCAGCGGGTTTTTTTTGCTTTTCTCCACCAAGGCACATGGCAGACCACACTCAAAGGCAGTATCACTGCCAGGGTGCATAGAGCATCAATCGGCGCATGGTAACCCAGATAAGTGATGACCCATAAATACCCGCAGATCGCCAGCGCAATTGCCGGCAGTAGTGAAAGCCGGAACGCAACCAGCGTCACCGCAAAAGAAATGGCCACTGCCGTATGCGAGCTGTACCGCGCCCCGCACAGCGTCATCAGCACCCCCGTCTTCACATTCACTGACCGCAGGATATAAACCAGCGCGATCGATACCACGCCGCACGCCCAAAGCACACCGGGATTCCGCAGCCGCCCCGCCCGCCATGCAAGCGCCGGCAGCAGGATCGTCAGCACGCCAAGCACCGGCAGTAACACATCAGCAGTTACAGCCAGGGTGGGATGCGAGGAATATGCGGCGCTGGTCAATCGTGCGGGATTGTATTCTTTACTTCACAAACTGCGCGAAAATTCCGTTCGCCTCTTCCAGTGTCTCCTTGCTGCCGATGTCAAACCACGTCCCCGGCACGAGCCATGTCTTCACCGGCTTCCGCGTATAGAGCCACTGCACGAAGCGGCCGGGCTGGTCGGGATTGTTTCCCTCCGCCACATATGTCTGGAAAAGCGGCACCGTTTCCTTCGAGTAATAGTAGAGAGCGATGCCGGTCAGCGTGCTGGTCGGGTTCGCTGGCTTCTCCTCAAAATGCGTGATGATCCCATCCGCATCCGTCGCTATATTGTTGTATTTTTTGATCGCCTCGAGATCTTTCACATCATACACCGCAAGCGTCGAAGCGCTCCCTTTCGCCGCTTTTGCAAAATCCGCGAGCGGCTGGTTGAAAAGATTGTCCCCGGCCACTACGATCAGGTCGTTGTCCGCGATGCCTTCAGTCTTTACGACGAAATTAATGTCACCGATCGCGCCCAGCTTGTCCGTATCGCTGGTCGAGCCGTCATTCACGATTTTGAAATGCATCTTCGGCTGGCGCTTCACATAGTCATCCGCCCACGCCTGGAAGTCTGCCGCAAATTTATTGTTCGTGACCACGTACACTTTGTCGATGTCGGGAATTGGCGCGAGATTATCCAGCACCCATTCGATCATCGGCTTGCCCGCCACTTCCAGCAGCGGCTTGGCTTTGTTGAGGGTGAGGGGATAAAGACGGGTGGCGTAACCTGCGGCGAGGATGAGTACATTCATGACGGGGAAAATTCATGTCTGTTGCGCCTTCAACCCACAAGGAAAAAATAATCGGCGCAGCGTGTGCTGCCCGATAAATTCGCGCCTGACATGGCGGATGTCAGGTATCGTAAAAATGTGACACGATTATAACCATGGTCTCATAGGGTCGGCGCAGCCGGCCTGCACGGAATACCGTATAATTTCGCATCCACACTCTTTCCTGCGGATGACCTGCTTTCTACCGCAAGGCGGTTGCATCCTATAGCCCATGGTTGCACCGACAAAGTCAGGGCTACCATGGGAATCGGTCAAAAAACATGATCCAACCCCAAAGTTGGGTTGCATCGGGGATCCGTTCCAAGCACAAGGGTGACAGATTTTTTTCAGGAACACAGGTGTTTCATTTCTTCCCAAATTCCCACGTTCCCCAAAGCGCTGGTGTAAGCTCAGCCTCCGAAGGCACATCGGACACAATCGCCGTCGCCTTATTGGTCCAATAAACGCGCTGCGTCGTTTGTTTCCCATTGCCGCGCAGGATGCCGATGTCCCCCTTGATGCTCATTCCTGGTTTCGGATCGAGGCCCAGCACCGTGAGCGGTACCGCGATCTCGTAGTTCCCTGATCCATCCGAGGCAAGCTCCACCTGGTCGCTCACGTCAGCGACTTGGTCCATCGTGATCCCATGCCACGGGGCATTGAATGGCACCTTGTCCTTTTCCGCCGTTCCCGGCACCACCGGCCGGTAGAGAAGCGCCCGCGTTTTGCCGCCCACCTGCGAAACCAGCAGCCGCTCATCGCCACGCGCCGCACCGGCCCGTTTGGGATTCGCGTTCGCATCGGCGCCGATCATCAGGTCAAGCGCGCCGCCTGTCTTGAAAAGAGCGTTCGGCACATCGCCCGCGTTCACCAGCAGCTTCGGGTCGTCCGTCTTCCATGCGGCAAAGAGCTTTCCACCCGCGATAGTCACAGCGCCGCTCACATCATAAGGTTTCGTTTTTGCATCGAAATAGGCGGCCACTCCCCGGTGGTCTATCGGCGCAAATTGCGCATCGGCCCAGTCGGTGAGATTTCCATCGAGAGCCGGGGCGGTGTCCCGTAGCACCACGGCGAGGACGCCCGACCCCTGCGCCGCCTGCCGTGCGGCCTCGCGGGCCGTGTCAAATTCCTGCGCCTTCTTGAGGTCCGTGGCTGTGACCTGGAGCGGGAAGGGGGCGATATTCCGGATCGTGTCGAGGTTATCAACCCGGACGATCGACATGGTTGCCCCGCTGTTCAAATAGACCTTTCCTTCCGATGTCTGGGCGACGGAGGGGAAGAAATTCTCGTCGTGCAGCGAGACGTCGTTCAGGTGCATGTTCCGCACCGCAGCCGGCATTTCCCAGATCGGGCCCTGCCGCACATCCTCAAAGAGCTGAGCGACAAAGAGCCCGTCCTGCGTGAAGGCATAGACATCCCCCTGGTTGCTGTTGAGGAAGAAAAGTGGACCTGCCTCCGATCCTTTCGGGGTGACGAGACCGCCGAGCAGACGCGTCGTCCCGACCAGCACACCCGGTGCAGTCGGTGCGCAGGAAGTGTGCGATGCGTGAAGGCCCGGCCAGAGTGAGGGATAGCTCCATGCCGGCGTCCCATTCCGCGCGCCGCCGATGCCGAGGTTCGAGAAAGGTGGCGGGGGTGCCGTCATCACCAACCATCCATCCGTGCCGGCCAGGAGTTGGTCGCCGCCGTCGCTGCCAGGGCCCTGCGCTGGTGCGAGTTTCTCACCTGCGGCGATATCATAGACAGGAGCCCCCTGGTCCGTGAAACTGACAGGTTTGAAGCGCATCGCGTCGGGTGGATTCTTGTCAACACTGAGGCGGGAGATCAGGAACGAGCCGTCGTCTCCCACGGTCACGCCGCCGGAGTTGGCGGCAATGATTTTTACCTCATCGGGTTGGACCTGGCCATCGCCGTTGAGATCGCTCCAGATGAAAAAGGCCATATTTTTCCAGCGTTCGCCTGCAGGGGTGAGCCCTTGTGGCCAGAGCGATTTGAAGGCGTCGGTCTTGAGAAGTTCCCAATCATTGGCATGCCCCGCTGCCGCCACGGGCACGACAGCACCACCGTCCCCCTTGTCGAGGAACATGAACACTGTGCCCTGTCCGCTGGTCGGGCTGCTGTTATACGCATCGGTCAGGTAGCGCTTCCCATGGAAATAGACGGGAGATTCGGGAGCCGCAGTGCGGGAGGAAAGTTGGAGATCATGTTCGCCGGGACGATAGTAAATACGGGTGAGTTCGTAGCTTCCTTTTTCCCAATCGAGATGGAACTCCATCCCATCGTAAAGAAACGTCCCTTTTTCCCCGGAATCGACGATGCCCCCGCCGCCATATTGGGAAGGTCCATAAAAAGCTTTCCACAGCGTGCCATCCGTATTCCACACGCTCACCCGCTTTGGCTGAAAATCTTCCTCGGTGACCCAGAGCCGTCCGTTTGTATCCACGGCAATTCCCTTGGGATGATTCATATGGAGCGGATCGTACGGGCCCGCTTTGGGAACGCCCGGTTTGCCATAGACAGCCAAAGGTTTTCCATCGGGCGAGAAAGTCTTCACCTGGTGGCTGATCCCTTGGTCGGCAATGTAGATTTTTTGTGCCGCATCGACCGTGATCCCGCGCGGCTCCTCGAGTCCCGTGACCAGCTTCTCGGGTTCCGGCAGGTTCGGTGCAGTCGCGCCCTTGGGATAACGCAAAAGAGTCTGGCCGGATAGAAGCAATAGCCGTCCCTCACCATCAAAGGCGAGCGCTCTGGGATCGGGCACCGCAGCCTCGCCCAGGATCTTTCCTTCCTTCGCATCGACGAACACAATCTTGTTGAGTGCCGTTTCGCTGAAAACCAGCAGCCCGTTGTGGACCGCGAGGCCGCCGAGATAATCCACGGTTTTTGGAAAGGTCGTTCCTCCTATGGTTCCCGCGTTGGCGGGGACAGGAACGGGATCAAGAAGGAGTTGCTCTTTAAGCACCGGCTTGTCACCTGCGGGAATGAGATTGGTGAGCTTGGTAAGCCGGACCTCGATCTTGCCATTGACGCCATACTTCTTGTTCCCCTCAAAGACTGAGCCGACGTAGGTGGCCACGTTCGTCTCCGCATCGGGCCCGGAATCGGCCGCAAGGTATTGGGCCCCGGTCCAGACCCCGCCTATCCAGCCCCGCCCGCCGATTTTCTTTCCCTCAAGATTCACCCACGAAAACGCCGAACCTCCCTCGCTTACGTACGCGCCGATGCCGATGAGCGGCTGGCCCCCGGGAGCTTTCTCCCCGGGGATGAGGACGGCACACGAGGCCGGGGTGTGATTGGTCATCCAGCCTCCGGAGCCGTCGGAGGTTGGCCATGGCGGATCGCCTGGGCTGTAAACGGCAAATTCGTAGCGGAGATCCAGCGGTTTGTGCCAGAGCCCGCGCACGGTATAGGAACCGGGGGCGACAAATTCCGGCGGGATGAAGTAGATGCCGTGGGCCGGGGCTGCCGGATCGCGGCCCAGGTCATCGGTGCCGTCCCACCACACGGTGTTCTTTCCTTTCGGAAACGGAGTCTGCGAGATGAGATTGCGGATGCGTTTTCCTGTGGCATCCTCGATCACCAGCGTCACCTCGCCAGCGTCGGGCATCGTGAAATTGACGGGGATGGGCGCATGGCTCGCGACTGCCTTTTCAGCTGGCAGGAGCGCGGTTTCAAGGGCGGCGGTGTTGAGCGATTGCAAGGCCATCCATTCCCCAAGCGATACTCGTTTGCCGTTGGCTGTTCTTCCCTGCATGTGGGGGTGGCTGTGCGCCGCGTCGAATACCGCCGTGAACCGGATGCGAAGAGCACGCGTCGTTACCGGCGAATCGAAGGCGACCGGCAGGAGATCAAACTGGGAAGGGTACTGAGGCATCACGCCGGAGAGAGTCCGGATTGTCTTCCAGTCGCCCTCCGCCGCCTCCCGGGGATGCTTTGTCTCTGGTCCGGTGTAGGTCTGGATTTCAGCTGCACCGAATTGGTTCCCGATCAGCGCGATTCCCCCGAGCGTCACGGGCCGCGGCCATGTGAGCATCGTCCATTCCGGGGCATCGGCGATCGTCTTCGGCCTGTCTCCGTCTTCCTTGATGTTTGCCCAGCCCGACCAGCCCCCATCCGCGCTCTCGTCGTTGAGGCGGAATGCGTTTTGGTCCGAGGCGCTCGCGGAAGCAAGCGCCTGCGGTGCGAGATTCGCCCAGCGGTCCGTAAGCAGGGCTGCCCCGCAGAATGCGCCCGCATAGCTCCGGTCGGTCGGGCGTGCGGTGTGGGTGAAGCGGATCGCCTGTGTGATCACGGTTTGAGGGAGTGTCCAGACGACTTCATCATCTTTTTCCGCCTCCTCCTTCGAAAGTTTTCCCTTGTTGAGCCGCTCGGCCGGGATCCATTGGGAATCGTCGCTCACGTTTCCGGGAAGGGCCGCCCCCGGCTTGAGCACGCTCACCGATCCTCCGCCCCGTGCGAGGATCGATCCGATGGTTACCGGGTTTGCGAATCCGACCCGGAGGTACCGGACGCCGGGAGCTTTCGAGTCGCCGAAAGACAGTAAACCATTGCCCGTCGGTGTTTTTTTGTTCCAAATGTAAGGCTCCACAGCGCCGTTGCCGTAGTGGTTGATGATCTCTTTTTCGGCCCCGTCAAGCGACTCGGTGTAGGTTACGGCACCAGTGCTCTTCGCATCGACAACGCTGATTTCCGGCGAATCGGTGCTGGCAAAGATCGACAAGGTGAAGGCTGCGCCAGCAACGAACGAAAGAAGGGGGATTTTCATTTGGTGACGCGGATTGTAGCGCGGCAAAGCCGGGCCATACGCAGAGACAGATTCCATACAGCTCACTATGTGATGGAATGCTTCTACTTGTATGCAGCAGAAACACAAAACGCACAGCATATGCGTATTTAGTCCCGCGGACTCGCAGCCCGGTTGGTCCCCTAGAACGAATCCCCCCGAATCCCTTCAACGTTCTCCCTCCAACCGGGCTGCTTTTAAGTGTTTTTACAGTCCGCGTGAACGATTGACTCCATTAGCAACCACCATACCAATCATTCCAGCAGGGCCAAAAAATCGTAAATCCCAGAGTAAATTTTTTTCGAAAACTGACTTGGTATCTTTTTGTAGAAAACCGAATGACGAAAAACAGCCAATGTTCTGGCCGGTTCTATACATCTTTTGCCCTTGGATTGTGATACCTGCGAACCTGTATGATAATATAAAATATGCACAAAGATTACGAATTAGTAAAATAAATCTTGCCAGTTTATCAGTTTTTTGCCAAAGTGAGAGGATGAATCACTAATGGCGAA
>JBAVPB010000370.1:0-33722 GCA_049692655.1 Chthoniobacteraceae bacterium | reverse complement strand
CCATATACGCCGGAAGCGTGTTCACGATCGACAGTGGCACTGGAGCCCTGGTGCTGGGGGGGGCGGGGGATGGGGTGGATTCCTTCAGCGGCGGGCAGGGGATTCTGAATTACTACGGCGGCACCTTGAATTTCGCACAGGTGACCAGTGGGGGCAGCAACAGCTTTGCAACCGTGAATATTTACACGAACAGTTTCGCGCCGCAGATCGTCGGCGGCGTGGATGCCAGCATCGAGGTGGATTACCTGAGCGGCGGCACGTTTGCTTACAGCGGGAGCGACAATTACTCCGGCGGTATGAGTGTGGACAACGGCACCACGCTGGAATTCAGCAGCGGCACCTTCAACCTGGACACCCTGGCCAGCCGGCAGATTGACGTCGGCGATCAGACCAATAGTACCGGCGTGGTAATCATCACCAACAATGCGCATGTGCATGCCGGAAGTTTGGAGGTTGGCGAAGGTGTGGGCAGCAGCGGCACGCTGAGCATCGACAGCGGTACGCTGATCACGGATTCGGATTTAACCATCGGCCAGCTAGGGACCGGCACCTTGAACATGACTGGCGGGACGATTGACAGCAATAGAGTGACTATAGGCGGCGGAAGCACCGGCACAGCGACCATCTCCGGCGGCACATGGAACGACGGCTCAGCCTTCCTGGTAGGCTATAGTGGGACCGGGGTCCTGAACATCCAGGGTGGTGCAGTGAACGAGGCGGGAACTGTCAGTATCGGCCTCAATTTGCATTATGCCGGTACGGTGAATGTCTCCAGCGGCACGCTTTCGGCGGATAATTTCACCATCGGCTACAGCGGCTCCGGCACGCTCAATGTGACTGGCGGCCTGGTCACCGGGACCGATCCCAACAGCGACAACTTGATCGGGATTTCCCCTCCCAGTTACGGCCCCGGCACCGGCGTCGTCAATGTCTCCAGCGGGACGTTCAACCTGGCGGGCGTGGCGTATTACGGCAACGATGGCAACGGCACATTGAACCTCACGGGCGGTTATGTGAGCGATAACAAGGCGTTCCTTGGCGGTCGTCCGTGGGACACCGGCACCACCGGCGTCGGCACCGCAACGGTGAGCAGCGGCACCTGGAACAACGACGTCTATCTAGTGCTGGGCGAGACCGGTCAGGGCACGCTGAATATCTCCGGCGGCGTGGTCACAGTGAATGGCGGCCTCGGCACGATTTACCTCGGCGACAGCGCCCTGGGCACTGGCGTGCTGAATTTCTCCGGCGGCACGATCAATGCCGCCGATGTGACTGCCGGGGCTGGAACGGCAACCATCAATATTTATGCGAACAGCTTCGCGCCGCAGATCGTCGGAAGCGTGAATTCCAACATCTCGGTGAATTACCTGAGCGGTGGCACGTTTGTTTATAGCGGGAGCGACAATTACTCCGGCCTTACGAGTGTGGACGAGGGCACCACGCTCAAATTCGACGGCGGCACCTTCAACCTGAACAACTCCAACAGCTCGTCGGGGCAGTTTACCATAGCCCATTACAATGGCAATGATACCGGCACGGTAATCATCACCAATAATGCCTACGTGGAAGCCCCCTCTTTCTGGGTCGCTGTGGGCACATCCTCCACCGGCACGCTGATCATCAACAGCGGCACTTTGATGGTTAACGGCAGCTTATACATCGGCTCGGATGGGGCGGGCATCTTGAACATGACCGGCGGAACTCTCGACAGCATCGGTGGGTCCATCGGCTCTTCCCAGGGCTCGAGCGGCACGGCAACGATCAGCGGCGGCGTGTGGAACGACAGTAACTACATCGCCGTGGGGGGTGGCGGCACGGGCGTGCTGAACATCCAAGGCGGTTCCGTGATCGAGACGGACGTCGTGTACATCGCCTCCGGCACCACCGGTACGGTGAATGTCTCCAGCGGCACCCTCTCGGCGGATTATTTCCGCATCGGTAACAGTGGCACCGGGACGCTCAACGTGACCGGCGGCCTGGTCACCGGGACCGATCCCAACGCCCCCACCATATTCGGGGTCACCGGCCCGGGTTCCAGCCTCGGCGTCGGCGTCGCCAATGTCTCCAGCGGGACGTTCAGCGTGGCAGGCGCGGCGTATTACGGCTATAACGGGAGTGGCACGTTGAACGTCACGGGCGGGTATGTGAGCGATGACACAGCGACGCTCGGCGGTTATTACACGGACACCAATGACACCGGCGCCGGCACCGCGACGGTGAGCAGCGGCACTTGGAACACCGCCAACCAGCTCTTTGTCGGCTACAGCGGGAGCGGCACCTTGAACCTGACGGGCGGGCATATCAGCGATTTACAGGCGTTCATCGGCGGTTATTACGGGAACGGTACCACCGGCGTCGGCACCGTGACGGTAAGCGGCGGCACCTGGGACACCTCCCTCAACGTCGTGGTGGGCGTGACTGGCAGCGGCACCTTGAATATCTCCGGCGGTGTCGTCACCGTGGATAGCGGCGTTGGCACGATCACTCTCGGCGACCGGGCGGGATCGCAAGGCACGCTGAATTTCTCCGGCGGCACGCTGGATGTGGCTGATGTGACCAGCGGGTCTGGAACGGCGATCGTGAATTTCACGACATTAGCCGGCGGCACCAGCACCTTTGCGCCTGATATCACCGGCGCGGTGGCGGTGAACCAGACCGGCGCGGGGCAGACGATCATCACTGGCGTCAATACCTATACCGGCCCTACTACGATCACCGCCGGTGAGCTTACCGTGAATGGCTCGATCACCTCGGCGGCGACAGTGACCACGGGCACATTAAACGGAAGCGGCACGACATCGAATGTGACCGTGAACAATGGGGGCGTGCTCGGCGGGACATTGCACAGCGGCGTGGTGACGGTGACCGCGGGAGGCAAGGTGACGGCGGGAGATGCGCCGGGGACGAACACGATGACGTCGCTCACATTGACCGGGAGCGCTACTTACATGGAGCAGATCGTGGTGCCTGGCGGGGGGAGTTACACCGGGACGGGGAACCACCCCATCGCGGGCACGGATTACGGCCAGACGATACTTACGGGGTCGGGAAGTGGGCAGACTGTGGTATCGCTGGACTCGACGAGTGCGATTTTGCAATTGAACGTGACGGGGCCGCTGCCGGCGGGTGGCCTTGCTACCACGGGGAATCCCTACACGCCCGGGGCGAGTAATTCCACGCTGGATAACTACTTCATCCTGCACCTGAGCGATGGCACGGATGTGAGCAGCGGCAGGTTTGCGGAGGTGACTCTGGACGGGGTGAATTTCGTGACGATTGATTACAGTGCGACGAACCTGGTGGGTGGGGATGGGGTGGGGACTTTCACGCTGGACGGCCAGGGGTGGGTGATCAGCTACACGGGATTTGAGGCGGATAACTCTACGATCGGCGGGGATGATGTGGTGCTGACGGCGATCCCGGAGCCATCGGTTTATGCGTTGCTCGCACTTGGCGGGCTGGGGCTGGTGATGGGGGCGAGACGGCGGAGGCGGTAGAGCGGGCACGTTGAAAAGAAATTTTACAAAGCGAGCGCCCTGGCCTAACAACAATGCGGTCCCAAATTTATGAACTGGAGAGCTTTGATGGTCGTGGTTTTGTTTTTCGGAGTGGCGATTTCCGTGCGTGCGGCGGCCCCGATGACTTTCAAGGAGATCTCCCTGCTTGTGCGCAACGGGGAGCAGCAGCAATACATACTGGATAACGCGGCCCGGCGAAAGCTGCTCCAGCCGCTGTCGGCACAAGAGGAAGCGGATTTGGTTTCCGATGGCGCGCCCCCGGCATTGATCCGCGCGCTGCGTTCCCCGTCGCTGCTTGCGACCCCGGAGATGGTTGCCGCAGCGAAGGGGCATTTGCAGCTTCTGCAGGATCAGGGGGCGCTTTCAAAAAATGACGGAGCGCGTGCCGGCCAGGGGGTGATTCCACCGCCGGTGGTGACGGATCATTTTTCCGATGCCATCGAGGCGGCGAAAAGCGCGCCGCCTCTCGAGCTCCAGCCCGGGGATGCGTTTGGCCTTTCCCAATTCGCCGAAGCCAGGGCGAAGGCGGTGGCTGACAAGAAGCCGCTCGGCTTTATCATGGTGTGGGACCAGCTTTTCGGGAGAAGTTTCAGCAACCGGTCCATCGGCAGCCAGGCGGCGCTCGTGCATTTTTACCAGGCTTTCAACACGACACTCGTGCTCGTTTTCATACACCATGAGACGGAGCTTCAAATAGTGCCGCGGTCTGTAAAACAGGGGTTTAACAGTCCGGAAGAGGGCGGCTTTGCGCCGAACATGGCTGTGGTGGATGCGAAAAGCGGCGAGTTTATTATCGAGATCCCGATGGGTGGCGGGGGAAGCAACGGGACTGTGCGCGATGAAATATTCAAAGGCGCGGGCGCGAAGATTGATCAATGGATTGCGCTTCACCCCTAGGAGATCGGAGTGGGTGCGTGCGACAGCCGGTCGCGGCTGTTACTTCCAAGGCAGGAAAAGTAAACCCATGCTGCAAACACGAATTGCAGGGGAAGCCGCGCCCATAAGATCCAGCTTGGGATGTGGCAGACCGCGCCTCCTTGCAAGGCCATATGGATATTGGCGGGGAAGACAGCAACCAGGAGCAGAATGAGGCCCCATGCGGCAGCGGTTCGCAACGGTGTGATGAGAACTCCGAGGCCGCCTGCGATTTCCGCCGCGCCGCTGATCCAGTTTGCAAGCGCGGGGAAGGGGACCCAAGGGGGCATGATCGAGAGGTAGGGGGCGGGGTGTAGAAAATGATTCGCGCCTGCGAGGGTGAAGAAGAGGGCCAGCAGGTAGCGCGAATATTTCATGGTTGCGCACGGAGCGTGCGAGGATGGCCCGTCGGGAATCGAGCGTATTCGTTTTGAACCGCGCGGCTTTTCATCTTACGAATCGAAGCCTCGGGTGGTTGCATCGGAATTGTCAGATCAACTCGGCGATCTGGACGGCGTTGAGCGCAGCGCCTTTGAGGAGCTGGTCGCCGCTGACCCAGAAGGAGAGACCGTTATCCAACGCGCAATCAAGCCGGATGCGGCCGACCTGGCAATCGTCCTCCCCGGCGCAATTCAGCGGGAGCGGGTAGAGATTGTGGGCGGGGTCGTCCACGAGCTTGATGCCGGGTGAGTGCGAGAGGATCTGCCGCGCTTTTTCCACGGAGACGGGCTTTTCAAATTCCGCATTCACGGCGACCGAGTGGGCGCGGTAAACCGGGACGCGCACGCAGGTGACGGATGCCTTGAAGGTGGGGTGGTGCATGATGCGGCGGCCTTCGCCCTGCATTTTCATTTCCTCCCTGGTGTAGCCGGTGTCGAGGAAAGAATCGACGTGCGGGATCACGTTGAATGCGATCTGGTGCGGGTAAACTTTCTTGGTGATATCGCGGTTTGCGACGAGGTCGTTCACCTGGTTGCGCAATTCCTCGATGGCCTGCGCGCCGGTGCCGCTCACGGCCTGGTAGCTGGCGGCAAAGATGCGCTTCACGCCGAACTCGCGATGCAGCGGGTAGAGCGCCATGAGGGTGACGGCGGTGGTGCAATTCGGGTTTGCAATGATGCCGCGATTTTTGCGGACGTCGTCGCCATTGACCTCGGGGACGACGAGCGGCACGGTTTCATCCATGCGGTATGCGGAGGAATTATCCACCACGACCGCCCCGGCCTGCACGGCAAACGGGATGTATTTCAGCGAAATGGAGCCTCCGGCGCTGAAAAGCGCGATATCGACGCCTTTGAAAGAATCCTCGGTCAGTTCCTCGATCACGATCTTTTTGCCACGGAATTCCGCTTCCTTGCCGGCAGAGCGGGCGGAGGCGAGCAGCGTGAGTTTGCCCACGGGAAAATTGCGTTTTTCCAGTGTGCGGATCATCTCTACTCCGACAGCGCCAGTGGCGCCTGCGATGGCGACGTGATAGTTCTTACTCATAAATACTCATTCAAAAAAGGGAGGGACACTGTATATTCTCCCGGAAATTATGCAATCCCCAGACCGAAAAATTCGCATCAGTGTTTCCGGGCAGCATCTCGACCTGCTGGAAGGGGCGGAAATCGTGCGCAGTTTTCCAGTATCCACCTCGGCATACGGGACCGGCACGGAGCCGGGCAGCTTTAAGACGCCGACGGGGCGGTTTTGCGTCTCGGACATGATCGGGGATGGTGCGGCGCATGGCGCGATTTTCAAAAGCCGCGTGCCCACGGGGAAATTTGGCTCGGAGGAGCAACCCGACGACCATGTGCAGACGCGGATCCTCTGGCTGCACGGCCTGGAGGAGCAGAATGCCGGGACGCATGACCGGTATATCTACATCCACGGCACCAACCACGAGGCGGATATCGGGCGTCCCACCAGCCACGGGTGCGTGAGGATGAGGAATGCGGATGTGGTGGAACTTTACGATCTCGTCAAGGCCGGAATTGAGGTCATTATCGATTGATAATAAATCGCCATCAAAAAAGCGTTGTTTGTTTTTGGAAACAATCGTAAATGGCGATGTGCAACCAGCACGGAAAGGATGTGAGATTCAAATGTTGAAATTTTTTACAGTTATCGCGATGACAGTTGCAGTTCTGAGCTTGGGCGCATGTGCGCACAAGGAAGCAGCTTCCACGACGTCTTCCACGGCGTCGAAAGGCTACTCCAAGTAGGCTGTTCATCACCAATTTAAAGGCCGGATCGGACTTGTTTCGATCTGGCCTTTATTTTTTCCACCGTGCCCGCCTGCTTGCTGGCAAAAGGGCTGTCCTTCAACAGAAACCGCCACGGCAGGTGCGCCGCCTTGGAAATGCCGATGCGGATATCCGAAACCACTTCCACCGGTTTCGGGCGAGGTAGAAATCCCCGTTTCGCGTTTTCGCACAGGTCGATGCCGTGGTCACTACCGCGCACGCCGAACGCCTCCGAGAGTTTGCCCGGTCCCGAGCAGAGCGCGCCGGTATCTTCCAGCAGCCTGCGCCGTCGCATGCGCGCAATGCCGTTGACAGGCTCGAGCGCACGGAAAAGCACAAAGCCATCCTCGCTGCCGCCTTTTACCAGCACGTTCAGCAGCCAGTGTACGCCGTAGTTCAAATAAATATACGCCGCTCCCGCCTGGTGGGTGGAGACAAATTCCCGCGCCCCTTTTCGCGCGAAGGTGTGGCATGCCTCGTCGTCCTTCACGGAGTAGGCCTCGGTTTCGACGATGATGCCGGAACAGCCGTCCCATGTGAGTTCGCAGCCGATGAGTTCCGCGGCGCAGGTGAGGGGATCGCGCTCGAAAAACGCGCGTGTTATCTTTTCTGGCTCCTGGCTTTGCATCTTACAACCCGGTGGGGTGATCGATGAACTCCCATGGCAATTTGAAACGCCGGGAAAGATGGGCCGCCATGGCTTTCACGCCGAAGGTTTCCGTGGCGTAATGCCCTCCATAGATCAGATTCACACCCAGTTCCTCTGCATTCAGGTAGGAATCGTGGGGGCCTTCGCCGGTGATGAAGGTGTCCACGCCTTCATTCTTCGCTATTTGGACTTCGCGGCCCGCGCCGCCTGTCACCACGCCGATCCGCGCCGTCTTTTGCGGGCCTCCCGGGGAGAGCTTTACAGGCGAGCCGAGTATTTTTTCGAGCCGCCGCAGCAGTGCATCGCGATCCATGGACACAGCGGCCTTGAAACCGATGAACTGCCCCTTTTCAAAAAAGAACGGCTCCTTTTTTTTAAAGCCCAGCGCCTTGCAGAGCAGCGCATTATTCCCTTCCACGGGATGCACATCCAGCGGGAGATGGGCGCTGTAAATCGCGATATCATGATCAAGCGCCGTCTTGATTTTGCGGTAGTGGCCCCCGGTCAGCGGTTTCGTGCCGCCCCAGAATAATCCGTGATGCACGATCAAAAAATCGACACCCCGCGCCGCCGCCTCCTTGATCGAAAACTCGCAGGCATCCACTGCTGCGCCGATTTTTGTCACTTTGCCACTGTTTTCAACCTGCAGCCCGTTCATCGCGTGCGCCCAGTCGGCGATAGTGGCGGTTTTCAGGTAACCATCCAGATATCCTGTGATTTTTCTTACGGCCAGCATAGTAAATGGAAACGAAATATTCGGTATTGATTCAACACTACTCCCGGACTAGTATAATACCAGATAAGGGAACCACGGGTTGAACAAACATGTGAAGGAGATTTGTCATGATGTCAACGACCGAGCCAGAACAGCCAAAAACTGAAGTGGAGAAATGCCCCCTGTGCGATTCGCCACTTCTTGAGTCGCCCAATGAATGCAGCCGTTGCGATTGGGTAAAAGGTTACCGCCACCGCACCACCGCCACCAGCCCTGTGGATCTCACTGCATGTCTGCTCAGCATCGTTCCCGGCGCGGGACATTATTACAAGGGGCACAAAGTCATGGGCTGGCTCTATGGGGCTGGCGCTTTGTTCGCTATTTTCTGGTGCAGCCTCGCCGCCACCGCGACCATGGGTCTGGGTCTCCTCATGCTTCCTCTCTATTGGGCGTGGGTGATGACACACGCCTATTGGATCGATGATTTGAAGGCCGGTACGCAAAATCCCGACAAACCTGTATAATTTTCTGTGCGGCTGCGGGAAAACTCCGCTATGGTTCGCGCCTTATGTTAAGCGCAGGCATTGTAGGTTTACCAAACGTCGGAAAATCCACCCTTTTTAACGCAGTCACGCGTACCCGGAAAGCGGTGGCGGCGAATTATCCATTTTGCACCATCGATCCGAACCAGGGCATCGTCACCGTGCCCGATCCCCGGCTTGCGGCGCTCTCAAAACTTTCCAGTTCAAAAAAACTCGTCCCTGCCGCGATTGAATTCGTCGATATCGCCGGTCTCGTCAAAGGCGCCAGCCAGGGCGAAGGTCTCGGCAATCAGTTTCACAGCCACATCCGCGAGGTAAATGCCATCGTGCAGGTCGTCCGTTGTTTTGAGAACGACGACATCCATCACGTCAGCGGCTCCATTGACCCGATCCGCGACATCGAGGTGATCACCACGGAGCTTATCCTCTGCGATCTCGCCACACTCCAGAAGCGCGCCGAGCGCCTGACGAAAAGCCTGCGCTCCGGCGATAAGGTTGCCAAGGCGGAGATGGCCGTGATCGAAAAAATCCTGCCGCATCTCGATTCTGGGAAGCCATTCATCACGCTCACCTTGAGCGATGAGGAATCAAAAATCGCCCGCGATTTCTTTTTGCTCACGGCAAAGCCCACGATCTTTGCGTGCAATGTGGGCGAGGCCGACCTGGCGCATATCGCCGCCGAGATGGACGCCGCGCAGGAGCAGGAGGGCGGCCTGCCACGAGACACCGTCGAGATACATCCCTCCGCGCGCTATGTGAAAGCCGTGCAGGATTATGTCCGCACGCACCTCGCCACCGAGGCGGTGGTCATCAGCGCGCAGATCGAGAGCGAGTTGGTTGACCTCACCGACGAGGAGGCAAAGGAATTTCTGCTCGATCTCGGCGTGAGCGACAGCGGTGTCGGCTCGCTCATCCGCGCCGTGTATCACTTGCTCGGCCTCCGCACCTATCTCACCACCGGCGAGCAGGAGACACGCGCATGGACGATCAACGCCGGCGACAAGGCCCCGGCCGCAGCAGGCGTCATCCACACCGATTTTGAACGCGGCTTCATCGCGGCGGAAATCGTCCATTTCGACGATCTCATCCGCCTCGGTTCGAACGCGAAGGCCCGCGAAGCCGGCAAACTCCGCATCGAGGGCAAGGAATACGTCGTACAGGATGGCGACGTGGTCGAGTTTCGCTTCAACGTCTGAGTTGGACGAAAAATGCCGCAACCCGCTTCCCCTTTGCCTTTGCAGGGTGGGGGGAGATGGCTGCACGGTTTTACATCTCACTTTACAGGATGGGAAGTTGCAGTAATCTACTCATCACTCATGCGTAGCTTTCTTTGGAATACCCTCCTCGTCTGTTTAGCCCTCACCACATCCACCCAAGCCGTCACGCCCGCTGCGGAAGTCCGCAAAAGCCTGGTCCGCATCACCGTTACCTCGCAGGACGCGAATTACAAAGTCCCGTGGGTTCCCGGTAATATCGGCGGCGGAGTCGGTGCCGGCTTCGTCATCGACGGCCAGCGCATCCTGACCAATGCGCATGTGATCAGCAATGCGCGCTTCATCAGCGTGGAAAAGGACAACGACCCTCGCAAATACGTGGCCCATGTGCAGTTTGTCGGCCACGACTGCGATCTGGCCGTGCTGAAAATCGAAGAGGCCGACAGCTTTTTCAAAAGCACCGTCCCCCTGCAATTCGGTGGCATCCCGGAAATTGAATCAACGGTCACCGTTTACGGTTACCCCATTGGTGGCGAACGCATGTCCGTGACGAATGGCATCGTATCGCGCATCGATTTCCAGACATACACGCACTCCGGCGTCGATTCCCACCTCACGATCCAGACCTCCGCGCCGATCAATCCCGGCAACAGTGGCGGCCCCGTATTGCAGGATGGCAAGGTCATCGGCGTGGCATTTCAAGGCTACAGCGGCGACGTGGCCCAGAATACCGGTTACATGATCCCCACACCAGTCGTCCTGCGTTTCCTCAAGGACATTGAGGACGGGCATTACGACAAATACATGGATCTCTCCGTCACGACCTTCAATCTGCAAAACCCCGCCATGCGCCGCGCGCTCGGGCTTGCTGATGATGATACCGGCGTATTTGTAAGCAGTGTCGCCTCCGCGGGCTGTTCCGCCGGGGTCTTGAAGACCGGCGACGTCCTGCTCAGCATCGATGGGCATGCCATCGCCAGCGATGCTTTTGTCGATCTCGACGGACAGCGCGTGCAGATGGCCGAGATCGTGGAGCGGAAATTCAAGGGGGACGACGTAAAGCTGCACATCCTGCGCGACAAAAAGGAAATGGATGTGACCGTTACGCTCAATGCGGCGTGGCCTTACGGCATGCAGGCCAGTGCCTACGACGTGCGTCCCCGTTACGTGCTTTTCGGCGGTCTTTTGTTTCAGCCGCTCAGCCGCGATTTCATCGGCGCGAACGGCATCGACAACCTGCGTGTGCGCTATTTTTACGATTATTTCATCGAGGACGAAATTTACAAGGAACACCCGGAGGTGATCGTCCTCAGCGGCATTCTCCCGGACCAGATCAACTCCTACCTTGGAGGATTCAAGGACGCCATCGTTGATGAAGTCAACGGCGTAAAGATCAAGACGCTGGACGATCTCGCCGCAGCCCTGGCAAAGCCATCCGACCAATACGTGATTAAGACGATCGGCTCCATGCGTCCCATCGTGCTTGAGCGCCAGGAAGTGGAGGCCGCCCGGCAGAGGATCATGTCCCGCTACAATGTCCTGAGCGAACAAAACCTGAGCGAGGCGGTCAATTGAGCGCGTCATTTACGAAAACAAACAGCATGAGCATTCCTCAAATCCCAAAACACTCCTCTCCCATGCGTGCTTTTTCCCTTGTTACCCTTCTTCTGGTTTCCGTAGCTTCCCTGTGCGTGGCAAAGGAGACTCCAGCCAAGGCCGTGGCTCCCGCCAAGACTGTGGCCACCGCGGATAAACCCGTGCAGGTGGTGCGCGTCAACGTGACCAACCAAGCCTACGATTTCATCCGCCCATGGAGCAAGAAGGCGCCATTTTCCCGCCATGCCCTCGGTTCCGTGCTCGCGAACAATCGCGTGCTGGTCACCGCTGAGCTTGTCGCCAATGCGAACTATGTTGAACTGGAGAAAGCCGCCTCCGGCGAGAAGACAGTCGCCTCCGTGGAGGTGGTCGATTACGAGGCAAATCTCGCGATCTTGAAACCCGTCGATGACAAATTCCTCAACGGGATCAAGCCTTTGGAACTTACCGAGGCGCATGTCGGCGACCACGTTTCCGCATGGCAGTTGGAAGACACGGGCGCCCTGCTCGGCACTGCCGGCCTGGTGACAAATGTCGAGGTTTCGCGCTACCCGATCGATGACACTGCGCTGCTCATTTACCAGATCACCTCCTCGCTCCAATACCGCGACAGCAGCTTCACCGTGCCTGTGGTGAAGGACAACAAGCTCATCGGTATCCTCATGCGCTACGATGCGCGCACGCAGAATGTGGATTTGATTCCCACTCCGGTCATACAGCACTTCCTCACCGATGCTGCAAAGAAGGAATACCGGGGCTTCCCCCGCACGGGCGTCGCTTTTGCACCGATGCGCGATCCGCAGTTGCGCCGCTATGTAGGATTGAAAAGCGACGAGACTGGCGGTGTCTATGTCACGGATGTGCTGAGGCATGGCCCGGGGGACAAGGCGGGCTTGCAGGTCGGCGACGTGCTGCTGGCAATCGGGGACAAGGCAATCGATCAGGATGGCAACTACGCCGACCCTCAATACGGAAAAATCGCACTGTCGAACTTCATTTCCACGGATAATTTCGATGGCGATGTCGTGAAGTTCAAAATCCTTCGCAAGGGTGTGCAGAGCGTGGTGGATGTGACTCTGTCGCACCGCCCCGTGGAGGATTATGTGATCGAGCCATACACGATCGGTCGGCCACCAAAGTACATCGTGCTCGGTGGCTTGGTGCTTCAGGAGCTTACCGGCCAGTATCTCAAGGAGTGGGGGGCGGAGTGGTATAAAAAAGCGCCTCAGAAATTTGTTTACATGGACCAGTTTCAATCCGAGCTTTTCCCGGAGGGTCACAGGAAGATTGTTTTCCTCAGCCAGGTGCTTCCTTCCCCGGCGACCATCGGTTACGAGGATCTGAATTCACTCGTCATCTCAAAAATCAACGACATCCCGCTCAACAGCATCGCCGATGTGGACAGGGCCGTGAAAAATCCGGTGAATGGTTTCCACAAGATCGAGTTTGAGGAGAGCCCCACGGTGATCTATCTCGACGCGAAGCAGGTGGAGGCCGAATCCGCACAATTGATGAAGAGCTACGGGCTGCCCACCCTCAAACGCATTGAATAACCAGCAGACACACATTTGGGGTGCGATCTTCGATTGGGATGGCGTCGTCATCGATTCCTCCTTCCACCACGAGGAGAGCTGGGAACGTCTCGCGCGGGAGATAGGAAAGTCGCTCCCCGAGGGACATTTCAAGGCGGGGTTCGGAAGAAAAAACGAATTCATCATTCCTGGACTTCTCGACTGGTCGCACGATGTGGACGAGATCAACCGCATCTCGCTCCGCAAGGAGGCGCTTTACCGCGACGTCGTGAAAGAGCACGGCCTCTCGCCGCTGCCGGGAGTGAAAGAGTGGCTGCAACGGCTCAAGGATGCCGGCATCCCCTGTGTGGTCGGTTCCTCCACGCATCGCCTGAACATAGAGACTTCCCTCGATATCATCCACCTCCGGGAATATTTTGCGGACATCGTCTCTGCCGAGGATGTCACACAAGGCAAGCCTGCCCCCGATGTTTTCCTGAAAGCCGCGGCAAAAATCCATCGCGACCCGAAAGTCTGTGTCGTATTCGAGGATGCCCATGTCGGCATCCAGGCCGCGCGGAATGCCGGTATGAAAGTAGTCGGCGTCGCCACCACGCACCCGCTCGCCGAGCTGGGCGCAGCTGACTTTGCCGTGAAGCGCCTCGACGAACTTACCATCGCACAACTCGACAGTTGGTTTTGATGTTAATGCGTTAGGATAAGTGAGTCGCAATCCCATCAGTCCTCCTTCAGGACTGGTTGCTTTTGTGGATCTGTATCACCGGTGACTGATGGGCTACTGCCAAATTTCCCTGAAGGAGAAAAACGACCGTCAAGTCCCATGGGGACGTCCGATAATAGGCAGGCGATTTATCGCCTGCAATACCGCGAAAAACGGCAAGTCCCATCGGGACGAAAGAGAGCCCTTCTTACAGAGACATTTCCTAATGGCTCTTATACAGCTTGAAAATTGACCACCTAGAGCATCTTCGGTTTAATCTGTCGCAGCGCCATTCGTTGAGAGGCGCCTACTGCGACTCGCCGGGAGCGACAAATTAACGCGAAAGTGCTCTAAAGTCCGCGCAACCGCGCGCCTACTTCATCCGGTCAAACGTCTTCTGCAACAACTGGAGATCGCTGGCTTCGCCGGTCTTTGCGCGGGCAGCGTCGATCCATTTTTTCTCAAGGGCGTTTTTCGTCGGGCGGTCGCTCTCGTAAAATACACCGAATATGCCGGGGAAGGGGAGGTCCGCGAGTTTGTAGGCCGCGATTTCATCGGTGGTATCGTGGCGCTGTTCGTCCTCAGGAGTGCCGTCCCACTTTTTTTCCTCGATCAATTTGAATTCGCCGCCCTTGCGCGGATTTCCGGCATCGAAGGCGCCGGGATAAAACTCGACGCATTCGGAGAGGCACTCGACCACGGAAAACCCCTGGTGGTCCATCGCGCGCTCCATCGTCTGGATCATGTGATTGATCTGCGTGGCATGCGTGCGCGCAATAAAAGTGGCTCCGGCTGCAAGCAGTTTCTTGATCGGATTCACCGGCTGGTCCACCGCCCCGGTCGGGTCGGTCTTCGATTTATAGCCGATCGGAGACGTGGGCGACGTCTGCTTTTTTGTCAGGCCATAGACGAAGTTGTCCATAATCACGTAGGTGAGATTGATGTTCTTGCGCGCGCCATGCTCGAGATGGTTGCCGCCGATTGAGAAGGCATCGCCGTCGCCGCCAAACAGGAAGACATGCAGGTCGGGCCTCGCCAGGCTTACGCCGGATGCCAGCGGCACCGCGCGCCCGTGGATGAAATGCCCGCCGTGGCTGTTTACGAAATACGGGAAGCGCGAGGAGCATCCGATGCCCGCGAGGGTCACGATGCTTTCGTGCGGGAGCTGCCGGCGCTCCAGCATTTTGTAGTATGCGGCCAGCACGGCGAAGTCGCCGCAGCCGGGGCACCAGGTGGGGTGGTCGGCTGTGAGGTCTTTCTTTGTCAGTTTTTCTGGTGAGGGGGATGTGGCTGGGATGGTGTCGGTGGCGCTCATTTTAAAACTCCTTCGAGGATTTCTTTTACACGGAACGACAGGCCGTCTGTCTTCGTCAGGCTCCGTATTTTCGGGTCGCAATAGCGCGCCCGCAGGATCGTCGCAAGCTGCCCATGGCCGTAAAGACCCTCGTCATTCATCTCGGCAACGATCACGCGCTTGAAGCGCGCAAAAATTTTCTCAAGCCCGTTCGGCAGCGGGTTCAGGTGGCGCAGGTGCAGTGCGGAAATATTCTCCCCGCGCTCGCGTGCGCTGTTCACCGCTTCGTGGATTGGGCCGTAGGTCGATCCCCATCCCACCACGAGCGCCTCGCCTTCCTGGTCGCCGAAGACTTCCGGCACCGGGATTTCCGCGGCGAGCTGCTGCAGCTTGTTGCGGCGTTTTGCCGTCATCGCCATGTGCAGGCTTGGGCTGCCGGTCGGGTGTCCCAGTTCATCGTGCTCGAGCCCGGTGACCACGGGATATTTGCCGCCCAGCATCTTCGTGCCCGGAGGCGCGTGTTGGGTGATGCCGTCCAGCGGATAGGGTTTGAATTCCGCAGCGCGAGGGGTGAGGTCGGGCTTCGGATCGACCATCAGGCTCTTCAGGTCCGGCTCGTCAAATGCCTGGATGCGCGTCGCCAGCGAGGAATCGCTCAGGATGAAAACCGGCGTGCTGTATTTCCGCGCAATGCGTGCCGCCTCGATAGCCATGTAGAAACAATCCTCCACCGTCGAGGGTGCCAGCACCACGCGCGGGCTGTCGCCGTGTCCGCCGAAGATCGCCTGGTAAAGGTCGCTCTGCTCGACATTGGTCGGCAGACCCGTGCTCGGGCCACCGCGCTGCACGTTCACCACAATCAAGGGGATCTCCGCCATCGACGCCCATCCGATTGCCTCGGTTTTCAACGAAATGCCCGGGCCAGAGCTGCCGGTGATCGCAAGATTGCCGGAATACGAGAAACCCAGCGCCATCGATACCGCGCCCAGTTCATCCTCACATTGCACAAATAAGCCGCCGTATTTCGGAAACTCACTCCGCAGGATTTCCATGATCGTGGACCATGGCGTGATCGGGTAGGCTGCACCGTGGCGCACACCGCCTGCGATCAATCCGTAAGCGATAGCCTGGTTGCCATCCATCGTGAGCTGTGCCGGGCCGCCTGTTTCCAGGGAAGGTTCGAAATGGTAGCGCGTGGCGAGCAGGTCTCCCACGGGATACGCGTAGCCGGCTTGGAAAGCCATCAGCGCTGTATTCACGATGCTCTCGTCTTTTCCGTAAAACTTTTCGCGGATCAAGCCCTTGAGCTTTTCCACGTCCAGGCCGAAAATCTTCGTCACAAGGCCGAGTACAAATATATTCTTCCCTTTGTCCTTCGCTGTTCCTCCGAGTGCCTCGACCGTCAGCCCGGTAATCGGGATGCCCATGTAAACGAAACGCTTGTCGTCCAGGTTCGGCTGCACATTGTCCGAATCGTAAAGGAGCACGCCCCCTTCTTTCAGGAAATTGATGTGTTCCTCATAGCTGTGCTGGTAAAAAGCCGCGAGGAAATCGGCTTCATCGCCAGCAGAGACCACTTCGCCGGTGCCGATGCGCACCTGGAAGATCGACGGCCCGCCCGAGATCGTGGACGGGATCGTCATGTAGGTCATCACCTCTTGCGCGCTGCGTCCGGCCAGCCGCGCGAGTAGCGCGCCTGCACTCTGGATGCCGTCCTGGGAGTTTCCAGCCAGGCGGATCACCGCATCGCGTATGTTCTGTTGGCGCAGGTCGGCCCTTCCTGCTGTGGTGGATGATGTGGACGCCGAGTCTGCTAACTCATTAGGGGTAATCACGGGAGGTTGTAATTATTGACAAAGGTAGTCCACTTGTCAACCAGCCCCTCAAGGCGTTGGACGAAAATAATTCGCATTCGGCAGGGCAAACCCTCAAGCTTTCCCGTCTTCTCCTTCATCCCCTCTATGAAAAAAATCCTCCTCCTCGCATTGCTCTCATCCACCGTTTTTGCCGCGGATCCCGCGCTCACCATTTATAATCAAAATTTCGCCGTCGTCCGTGACACAGTGCCGCTCGATTTGAAAGCAGGCGTCAACGACGTGAAATTTAATGACACCACAGCCCATCTCGAACCCAGTTCGGTCATCCTCCGCGATCCCTCCGGGGCACTGAACTTGCAAATCCTAGAGCAGAATTACCGTAACGATCCCGTCTCCCAGGAACTGCTCCTATCGCTTTTTGAGGGGAAGACGATCGATTTTCTGGTGAAACAGCAGGACAAGCCCGACCAGATCGTAAAAGGAAAAATCATCCGCAGCGGTTACGTGGCGCATTCGCAGGAGGCCATGCAGCGTTACGGACAGCAGTATTACCAGTCGCAAATGGGCATGGCCTACGGCAATGGCGGCCTCAGCCAGCCGATCATCGACGTGGATGGCAAAATCCAGTTCGGCCTTCCCGGCCAGCCGATTTTTCCTTCGCTTGGCGACGACACCATCCTCAAGCCGGTGATCTCGTGGAAGCTCGATGCTGACAAACCCGGCAAGTTCGATGCCGAGCTTTGCTACGTCACTGGCGGGATGTCATGGTCCGCCGATTATAATGTTGTCGCGCGGGAAGATAGCGACCTCCTCGACATCGTGGGCTGGGTCACCATGGACAACCAGAGCGGCAAGACATTTGAGAATGCGAAAATCAAATTGATGGCAGGCGACGTAAACAAGATTCAGCCCCAAAATGAGGTGAACACCATGGTATTCGCCGGCTCGGCAATGCTTCGGTCAGGAGCAGCACCGGTCACGGAAAAAGCCTTCGACGAATACCATCTGTACACGCTCCCTCGTGCCACCACGTTGCGCGATCGTGAGACAAAACAGGTCGAGTTTATCCGTGCAAATAACGTGAAGTCGGAACGGATCTTCGTCTATGACGGGGTGAAGGTCGATTGGAACCGCTGGCGGGGCAACGACCTGCGCCGCAACGATGAATTTGGCACCGAGAGCGATACAAAAGTAGCTGTCATGCGCGAATTCAAGAACACGGAGGAGAATCATCTCGGCATGCCGCTGCCCAAGGGGCGCGTCCGGTTTTACAAGCAGGACGACGACAAGCAGCTTGAATTCACCGGCGAAAACACCATCGACCACACTCCGAAGGATGAGACCATCCGCATCTATACCGGCAATGCCTTCGACCTTTCCGGCGAGCGCCGCCGCACGGATTTCAAGACGGATAACGCAAACCACTGGGCGGATGAATCATTTGAAATCAAAATCCGTAACCATAAAAAAGAAGCTGTCGAAGTCCGCGTGGTCGAGCATCTCTACCGCTGGACAAATTGGGACATCGCAGAAAAATCCGATCCGTATTTGAAGACAAATGCGCAGGAGATGGAGTTCCGCGTCCAGATCAAGCCCGACGAGGAAAAAGTCATCACCTACAAGGTGCATTACTCATGGTAGTGCAAATAGTTGGAAACGGTTTGATGAGTCCGGAGGCGGTGCGGCAGCGCAGGTCGCACCCTTTCCGGTTTCCGGCTTTGTCATTTTTCATTTGGTTCCTCCTCATTGCCCTCGTTTCCGTTTCTGCGCAAACTCCGCGCCCGGAATCATTCAAAGACCTCGCGCAGGATGGCGAGGGGGTCGTCTGGGCGATCAACAGCAGGCTGTTTCTTTTTAATGGCAAGGAATGGAGCGTGGTGCCGTCTCCTTTTCCGGCAGATGATAAAACCAATGCAGGACCGGCGCCGTTGCGTTTCACGCGAATGCAGGATGGAAGCCTCGCCTGTGTCTGGAAGTTGCCCGGTGATTTGATCGGGGTGAGCAGCCATACCGGCGCGACCTCGCGCGTGATCGGGCAATGCGCGGGAAAGGTCCAGGGCAATACGTTGAAATCGCCGCTCTTTGCCGATTCGCACAACCGCCTCTGGATTACCGATGCAAAGCCGGACATCTACCGTGCCGATGGGGCAGGGGGGCTGTCTCTCGTGTACTCGATCAAGCCGGAGCAGCTTGTCGATTCCAATGCCCGGGCCACGTCTTACGATCCGCTCTACGCCACGGAGGATGGGCGTGGGCGCGTCTGGATATGGTCGAATTCATGGGCCGGTTCCATGCTGGGCGGCGCATTGCGGGGTGTCCTTGTTTTCGATGGCGACAATGTCAAACAACAGGAAGCCTTCGAGGGCATCGAGGGCAAACGTTTCACCTGCATCGATCGTAAGGATGATAAGCACATGTGGGTTTCCGTCCTGATGGATGGCATCTTCGAGGTGGATATCGACACCATGAAGGCGACTCCTCTTCCCGAGGCGGAGCCGGGCGCTTTCCGTTGGGTGAAAAAGATTTTTTCCGTGGGCGACGACCTGTTCGTCATTTCCAACAGCGGGAATGACACCTTCCGCAATCTCCTCTGGCGGCGGCGCGACGGCAAATGGACCAGGCTGATCGATAATACCGATGCAAATACCGGTTCGTCCCAGAATTTCCGTCCGTCCGTGCTTTCTTTCGGGAAGGACTTCCTGCTCTGCACGTTTGGCTCGGCTCCTTGGTATGTCCGGCCGGATGGCCCGCCGGAGCGCCTCGATTGGAGGAATCGATTTCCTGTCGAGGATGCATGGAAAGTTTTCCGCCTTGTGGATGGCAGCCTGGTTGCACTTGGCGGTCGCGGGCAACCCTGGCACGGCAAAGTGGACCTGCCTCCAAAGCCGTCGGCGGACATCAAGGCACGCGCCACGGAATTGCGTTTCAAGCACGTATGGAAAATTGATTCCAATGATGCGATCTGGACGATTTTCTCAGGGAAGGAAAAAATCCTGAGCCAGTGGGATGGTGCGCATTGGGTCGATCATCCGTTCCCTCCTGAAATCGGTGGAATACACCCGGCGGATATTGCTCCCGACACGAAAGGCCGCATCTGGTTTCTCCCGCTGGATGATACGGACATGGCGGAGTTTTTCGATTCCAAGGCTGGCACATGGCAGGTATTCCCCACGCTCGAAAGGGCGTATGTGTCCCTGGAAAACGATCGGCCGGAATTTGTGGGCGACCCGCCGGCATATCTTGCGCCCGAGTACACCGCTGATCTGAAGCAAATCACCTTCCTTACCCGGAATTGGGAGGTTTCCTGGTTCGATGGCGCCACATGGCGAAAGTTCAAGCGCGCCGATATCCAGCCCGGCGGCGATCATTCTGCCGCAATCGGACGGCCCTTTTTTGGTAAAAGCGGACGGCTGTGCGTCAACATCAGCGAAAAGACATGGCTGCTCGACGGGCAGGGCCATTGGGCGCAGACGGAACACGAGGAGAAGTTGCAGGACAGATACGACAACGGGATGACACTTCCCACCCAGGCGAAAATAGAGCTGCCTCCAGGTTGCATCACCACCACCCCGGACTCGGTCGCCGCCGACAATCAAGGTGCCTGCTGGCTCACATGGCAGGAGAAACTCTACAAATGCGGCTATGGGGCGTGCGTGGAAGTGCTTGCGAAGGACGAACCGGATCCATTCGCCGATGGCCGCAAAATCACCGGGGTCTGGATCGACAGGCAGGGCAACGCATTCCTCAAAACCGGCTTTGAAAAACAGGTGATGATCGCGCCAAAATCGCCGCTCCCAAAGGCAACCGTCGCCGTGGAAAAGGTGGATGGGGATTCCGCAACGGTGCGTCTTGGCGCCGGCTCATCCGGGGAAATACAATTCCGCTGGCGGCTCGACGCTGGGCCATGGCAATTGACCAAAGAGAAAACCGTCACTCTTGATTCCCTCCCAAACGGCCTTCATGTGTTGTCGGCAACTGCCGTTGACGCGGAATTGCAGACAGGCGCGCAGGTCACCGCCAAATTCAAGGTCAAAATCGATCAGGAGAAACAGATTGCTGCCCTCATCCAGCAGCTTTCCGATCCGGATTTTGCAAAACGCAAAGCGGCAGTCGCCGCACTTGCCCGCCAGCCCGCACCCGCCCTCTCCGCATTGAAAGCCGCCCGTGACAAAGTAGGGGATGATCTTCGCTGGTGGATCGATGTCGCCATTCAGGAGATCGAAAGCCAGTCAGCCAAGGGGCAATCGACTCCTGCGAATTGATCTGCTCTCTCTCCTCTTCCGGGAACCGCAGACCGTTTGTATTTTGCTATAGATAAAGTTTATTTAACAATTTTCTCAAAAATTACAATGAACTAATATTTTTTCTTGCTTTAATATCGGATTTCTGCCATGATTTGGCAAATAAACCAAAAGCATAGCCAATTCAGGAATCGCGCATAAAGAAGTGAAGATCGATAAATTCACATGACCCACGGAAGAATATTTACCCCTTTAATCCAATGAGCCCCTATAGGGTAAATCCAAGGTAAAAATGAAATCCAGCCGGAAAACCCAATTCGGCTATACAAATGGTGACAAATTATATGCTTACAGGCCCTGTCAGTCCCATAAGACCTATTCTTTCTCTGGCCAATCGATTTTCCAAAAGGTCGTGGCCAGTCCAGCCCAGTCCAGGCGCTACAGAGTAAAACCGGGGTAATGAGGGGCAATCGATCGGTCGGGAGAGCAAAGTGAAATCTGGGAGCCGACATCGGCTTATCAAGCTAAATCAAGGTAAATCAAGGTAAATCAAGCCGGAACGGGATTCTTTTTGATTTTATGAAAATAATCAATTTTGCCCTTAAACGCTAAAAAATACGCCCTCTGCCAGTTCTAAGTCCAACATTGGCTTGGAGTTTGCTACAGATGTGGGCGACCAACTTTTGTGATTAATCATTTTTTAAGACCTGACTGCCGGATAACCGATGAGGGATACCGGGCGCGTACAACCGTGCCCTCCCGGTTTCGTTTGGACGTGATCACCCTGATTTCATGAGCCCATCCGCCCAAGAGAACGAAGAGCGCTACAGGTTGCTGATCGAGCATTCCCGTGATTTGATTTGCGAACTCGGGCATGAAGGGCATTTGCGGGGCGTTTATCTGTATGTAAGTCCGAATTACTCTACTGTACTTGGTTACGAGCCCGCCGACCTGCTGAATACCAATGCTTTCGAGCTCGTGCATCCCGACGATCTGCCTGATGTTCTTTCCAAGTTCTCATTGCCATCGGCGACAGCCACCTTCCGCTACCGCCATAAAAATGGCACATGGCGATGGCTGGAATGCTCGGGACAGGTCTTCAAGACCTCCGCCAACGAAGAGCGCGGCGTCATTATTTCCCGCGATATCACCGAACGGAAGCAGGCTGAGGAACACTTGCTCGACAGCCGTGCAAATCTTGCCACGGCACAGCGCATCTTGCATGTGGGGAGCTGGGAAATCGATCTTATCAATCTTGACGATGTCAAAAAAAACCCGCTCCAGTGGTCGGATGAAGTATTCCGCATTTTCGGCTATGAGCCCGGCCAGATCGAGGTCTCAAACGAAAATTTTTACCGCGCGGTGCATCCCGAAGATCGCGCGATGGTGGAGACTGCGGTGGATGAGGCGATCGCAAACCATACTCAATACAGTATCGATCATCGCATTATTATGCCCGGTGGCGGGGAGCGCATAGTCCACGAGGAATCGCAGATCCTTTATGACGAGGTGACCGGGAAACCACTCAAGATGTTCGGCGTCGTGCAGGATATCACCGAGCGCAGGCATGTGGAGACGGCGCTCAGGGAATCGCAAGCCCGCTGGCGTTCCATGGCGGAAAATATTCCCGATATCATCATGACGCTGGATCGCGAGGGCACCGTCCTTTTCATCAACCGGGTGATGGAGGGATTCAGGCGCGAGCAAATCATCGGCGCAAACCTGTTCCGCATCCTGCCTGAAAAATACAGGGCGGATGCCCGGCTCCGTTTGGATGGTCTTTTCGATACCGGTGAAATCATTCACAGCGAAGTGGAGGCTCCCAGCGCTAAATCCAAACACGCATGGTATTCCTATCGTATCGGGCCCGTGTGGGATGGGAAAAAAATCGTTGCCGCGCTTCTCGTGCTTACCGATATCACCGAGCAAAAGCACACCCAGGAGGCGCAGCGCGAAAGCGATGCGCGTTTCCGTCAGATCGCGGAAAATATCGAGGAGGTTTTCTGGATGGTGGACCATCCGGATAAATCCAATCTCATCTACATCAGCCCTGCATACGAGAAAGTCTGGGGACGCAGTCTCCAGAGCGCGCATAAAAATCCCCTGTCGTTTGTCGAGACTGTGCATCCCGAGGATCGTGGCCGCGTGGAGGCGGCCCTGTCGAAGCGGGCTGCGGGCACTTATGATGAAATATACCGGATCATCCGGCCCGATGAGACAGTCCGCTGGATTCACGACCGCGCTTTTCCGGTCCACAATGCCGCAGGCGATGTCTATCGCATAGTCGGGCTGGCGGAGGATATCACCGAACGGAAGCAGATCGAAGTGCAGTTCTTCCAGTCGCAAAAAATGGAGGCGTTCGGAAAGCTTGCCGGTGGTGTCGCGCATGATTTTAACAACCTTTTGACAGTCATATCGGGCTACAACGAAATCGTGCTCAATGCCTTCAATCCGAACGATCCCCGCCGCGACTGCGTGGAGGAGATCGGCAAGGCGGCCGAGCGTGCCACCGCCCTCACGGGCCAGTTGCTCGCATTCAGCCGCCAGCAGGTGTTGCAGCCGCAGGTGATCAATCTGAACACGGCCCTCAAAAACGTGGAAAAAATGCTGCGCCGCCTCATAGGCGAGGACATTGTGCTGGATACGCAGCCGGGTGAGGATCTCGCTTGCGTGAAGGCGGATCCGGGCCAGTTGGAGAACGTGCTCATCAATCTCGCCGTCAATGCCCGGGATGCGATGCCCCACGGCGGCACACTCACGATCAAGACGGAAAATGTCGTCGTGCCTCACGGCGATTCCAACGTATCCGCGGGCAAGTATGTGGTGATCAGTGTCGCCGATACCGGCATCGGCATGTCGGAGCAGGTAAAATCGCAGATTTTCGAGCCGTTTTTCACCACGAAGCCCGTCGGGCACGGCACAGGTCTCGGCCTCGCGACCTGCTACGGCATTGTCAAGCAGAGCGACGGATTCATCACCGTCGATAGCGAGGTCAACAAAGGCACCACTTTTAAAATATATCTCGGCGGGGTGGAGGCAGAGGAGGAAGCGGAGGCGGGGCGCGTGGAACCAGCCGCGCTCCCTCATGGCAACGAAACCATCCTTGTGGTGGAGGACGAGCCAAATGTCCGGAAACTGGCTGTCGCTGTTTTGCAAAAACTCGGCTACAAGGTGATCGAGGCCTCTAATGGAGAGGAGGCTTTCCACATTGCGCAGTCAAACATCGGTGGCCCGCTGGACCTGGTGATCACCGACGTGGTGATGCCGCAGATGGGGGGCAGGGATCTTGCGCTATGGATTCGTGCGATGTATCCCGAGACAAAAGTGCTGTTCACTTCCGGCTACCCGGATCACGCTTTTGACGATTCCGAACTGCTTCAGGACGAAAAATCGTCATTCATGGCCAAGCCTTTCTCCCCCAAGGCCTTGGCTGTGAAGGTGCGTGAGTTTATCGACAAAAAACCGGGTCAAACTCCAAGGCACTCCGCCCCGGAGGCGTAAAGGAAGTTTTCCTTACCAGGCCCACGCAAAAAGCCGGATGCCTTTCGGGTGGGTGTCGTGGTTGTTCCTGTTTTGGAAATTGTCGTTCTCGTCGTGGTAAACACACTCGGCGCCATTGCCGTATTCGCGCGGCGCGAATGGATTGATCATTTGCAACGGGTTCCGGGAACGGATTGCTTTTTGCACCGCGCCGTCCACTGCGGGCGTGGGAATGATTTTCGGCGCGTTTTTCGACGGAATGGTCTGGCTCACGCGATGCTGGGGCGCCACAAGTTCCTGGCCCCATACCGAGCCGCCAACCACTGCAAGAGAGATGATCATCAATGCTTTTTTCATGTTGCCTCCAAAGTTGAATCGTTAAAGCCGTTCCAAACGGTTGTGTGCGTTTATGATTTGCCAAAATACGCTTTCCGGCAATGAAATTGTTGCTGTTCTGCAAACCCCGCGGATAGTGTGAACCCGATGCAAATTGAAGTCACTGTCGTAAACAAGCTCGGCCTGCATGCACGGCCCGCATCGGAATTCGTCCGTTGCGCCCGCACGTTCAAGTCGTCCGTCATGATCAAGAAGAACGACGAGACCTTTTCGGCGACGAGCATTCTCGATGTCTTGAGCGCCAATCTCGATTGTGGTTCCGCCTTCGTGATCGAGGCCAATGGGCCGGACGCGGAGACCGCCCTCGAGCGCCTCGGGCAGCTTTTGCACGAATTCAAGGTGCAGGAGGAAAGTGAGTAGGATTTTTTTAAGTCGATAACCCCGGTGATTGTATTTTAAATGGGCACAGTGGATTACATCGAAAAAGCAAAGCGGGTTTTTGAAATCGAGATTCATGAGGCGCAGGAGCTGGGCCGCAGGCTCGATGACTCATTTTCCCGGGCGATCGAACTCATCCTGCAATGCGTCGGGAACAAGGGCAAGATCGTGGTGCTCGGCGTGGGAAAGTCGGGACACATCGGCGAGAAAATCGCAGCCACGCTCACCAGTACCGGCTCACCCGCCGTGGTGCTGAATTCCTTGAACGCCCTCCACGGGGATCTCGGCGTGGTGGCCGATGGCGACGTGATTCTCGCTTTGAGCTACAGCGGCGAGGTGGACGAATTGCTCAACGTCATGTCCGCGCTTTCGCGTTTCGATGTGAAGGTGATCTCCATTTGCGGCAATGAAAAATCCACGCTCGCGCAAAACAGCGACGTCCATCTCAATGTCCGCGTCGAGCAGGAGGCCTGCCCGCTGAATCTCGCGCCGACCTCAAGCACGACCGCCATGCTCATCCTCGGCGATGCGCTCGCGATGGTGCTCCTGGATGCGCGCGGCTTCCAGAAAGAGGATTTCGCGCGGTATCACCCCGGGGGCAGCCTCGGCCGCACGTTGTTGCTGAAGGTCACGCAAATCATGCGCAATCGGGATCGCATGGCGATAGTGGCCCCGGGCGATAGCATCCGCGCAGTCCTTCATGCGATGGCCAAAAGCCGCGCCGGTTCTGCGACCATCGCAAATCCCGACGGCACGCTCGCGGGCGTTTTCACACACGGCGATTTCGGCAGGCATTTTGAAACAACGCCCGACCTTCTCGAGAAACAGGTGGCTGATTACATGACGCGCAATCCCATCACCATCTCCAGCGACAAGCTCGCTGTAGAAGTGCTGCGTATTCTCGAGAAGCACGCCATCGACGACATCCTGGTTGTCGATGAGAACAACCTGCCCGTGGGAATTGTGGACTCGCAGGATCTCGCGAAATTCAAACTGCTTTAAGTCGGCTCAATTCGCGCGCCAGATGCTCACCATGCATTTGTAATCCGGGTAGCCGATCCGCTTTGTCAGCTTGAAGCGTGTTTGCTTCCCGAGGAGCGTATTCATGCTTTCGCGCAGCGGGGTCTGGTCGAGGATGTTCCTGAACTCCACCGATTCCGGCGACACATCCAGGAACACAATCGCATCCGCTTTCGTCTGCGCGATCCATTGCTCAAACCCGGCGCTAAGCTCCGCATCCGATTTCTTGTCCTGCCACGCCGGCCACTCAAATTGGTCGCGTGCATGATGGCTTGCCAGGAAAGTCCATTCCATGAATGGCCTGCTCGGTTGCGTGGAGAAAAATGCGACATGCTGCGCTCCGACCGTATCCCTCAGCCATTCGTCGCTCATGTCGAGCATGCTCCGGGGCGATTGGGTCGCTTCAGCCTGCGCCACCATGGCGCGTCCCCCGGCAAATGCCAGCACGGCGATTCCCGCGCCCGCCACGAGGGAGCGGCGGGGCACGCGTTGCAGCAGGATCGCGGCTCCGAGCCCGGAGGCGGTCCATACGGCGGGGATCCAGGAATGGAGAAAGCGGCTTTTCTGGTTCGGGTGCAGGATGTTCAGCGCAGCTCCGATCAGCATGCAAAGAATCACGGCGCGCGCGGCGGGCCCGAGCGTCTTGAAGCGCGCCACAGCCACCAGCGCCAGCACGAGAGCGAGAATTGCAAACGCCGTCGATGGATGGTAATCCGCCGCAAAGGCATGTGAGTAATAGCTCAGCGTCGTCTTGAAATCGCGCGTGCCCACGTCATTATTCGTCGGGCTCAAAAACCCGATGAACACGCTCAACCGCTGCGGCAGCAGGAACGAGATCGACAGCGGCAGCACATGCCACCGGAACAGCATTTGTTCCTGCGCATTGCGCGGTTTCCAGCCCGATCGCTTGATCGCAAGCGCGACGCGCAGAAACAGCACCACGTACGCCGCCGTCATCACATTATGCGGCGGATAAAGTGAGAGCCGGTGGCCAAAAACCAGAAACGCAGTCGGCCCGCGTGCAAAGAGCCAGAAAAATGCCCCCGTCAGAATCAGGCACAGCCAGTTCAACGGCTCGCACAATTGGGCGCGGCAGAATTTCCCCATGTCCGTCTCGCGCAACCACCCGCGCATGATCGCGATCCACGTGCCGCTTTCGGCCAGCACCAGCGCCGCCGTCGCGATCATCCAGTAATTGTATTTCTCAAAGAAAAGCGCCGTCATCGCCAGTCCCAGTGCGCGCCAGGCCCGTGCGGAATCCCGTTCCTCCGCAGCCCTTGCATAGCAGGCCAGCACCAGCATCGTAAGACCACCACCCAGGCTTTCGAGCATGATGTCCGTCGCATACAGCCGCCCTCCGGGACTCAGCACCGCAAAGATGAACCCGATCATGCCCGCCTCCCAGCCTAAGCCCGTCGGCGCTGCGATCTTCTGTGCCGTGTACCACACGCACCAGAGCATCAGCAACCATCCCGTGAGGCTTGGCAGCACCGCCGCCCGCCAGTCATTACCACTGAAAATCTGCGTCACCGCCACCAGCAGCCCGTGCAAAGGCGGCCATACCTTCCCCTTTTCCAGTTGTGCAAAAAACTGTCCCACGCTCCCTTTCTCAAGAGCCAGCGCCATATCCAGCCCGTAGCCGTAGTGTCCGTTGCGATCGTGCATGAGCGTCGTCCAGATATCCCGCGCATGGGAGAGGAAATCGTGGTACAAAAGCCCGGCCGCCAGCACGCAAAACGCGAGCATCATGATATGAAACTTCCTCATGCGCGCAGACTACGCAGTTTTGTTTCCCGATGACAAGACGGCGAAACCGCATCTTCCTCTTTGACTCCGTCCCCTCTCTCGGCAATAATCAGGGTTCACTTTCCCTGAAATTCTTTTATTTTTATTTATGGCATCAGCAAACGACCTCCGCAAAGGCATGGCAATCCGCTACAACGGCAACCCTGCAATCGTCCTCGAAGTTCAACACCGCACCCCCGGCAACCTGCGCGCGTTCGTCCAGTTGATCATCCGCTACATAGGCACCGGCAAATCCGCAGATGTCCGTTTCGGCTCGACCGATAAGGTGGATACCGTGGACGTCGGCCGCCAGAGCCTGGAGTTCAGCTACAAGGACCACCAGGGCTACCACTTCATGGACCCTGAGACCTATGAGACCATCCAGCTCGACGAGGCCCTGCTCGGCGACGCAAAGGATTACCTCGTGGAAAACCTGAAAGTCGAAGTCCTCTCCATCGAAGGCAAACCCGCGCAGGTCGAAATGCCCGCATCGGTCAATATCAAGGTCACCGAATCCGCCGAGGGCGTCCGTGGCGATAGCGCGAACAACGTGCAAAAGCCCGCCACGCTCGAGACCGGCAAGATCATCCACGTCCCGCTCTTTATCAAGGAAGGCGAGCTCATCAAGATCGATACGCGCACCGGCACCTACATGGGCCGCGCTTAACGGGAAGGGTAAATGCGGGGGCGCGAATGACGAATGGCGAATAAACGGAAACCCCGCTCCTCGCGCTTCGACGTTGCCGGCGCCCCGGCGATTCCGCGCCGTTCCCCGTTCGAAAAGCGCATCCCCATGCGCTGGGTGAATACGCTCATCGGCATATTTTTGCTGCCGGTAGCCTTCATCTGGACGCAGACATTCTTCACCGTCTTCTCCCAGCTCCCGCATGCGGGCAAGGGCGCGTTCTGGCTCACGGAGGAATTCTGGTTCTTTGCGCTTGGTGCGATCCTTTGGGTGATCGCCTTCTTCGGTCTGCCGCGTCCGTTGCTCCTCTACGTCTTCGGGCACGAGTTCACGCACGCGCTATGGGTCTGGCTCATGGGCGGAAAAGTCTCGGAATTCGCCGTGAGCCGCGATGGCGGCCACATCGTGACAAACAAGCACAACGTCTGGATCGCCCTCGCCCCGTACTTCTTCCCACTCTACAGCATGCTGGTCATCATCCTCTTCGGCATCGCCGGCATGTTTTTTGACCTCACGCCGGATGTCTATCACCGCTGTCTCTATGCCTTGATCGGCGCCACATGGGCCTTTCACACCACATTCACCCTCTGGATGATCCCCAAGGGCCAGACCGACCTCACCTACCACGGCACCTTCTATTCGCTTACCGTCATCTACTTGATGAACCTCCTCGTCCTCACCATTTTCCTCATGGTCGCACTGCCCCGCGCGACGCCGAGGCGTTTTGCAAAGGCATTCCGCAACAACACCGTGGAATTCTCCGCCTGGGTCTGCTCGAAGGTCAGGTGAGTAACAACAATTGCGCAGGATGTTTGATAAATTTCGTATGACCACGACACAAAAAGACAAAGCCCTCCAATTTGAAGCCCTGCACAAACGCGAAGGCGTTTTCCTGATTCCAAATCCATGGGATGCCGGTTCAGCCCGCATGCTTGCCGGTCTCGGCTTCGAGGCCTTCGCAACATCCAGCGCGGCTTCCGCAGGAGTGCTCGGGCGGCGCGATGGAAAAATTACCCGCGACGAAGCCATGGCGCACGTCCGGGGCATCGTCGATGCAACAGTCCTCCCGGTTTCCGCCGATCTCGAGAGCGGATTCGGCGCGGAACCCGCAACCGTGGCCGAAACAATCCGCATGGCGGCACAAGCCGGCCTGGTCGGAGCCTCCATCGAGGATTCATCGGGCAACAGCGAAAAGCCTCTCTACGATCTCACACTTGCCACCGAGCGCATCGCAGCCGCAGTCGAAACCGTGCGCTCCTTGCCGTTCCCATTCATGGTCACCGCCCGCGCTGAAAATTTCTTTCGCGGAACCCCTGATCTCGACGACGCCATCACCCGCCTGCTCGCCTACGAAAAAGCCGGAGCCGACGTCCTCTTCGCCCCCGCGCTCCCCGATCTCACCGCAGTGAAGGCAGTCTGCGCCGCCGTATCCAAGCCCGTAAACTTCATGGTCGGCATCAAGGGCAAATCATTCACCGTCGCCGAACTCGACGCAGCCGGCGTAAAGCGCATCAGCCTCTCCGCATCCTTCTATCGTGCCGCCATGTCCGGCCTCGCCGCCGCCGCCCGCGAAGTCAAAGAGCAGGGGACATTCACCTACCTTGACCACTCCCTCGGCATGCCAGACCTGGCACGCTTCTTCGCCGACTGATCATTCTTTAAGCCGGAGGCTTCCCGGAGCTTAGCCGGTCGGCGCAAGCCACCGGAACGCTCATGCACAAACGATTCAGCCCCGGAGGGGCTGCGGAACTCGTGATTGCTTGAGATAACACAACCCGATGGCAATGCCATCGCAGCTACAGCAGCCGGAGGGGCGAGCGAGGAACGAATGACTACCCTCGGAAAATATCTTATAGTTCCAATGCCAGATCTTTGTGAAATAATTACTCTGAAGCCATTTCTCGAAGAATATTTGTAGATAAAGGCCTGTTTGAGCTTCTTATAAGCTCGACTATTCGCGCACCATCCAGATTCCACATTTTAGAATCCACTAACATCGTGTATTTGCGCTTCTCGATCTCGATAGACAAGTAAGTGCCGGGAGCGTTGAAGTAGCTCTTATAAGATGCTATGCCCAAGATTGGGGCTGCTAAAAGAATCACGCCTATAATATAGATACCCTTCATAAAAAACAACCCGGGCCGGTGCGCCGCTGGCAGGTCCAGCAGGTCGGTCAACTCTGGCAATACGACGCTTCTCCCCACCGCTGGTTTCCAGGTCAGACACAAATGCCTTCATTGCTCGAACTCATCGACGACCATAGCCGCCTGCTCCCACTTGCACGGCTCTATCTGCGAGAAAATCTCCTGGCCCATCTGGACTTCCTTTCCGCCGCCTTCTCCTCCATCTGGCCTCCCCCTGGCCCTCTACGTCGATTACCACTCCTTCTTCTTCACCAACCAACCAGACGCTTTTACCCAGCTCGGTGCCGCGCTCCGCTTCTATGATGTCTCCCTGCGTTTCGCTCCCACTCCGCAGGCCCAAAGGCAAGATCGAGCGTGCTCACGACTTCTGGCAAAAACGTCTCCCCTCTCTCTTCTTCGCTGAACATATCACCACTCTCCTGGAGGCCAATCCTCTCATCGATCAACTCCGCATTCATCACAACATCAAAGAAATGCATCGTGAGATCGGTTCCACCCCTCAAGCCGCTTGGAATCTTGCCCAAAAACAAAATCGTTCCGTCCTGAGGCCCCCTCCAAAATGCCCGTGGTGGCCTTACGTCTGGAGTATTCGCTCCCAAACCCGCGTCGGCCCGGACGGTCGCGTCGCGCTTGGCACCCAGAGCCTGCGCGTCGATCAACCTCCAAACACCCGGGTAACACGCTGTCTCCACCCAAACGGCGATCTTTCCCTCATCCTCTCTCCCCCAACAAAAGGCAAACTCCCCATACTCCTCCTCCATTCTCCCTCCCCACGTTAGTGTCCACCTTTGATCGCACACCTTTGCTTGCTACACCACACCCTTGCGGTTTAAACTTGCAGGAATACAAAACGTGTGTTAATTAATTATCTCGTTGGGGTGAGTCAATCGGCGTTCCGCTTGTTTTCCACCATAGGTTTCTCATTATGAGCATGTTAATTCCGGTTTCGTACTCCTGGAGAACCTTTTATCCGGCCGTGTTGCGTATCATTTCGCTCTGGCTGGAACAGGTGAGGCTATCGCAGACGAGCGCCACACTGGCTCCTCCCGACGACTTAAGGCGAAGTTTTCACACAGTGATCGAACCATATGCCCCTGCCACCGGCAGAGCGCAGGATCGCTGGATGAACCGTGCATTCCTGATGCGCTTCGCCGTTTTTATCACTACCGTAAATCTTAAATATATCTATGAGACAAGACACTCAGCAGCGCCGCCGTCCGCGGGGCGGCTCGCGACGCCCTCGTCAGGGCGGTTACAATGCAGAACCCAAGGCTCCCGAAAAACAGACCATCTGGCAGAAGATCGTTTCGATCTTCACTGGTTCCAAAAAATCGACCAACGGCTCCTCGCAATCGCAATCCCGCAGCAGAGCCCAGGAGTATAACGACAGGAACAACAGAAACGATCGTAATGATCGTAACGACCGTCCAGTGCGCCCAGAGCGCAATGACCGTCCGGAACGCTCCGAGCGCCAGTCCCGCAAGCCCGAGATCGTCGAGGTCAACTCGCCAAAGCTCTATGTTGGAAATCTTTCCTTCGATGCTTCGGAAAGCGACCTGTTCGAGCTCTTCAACGGCGTCGGCGCAGTGCAGAACGCCGAGATCGTGAGCAATAAATACACGCAGAAGTCGAAGGGATTCGCGTTCGTCACCCTGCAGACCGTGGACGAGGCGCGCCGCGCCGTGACGGAATTGCACGACAAGGAATTCATGGGCCGCAAGCTCGTGGTCAGCGGTGCAAAGACCAGCGACAGCGCATCCCGCAGCGAGAGCCGTGACGAAAGTCGCGACAGCTACAGCGATCGCGGCAGCGATGAGGCCAGCAGCAGCCCGGAATAGCTGATTCATCACACTTTATGGGAGACTCATCCGCCGGGTGAGTCTCCCATTTTTGTTTGTTTAACTCTCCTGCCCCTTCAACAATTTTAACTTTTTCAATGAACGCCCTCTACCTCGTCGGTCCCACCTCGGTCGGCAAAACCGAAATCGCGCTTCGGGTCGCAGCGCGGTGCAATGCGGAGATCATCGGGGCGGATGCATTTCAGATTTATCAAGGGCTCGATCTCCTCACTGCAAAGCCCTCCATGGAAGAGCGCAGCCGCATCCCGCATCACCTCGTCGATTCCGTTCCCCTCTCTCAATCTTTCAACGTCGCGCAATATCTCGATGCGGCTACGCGCTCTACGGAGGAGATCGCCGCGCGTGGAAAACTGCCGCTCGTCGTCGGCGGCACCGGTCTTTACGTTCGCGCGCTCACCCGCGGACTCTCCGATTTGCCAGAGGCGGATGCCGCGATCCGCGCGGAACTTGAGGCGGCTCCGCTCGAGGATTTGCAAGCGCGCTACGCCGATCTTGATCCCACAGGCGCCAACCTGATCGACACCAAGAACAAGCGCCGGCTCATCCGCGCCATCGAGGTATGCCTCCTCACCGGCAAGCCATTCTCCTCGTTCCGCGATGAGTGGAAGACTGCGCCGGCGGCGTCTGTCGGATTCTTTCTTACCCGAGATCGAGATGATCTCTACGAGCGGATCAACCGGCGTGTTGAGTCGATGTTTTACAATGAGGCTGTGATCGAGGAAGTGCGCCGCGCGCCGGACATTGGGGCGACGGCGGGGCAGGTGATCGGGCTGCGGGAAATCCAGGCGCACCTCCGGGGGGAAATGAATGAGCGGAAATGCATCGGGCGCATCCAGCAGGCGACGCGGCGTTATGCGAAGAGGCAACTGACCTGGTTCAAAAGTGAGGCGGCTTTGTTTGAGGAAGTGAATCTCACTTCAACTTCGGATCTCGAATCGTTGATTGAGCGGATGGCTCAAAATGGCAGGAATGCGGGATAGCTGATGGTTGGTAAGGGTTGGCAAGGGTTGATTA
>JBAVPB010000369.1:0-21115 GCA_049692655.1 Chthoniobacteraceae bacterium | reverse complement strand
TTCGGGTGCTTCAATGTCGGGTATAAAACCCAGCGTTTGCTCCATCAACGCATTCCTTTTGCTCTCTGGTGCATTATAGAAGTTCCTCGTTCCCGATCGTCTGACAGTCCCCGCTTTGTAAATCAATCGCCCCCTTAGGTCGGACTTAGTGGGATCAAGCCGGACCGAGTGGGACTATGTTGAAGGATCGTAAAGGGTTTTATTGGGTTTTCATGGCTCAAAAATGGGGTTCATTTGGCTTTGTTTTGGCTTTGTTTGGCAAAAAATGGCCTTCAAGCAGCGACTCCATCAAAAGGACACAAAGCAATTTAGCGGCAGGAGGGGCTAGAGCTGGATTCGGATACTCCCATACTTTTGCTTCATCCTTTCACTTTAGCGAAATCACCAAATAACGCAAGATAAATATTCGTTTTTTGTAATTTTTATGAATATACAGAGGAAAGTATTTCTATTTTCATAATAACATCGGATATGTGAGGAGACGCGGCATGAAGAAGGTGCGTTTTTACGGTCGCTTGAGAGGCTCTTTTTCTGCTCAAAAAAACACATCAGCAGACCGCAGCGGGGCAGGTTTCCACCCATGAATTGAGTCGCAGCTATGCGCCAGTGAGCATTACAAACCTGTTTGCAGGCTGCGACCGGGGTGTTTAATTACTTTGCATGCATTGTAATGACATCGTATGAAGATTATAGAGCTGTTTCAGGGGCGCTTCCTGAAATATAGCCCATCTCCCATGGCAGGAAAAATTATTCGAACCCCGCGTTTCGGATGTTTTGCGGGTGCGTCTGCTTTCAGCTTGATCGAGGTCGTGATTGCGCTCGGCATTTTCATCTTTGCCCTGGTGGCGATCGACGGACTTTTCTTCGTGGGACTCAATGCAAACAAATCCTCCTCCGAGCAAATCCAGGCGGCAAACGTTGCCTCCCTGCTCATCTCGACACGCCGGGCGCTGCCGACCAATGCGATCGCCAACTTCGCCCTGCCGCCGCTGAATGTCGCCTACCCGACCAACGCCATTTACGTAAACGCTGTGGCGACCGATGGAACCGTGGGAACCGCGACGAGCATCCCCGCTTACGATCTCTTTTACCAAGGGGGAACCAATGCAACAACAGGAGCACACCTGGCGCAGGTGCATCTCCTGCTCTCATGGCCACCAGCCGCCGCCGGGACCGGCACGGCTACTCCGTCGAACAATCCCAGCACCCGTTTTGAAATGACCACGCAGATCGCATTGCCATGAAAACCGCCTCCTCCCCCCAGTGTGGTTTTACATTGGTCGAGATGCTCGTGTCGGTGACCATCCTGAGCTTCATGCTGATCATGATGGCAAAGATCACAGGGCTGGTGGAGTTTACCTGGCACCAGGCGCAAAACCGCATCGATAATTTCACCAAGGCGCGCTCGATGCTCGACCTGGTCAGCAGCGACTTGCAACGCGCGGTGTTTCGCGGAGACCTTCCCGTGTTTGGCATCGGAGGCCCCGCCGCCACGCCTGCTGTCACCAGCGGCGGCCTTTATTATTTCACCGGAACCACATTTAAGGCCGCCTTCTACACCCGGCTGCCGGGGGCGAGCACGGTAAGCGGCACTTCCGTTCCGGTGCGCGATGTTTCGCTGGTAAGCTACAAACTCACCACCACAACTGATGAAGACAAGATCGTCCTCCAGCGTTCCGATCTCGCCGTGCCGTGGACAAGCGGGACCTATCTCTCCTTCCAAAGTGACATTAACCCACTGCTGTCCAACACAAACGCCGTGGTATCCGAAGTGGCGCCCGGCGTGGTGGGTTTCCGCATGGTTTTCCGGCGCGCCGACGGTTCGTTGATCGACCAGAGCCAATACACCGGGTATAATCCGGCCAACCCCGTGCTGGCGGTCAATGCCGGGCTGGCGGTTATCAACCGGCAATGCCTGACGGTGCTGACCAGCGCCCAGATTTCGCAGCTGCAGACGGCATTTTCCAACGGCACCATGAGCAATGGAATCAAGACGAGCTGGGACCAGCAGGTGCTGACGAGTTCTTTTTATTCGTCCTACCCGAGTGTGCTCGGGGATGGACTCAAGACTTATGAATGCTGGGTGGGCTGCACCCCATTTTGACCCCGAGAAGCAATGAATCCCCTCAATCCCCCGATGTTTGTGAAAAGAAAAAAAGCTCCCCAGGGAGTCGCCCTGATCCTGGTGCTGGTGATCCTCGTCATCCTCAGCATCCTGCTGATCTCATTTGTCTCGATGTCCTCGCTGGACCGCGGGGCGACGAAGAACTACGCGGAATCGTTGCAAGCCGAGCAGATTGCCCAGGGCGGCCTGGACCAGATCGTGTCGCAAATCCAGGCTGAGATCGCCGATCCCAAACTCTCGACAAACTACTTGTCGGTGATCGGTGGCGGCACCAACAACCTTTATATACCGATCAGCGGCAGCAATGCCGTGCCGCAGCGCACGGCGCCTGCCTCGACCAACTTCGCCACCCTTCTCACTTACAGCGGGACCAGTCTTTATACCACCTCGGGTTCCACGGGCGCGACGGATTACAGTTCCAACAGCCTGACTTCCGGCACGTCGATGAATGGCCGCTATATCACGTCTGCGCGCTGGAACAAACCGCAGTTGACGACCGGCACAGGCACCCCGGGTTTTCCCGTGCCGAAGTGGATACTGATGACGCGGACAGGCCCCCAGGCATCGGGCAGCTACAACTCCAGCGTGGCCAATAACAGCGTGAACAGCGGCAGCTATGTCGTGGGACGCTATGCTTATGTAATTTACGACACGAGCGGTCTGCTCGATGTAAACGTGGCCGGGTATCCCACCGGTTCCTCGACAAATGCCGCGGGCAAGGGCCTTATGCCGTGGGCTGATCTTACGCAACTCAGCGGCTCGATTTCCCAGACAGATATCGACAACCTGGTAAACTGGCGCAACTCCACCACCTCCGCATCGGGAAGCTACGCAGCGAATGTTTATACAAGCGCGACCAATAATGGGTTTACCAGGGTTGCGGGCGGCGACACCGTTTTCCTGGGACGGCAGGAATTGATCAAGTATGCACAGACGCAGAATCCCGATTTGGTGAATGCGCTGCCGTACATCACAACATTCAGCCGCGAACTCAACGGGGCCACTTGGGGGCCAACGACACCGACGAACAGCCTGACTGATTATGCGGGGCAACAATACACCGCAGGCGCGCTGAATCCGCGCATTCCCAATCCACGCGTACTGGTGCAAACTTCAGGCAGTACCTTTATCAGGAACAACGGCATTACAGCAATTGCCGGAGAGCCTTTGGTTAAATACAGATTCCCGCTGGGCAAGCTGGCGCTGCTGGAGAAATTCACGGGGACAGGAAATGGAACGCTTACTGCGACAGATATCACCGATATCCAGAAATACTTCGGCCTTGATTACGCCACCGACGCCAACGGCCCTTCTTATCGCCACTGGGTTTATCCGACAACAAACAACACTTACAAACATGGCGTCCTAAGCGGCGCAACCGGCATCATGACGCTTGATGACGTCGCCGCGCAGAATCGCGAGCCAGACTTCTTCGAATTGCTTCAAGCGGGTATTCTTGCAGGTTCTCTTGGCGTGCCGGGCAAGACTTCCTCGGGCACTCCCAATTTTGGTCGTGGCGATCAGCCTCCAGCCAATAGTAATGGCACGGAAACGGTCGATTCAGACGACATCGCGACTCTGCAAATTTTGCGTATTGGAGCTAACATCATAGACCAGTGGGATGCCGACAGTTTTCCTACCACCATCACTTTTTCCCCGACCTCAACGAACGTGTATGGGATCGAGGACCTACCTTATCCATTTGCGGCTTATCTGAATGTGTACGCCCCCACCGCCAATACACCGCCATTCAATTTTTATATCTATTACGAACTTTGGAATCCGCACCAAGCACCAACCAGCTCTGTTTCCGGATCCAATTATCCCCAAACTTTTCGACTTACCCCGCTGTATAACAGTGGTCTTCAAAATGACTCCGATTATTTGTACGCCGGATTTGCTGGTCTGGCTCCGAATAAAGCGGTATGGTTTTTCAACGGATCCACTGCGACGAACACATTACTCTTCCCTTCGCCTCAATTTCTGGGCAATCCAACCAGCGCCGAGCAAATTACATTCCCGGTCCTTCCTCCGCCCGCCACCAATTACCGCGAACCATCCTTGATTCCAGCATCTACGGCGACCATGACGGGAACCAATTCCACAGCCCCTTCGCCGATAAGTAATTTCGCCTACTTTGCCCCTCCTCCGCTCTCCAGTTTTCCACCTACAAATACTCGAGCCAATCAATCCGGCGATGGTGCCACCGGAGAGAAATTCCCATCCAATCCCTCGCTTTATACCTGGTCAGTTGATGTCGCCCTGTCGCTTGTCACACGAATCCAATATCAGGATAACAGCGGCAACTGGCACACCTATGGAACGTTTATGGGCGTCGATGACACGGCCGGTGGGTTTACCGCAGGGACGGGCTATTATCTCACCGGTTGGTTTGTCCCTTCCTCCACTCCCACACTCAATGCGCTATCAATGGTCAAAAGTGATCCGCGAACATTCCGTTTAGGTGCCGGGGGTGATTACACTGGGCCTGCGAGCGATGTCAACCAACCCCTGTCAACCAGTGCCGGCGTAATGAATAATCCGGTGAACGCCGTTGCCCCCTTCGCCAGTGCCGGCGTCACTGCGAGCCTGCCCTATCGACTGGACATGTGGGCGGCCAATGACGGTTCCACCCCGAAAGGCCCCTCTTCCCCGAATCCTTATTATTTCGATAACGACCATGTGCAGCGCTGGGGCGATGCACGCAATTCCTACCAATCATCTACTCCCACCAGTCCCCTTTTTACCGGCGCTACAAACAGCCGCCCACTGATCCTGAACCGGCCCTTCCAATCGGTGGGGGAACTGGGATATGCCTTCCGTGACATGCCATGGAAAACACTCGACCTTTTTTCGGCTAATAGCGCCGACTCGGGCTTGCTTGACCTCTTTACCATGAGTGATGCGCCTATCGTGGCCGGACGAGTCAGCCCCAACACACCTTACCCGCAGGTGCTCGCGGCCCTGATCTCAGGAGAAACCCAGAGCACATCAGGCAGCACCACCGTTACGACCGGGAGCGCTGTTGCCCAAGCCATGCAAAACATGACGAGCGGTGCCGGTGGGCCGTTTGTCAATCGCGCAGACCTGGTCAATCGCTTCATGACCAACGCGGCCATCACTACGACGATGGCTCCATCGGGAATCAAGACTGAAGAAGAAGCTGTGGTGCGTGCTCTCGCAGAATCCTCCAATACGCGCACCTGGAATTTCATGATCGACATCATCGCGCAGGCGGGGCGATATCCGTCATCAGCCGGAACGCTCGATAATTTTGCAGTCGAGGGGGAACGGCGTTACTGGCTCCATGTCGCCGTCGACAGGTACACGGGCCAGGTGGTGGACAAACAACTTGAAGTGGTAAACGAATGAAACGGACATTATTTGCGATTATCATCGGGCTTGGTTTAATTACGGGTATGGAACCGGCCCGAGCGCAAAATGACGAAAAACCGGTGCCCAAAGCGCCGTACCTTGCGGCAGTTCCCGATTATGGTCATTGGATTGTAACATTTAAATATGATGATGCAGCCACGGCCAATGATGCCAAGCAGCCAGCCCCGGCAAACAAGTTTGCCTCCACAATCGATACTATCAAAACTGCTGATCTGAGAGGGGTCGTACTCACCTTCCCGGATGGAACCACCAGGCAGTTCACCTGTCAAGGGGACTGGGTGCTGGCTTCGACCCCAAAGGGCCCGCAACTCGGCATTGCCGGTCGCTCCTGGGTTCCCTATGTATATTACACCAAAGGCTTTATCCTGCTCGACGGGGTAAAAATCGATCTCACCACCTTCAAGGAAACGGGGAAGCATAATGACGTGCTTGCCTTCCATTATAAAAGTGGCGACGAGGATGTCTGGATCGCCACGGAGACCATGCTTCCGCTAGCTGTAAAAAAACAGAATGTTGAGGCTTCTTATCAATTTCTACCCGCTCCACCGAGGCCCTTCTCTATTCCCGCAGACCAGGCAGCCTTGCTGAAAAAACAGGAGGATGCCGACAAGGCGCTCCACTCTCTGAGATAGACGCCAGACTGGATGCTCCAGATAGCATTTCATTCTCCTTTTCCGGCAGGCAAAGACGGACAAGGTTTACAGCATGAATCGTCATGCAATTTATGCCGGGGTTTGAGCAGTCACTTTTAGCACGCGAATCGAAAGGCGCGGCTCGTGTGGAAGAAGAGCCGGTCCGGGTCAATGCCGCCGCCGTTTATTTTCTCGCGGAGGAGGTTTTCGAGCAAATCTACGGGTGTGACGACCGGGCGATCATTTCATCGCGCGTGAAAACTTCCGGCCAATTGATCACGCCGCAGGATTACCAAGGCTCGCCGGAAATATGGCCGGAGGTGGAGATGATTTTCTCCGGCTGGGGCATGGTGCAGATGGATGAGGGCTTTTTCCGGAGGTTCCCGAAGTTGAAGGTGGTTTTCTATGCAGCCGGTACGGTGAAGTCTTTTGTCACCGAGGCTTTCTGGCGGCGGAAAATCCGGTTGACGAATGCGGCGGCAGCCAATGCGGTGCCGGTGAGCGAGTTCACCATTTCACAGATCCTCTTTGCGCTCAAGCATGGGTGGCAGCAGGCGCTTTTTATGCGCAAGCACGGTGAGTATCCCCCCTGCCATCTCTCTCCGGGGGCCTACCAGACCACGGTCGGGCTGATCTCGCTGGGGGCGATCGGGAGCCTCGTGGCGGAACGGCTGCGGCAGTTCGACATGAACGTGGTGGCATACGATCCTTTTTTCCCGCAGGAAAAGGCTGAGGAATTGAATGTGACTCTCCTGCCGCTGGAGGAAGTATTTGCGATATCCGATGTGGTGAGTTGTCACGCACCCGTGTTGAGCGATACGGAAAGAATGATCAGGGGGAGGCACTTTGAATCGATGAAAACCGGCGCGACATTCATCAATACGGCCCGGGGAATAATCGTGGATGAAGAGGAGATGATCGACGCGCTGAAAAAGCGGCCTGATCTTTTCGCGATCCTCGATGTCACCGAGCCGATGCCGCCTGCCGCGGGATCGCCCCTCTACGCGCTTGAAAACGTGGTAATGACACCACATATCGCTGGCAGCCTGGGACACGAGTGCCGGCGCATGGGAAGATTAATGGTGGAGGAACTGGACCGGTACCTGGCGGGCGAGCCGCTTCGCTATGAAATCGACGAAGCGTACTTTCAAACCATGGCGTAATCGCGGCAAGCTCCAGTCCGGTTGAAAAATGATCTCCCCCGCCCCCCAAACTGATCCCACCCAAATACCGGGCAAGCCGGCGCGTAATATCTGGACCGCAGGTACGCTTGTTTATACAACCACGGGGCTGGTCGTCCTTTTTGCATGGTTGCTGTGGGGCGATTTTGCCTGGGCGATGAAGGACAGGGCTATCCCGCCGATCATGCAACTCCTGCTGAAAAAATTCGGGGCTTCGGACATGGTCGCAGGGCTGCTCTTCGGCACGCTGCCCCCGGCGATCGGTCTCATTCTCGGGCCGATCATCAGCTATAAATCGGACCGTCATCGCGGGCGCTGGGGACGCCGCATTCCATTCCTGCTCATCCCTACGCCGATCGCGGTGCTGGCCATTATAGGGCTGGCTTTCAGCCCGAACATCGGTGCGTTTGCAGACAAGCTGCTCGGATCGCATTCCTTTGGCCTGAATCCCTGCGTGCTGATTTTTTTGGGATTATTCTGGATGCTGTTTGAGTTTGCCACAGTCACTGCCAACTCGGTTTACATCGCATTGATCAATGATGTCGTGCCGCGACCGGTGCTCGGGCGGTTTTTCGGCTTGTTCCGCGCATTGAGCCTGATCGCAGGAATCATATTCAACTGGTGGATCATCAAGAAAGCGGAGACGGGGTATGTGTGGATCTTTGTAGGGATGGGGGTGCTCTATGGAATCGGGTTCACGATCATGTGCCTGAAGGTCAAGGAGGGGGAATACCCTCCGCAACCTCCCATGGACGCGGGACGGGACGTGCGTGGATTCATTCCGGCGATGAAGAGTTATTTTCAGGAATGCTTTGGCAATAGTTACTATTGGTGGTTCTTCGGCGCGATGGCTGTCGCAGGGGTGGCCACCGGGCCGGTGAATCTTTACAGCATCTTTTTCATGACATCCGTGCATATGGATCTGGGGATGTACGGGAAATGTCTCACGCTCACGTATGTGATTTCCCTGGTGATGGCCTATCCGCTGGGCTGGCTGGCGGACAGGATTCATCCGCTGCGGCTCGGCATCGGCGTTTTGATGTTGTACGCGATGGTGACATTGTGGGGCGGGCTATTCGCGAGGGATGCGCAGACATTTGCGATCGCGCTGGTGGCGCACGGCGTGGTGGCGGGGATCTGGGGGACAGCTACGGCGTCACTCAGCCAGCGGCTGCTGCCGAAGGCGGAGTTTGCACAGTTCTCCTCGGCGGCCGGAATTATCGGCAGTCTCTCGTGGATGATGCTCGCGCCGGTGGCGGGATTTTTTCTTGATCATGTTCATCACGACTATCGCTTTACTTTTTTCATGGGATTCGGGCTTGCGATCCTGGGCCTGATGGGTTGCCTTGTTCTCCATGGGAAGTTCATGGCGCTGGGCGGGCCTGATGGCTACGTGGCGCCGGAATAAATCGCGGCATAGGGGCGAAATCCAGCCCTATTGCCGATAGATCGTTGTCAGCCCGGTGAACCCGTTCACCTTCAGGCTGGCGACGTTATGCGTATCGAAGGCGGTGGGAGAAAAAGAAGGTTGCAAGCCCAGCCAGATCGAGTCGATGGGGTTGGCCGCGTTACGGGCAGCTCCAGCGGGGGTAAATTGTATGACCCAATAAACCGCGCCCGGTGAAGTAGGGAGGGAAATTTGCCCGGAATCGCTTTGCGCCTTGATTTGAAAAATGGGAGCGGCAGTGGCTGGAGTGTTGAGGGTGCCGGTGGGTGCATTTGGCAGCGTGGTCGTTTGCAGATGAAGCCCCCTGAAATGATAAAGGCGCGTGACTGAGGTCAATCCGGGCTGCGGCACCGCAGGGGTTCCGGCCCAGTTAAAAATATCCGTCCCATCGTTCGAGCCAAAAGCACCGGCATAAACCTCGAGGGGAGAGCCGTTTGGTGGCGTGTATTCGTAGAAGACGACCCATACATAAGTATTCTGGGCGATGGCGTAGGCGCGTGCCTGCTCGAGGATGCCCGACACATCGCTGAGCGACGCATTGAATTTCCCGGAACTGCTCACGCCCTGCAATGCCAGCCGCGAAAATGCGATCACGAGTGCCATGATTGAAATCACGACAAGAAGCTCCAGAAGCGTGAATGCCTTGCATCGGGAGGAATGAAGTGGATCGGGTCTCATGAAGTTCCAAGTGGGATGAAAGCTACGCTACTCAGGCACCAGTTCCAGCCAGTCGATATTTGATCCGCCGCCATCGTTTCGCAAGCCCAACTCGCACGGGCCTTTCTTGAAAAAAATCTTCCATCCTGGGGCGGCTTGTCCGGCTCCGAGTATCACCTCGTGCCAGTCGTCGCTGGCATTGCTCCATCCGTCGGAAGGAGGATCGCCGATCGTGGAATCCATGGAAAACGCCTCTGCCTCGGCGAAGGGCGTCTTTCCATTGATAAGAAGGGAACGCACCGGCACCTCCCCCGAGCAATAGCGGATCTTAAGCGCATACCAGCCGGATTCCGGCACGTCGATGTGGGCGGTGGCCAAGGAGCCGTTCCCATCCCATCGGGCCAGGACGTTGCCTTCCGCGCCGGTCTTTGCGGCCAGGATGGCGCCGGGAGGCAGTGTCATGGTCTCCGCCTTGATCCGGATGGGAGCGGAAGGTTTTGCATTGGTAGCATCCGGAAAACTTTTGAGGTAGTCGGCATAGGAGACATTCGACGCTGAGGGATCGAGCGGCTTGAAGAGCGCCGGAGGCGTCGCCGGTGAAGTGCCGCTGGCGGAGACGGAAATCCATTTTTTCGAAGGGAGGGTAGCGTCGCAGGCGAAAGGTTTTTTCACACTCATGGCAACATCCGCTTCGCTGGCATTGAAGCAGAGCAGCGTGCCGCTTTGATTGTAAAACACCAGCGATGCCGGTTTCACGAGGGTTAGCTCCACCTGGCTATCCTGATAGGAATGCAGCTCCATGCCGCCGACATAGGTGGTTTTTGTTCCATCGGGCTGACGGATTACCAATCCCGCAGCCTCGGCAGTTACGTCACCTGTGAGGGAAGATTTATATGAAATGGCCGTCGCCGCGCTGTTTTTGGCGAGGATGATTTCGACGGATTCCTGCGAGGTCTTTAAACTGCGGCTCCACAAGCCATCGCCCTGCACCGGCAGCGGCGTCGCGGCAAAAGCGGGCAGATTGTTCCTGTAAGGATAGAGGAATGTCGCGAATATGGCCGGCGCAGCCTGTTGCTTTCGGAAACGAATGGTGGGGATCGACCGGTGTTCGAGCGGCATCCAGCCGAGGAGAGGCTTCATCTTCCCCTGCACGATATCGACGGCGAGGTTTTCGGTCTCCAGCGGATAGAGGGCTAGTTGCGCGCCTTCTGTGTTTTGACTGAATGCGGCCTGCGTTTTTGGATCGATGCGGGCTGCGGGGGCATCGAGATTGAAATGCGCGTCGAAGGTGTGGGTTCCCGTGCCATCGAGGGTGTCCAGCACCAGTCCGTAATAAGGCGGCAGGAAAAGAACGCGGCGCGTATGGGTTACGGACTTGTCGGGCGCGCCCTTCCAGGTCTGAGGATCATATGGGCGCGCACGGTAAACGCTTTCCTGGTAACCGGCGTCGTAGGTTCCGGCGACGTAATCGAAAAGCGGCGTCGTCACCCACGGATCTCCCGTTGGCTGATTGATCGGGGGCTTCGTGGCACCGCGATGCTGCCATTTGCCATCGACGATGATCGTGTTGTGCGACGCGGTCCCGTTAACAAACCGGCGCCAGTCGGATGCATCGTAAGGATACGTGCCTGGATCAAATAGCAGCGTCTTGTTCCATGCCCGCATCACCACCTCCAGCATGTCCTCGTGCTGGTGCCCGATGCCGGTGGGCCCGCTCCGGAAAAAAAGAAAGAGATCGTCGCGCTTCCATCCCCCGCGCATGGCGTAGAAGCCGGCATAAGGCAGCGCCGTCGAGTCAGGTGGCGCTTCTCCCTTCGCGCCGTGCGAAGCCGCCCAGGCCAGCAGCGGATCGTCCCCGAGCTTGAGTCCGGCTCCGGCTTCGAGGGCGGCACTGAGCACTTTCGAATCATTGGTCGGCACGTCATTGCCGCTCTGGTCCATCACCAGCACGGCAGCACGATACATTCCCATGATTCTCGTGCGAAAAATGTCCGGTATGTCGAGATGGTTCATTTTCGCCATTTCGATCGGCCTGCGAAAACCATCCAAGGCAACGAAATGATAGGTGGGGGTCAATTCCGCTTCGAAGCCGTCCGGTGGTACGATGAGGTCGAGTTCGCCGTTCAGGCGGTCAACCGCAAATTGACGCCACGAGGCGGCATCGCGGAACTCGGGGAATAGCGTGCCGATGATATAGATGCCACCGCATTCCGTAGTGGCCCAGTTGCCGTGGCGATCAGTCCCTTGCAAGTCGTGGAGCAGAAGCAGGGCGTGCTCGTAATTGAGTTTGAGATAAAGCCAGTTGGCCTTGGGCGTAAACGACGGGCTCAGTAGAAAATGGTAATACGCATCGGGCCAGGAAATTGAAATTCGGATCGCCGAGTCAAGCGGACGCCAGAGGGAGGGAACACCAGGCACGGCATCGTAATGCAGCGGATTTTTCGCGGCGAAATCCTGCAGGCTGTCCACCCACCCTGCAGCATATTTCTCGTCGCCAGTGAGCCAGTAGGCGGAGAACAGCGCGCGCCAGAATTCGGTGCGTCCGATCGGACCGTAGGTCCATTCATCCGAGTAGGCGGGGGAGTTGCGCGGCACCGGGTCATAGGTCCAGTTGAAATCCTTGCCCATATCGACCACAGCCGCCATGGGGAAGTGGTAAACGTTGCGGATATGGTGCTGGAGCACCTGGTCTCCGGCAGCATCATCCTTCTCAGTGGGATGCGCGGGCCTGTCGCCCGGCATTATGCTCCAGCGAGCCGTGCTGGCGGTGCGGCGGTAATCGAGATAAGCGCTCTGCACCGCATTCCAGTCAATTTTGTTATCCACGGGCTGGGCGGCGGCCTTCACTTTTTCCATTCCCGGCGCATCGAGATTGAGCGTCACGAGGAGATCTTCGTCGGTGACGGTGATTGGGACAATCGCGGCGGCGGCTGCCGCGGACGAACCGGCGGATGGCTGCCATACCGGCGTGACCGCCGTGGAAGGATCGACTTTCTCGATGGAAAAATCGTCCGCATAAATCGCCCCTTTGCTCCACCAGGAAAAAAGGGCGGGCCCGATCGCATCGACCCCGGGGGGAATTTCGACTACGGCATCGATCTGCGTCCATGTTGTTGGGAGAGTCTTGACGACCGGATCGGCCGGCATGTTGCGCGCGACGCGGTTTCCCGTCCCGATAAACAGGTGCCCTCCGTCGGCATCAGCATTCCCTTGGCGCAGATAGAGGCGGATGACAAAGCCCGGTGTTTTCAGGCGCACATGTGCCGATGGGTCGGCCTTCACCCAGACGGAGACGTGATAGCGTTCGCCCGATTTTACGGGGATGAAGTTGGTGCCGATGCTGTAGCGGGCGTAGTCCTTCGACTCGATCCGCACGCAGCTTTTGCCGGAGTGAGGCGCATTGTTCACCACATCGAAATGACACCCCTTGTCCTGCGATTCATCCGGCACAAACAACCCCCAGCCCGTAGTGCCGTCCTCAAATCCGCCATTGGAAATCATCGAATCTGCCGCGGTGGCACGCATCGCTGCGCAACTCAACAAAAGAAATGCAGCAAATCCTGACAGCCTCAAAAATTTCATGATCAGTGATTCACTTCCCGGCACCCGTTTGCGACAATGGCGTCGCGGGAGTCGATGCATCGACTTTCTCGATTGAAAAATCATCCACGAAAAGCGTTCCCTTCACCCACCACGAGAAGAACGAAGGGTACATGGTGTCCACCCCCGGTGGAATCTCCACCACAGCTTCCACCTTCGTCCATTCCTTCGGTAAATCCGTCTTTGACTCGGCAGGCGTGTCGCGCGAGACAAGGTTCCCCTGCGAGATAAAGAGATGGCCGCCTGCGGCATCCGCACTCCCCAGGCGCAGATTGAGCCGGATCACGAAACCGGGTGCCTTCGCATGCAACTCCGCGGCGGGGTCGGCGCGCACCCAGGCCGTCACGCGGTAATGTTCCCCCGGCTGCACCGGGATGCCCTGTCCGGCCCCGACGCCAAAGCGGGCAAAGTCGGTGGACTGGAGGCGCGCGCAGCTTTTGCCGGAGTGGGGCGCGTCATTCACGGTATCGAAAACACAACCCTTGTCTTTGGATTCAGCCGGCACAAAGACCGTCCAGCCCGCAATGCCGTTCTCAAATTCCCCATTGGAAACCAGTAAATCCGCCGCTGCGAATACATGTGCCGCAAAGCAACCCAGGACAACAAAAAACGCCAGTCTCAAATATTTCATAATATGGGATTCACGATTAAAGGCAGACACCGGGAACACCGCCATTGAGGCGCGGAATTGTGATGGAGTGAGTAGTAAAATATTTCATGAAAATTGGACTGCACTGCCAATGTAATTCTAATTTCAGTGGCAGATAGCATATTTTTATGCTATCTGGTGCATTCCCCTTATGCAAACTCGAGTCACCCTCCGCGACGTCGCGGCCAAGGCGGGCGTACATCACACCACCGCATCACGCGCGCTCAAAAATGATCCGCGTGTTTGTCCCGAAACTCTTACGAAGATCAGGACCATTGCGGAAGAGATGGGTTACATGCCCGACCCCATGTTATCCGCGCTGAATGCCTACCGCCACGCTTCCAGGAGTGCACAGGATCACGGCACCATCGCATGGATCACGAATTACCCCACCCGGGACGGCTGGCGTAATTCCTCCTGCTATATGCTCTACTTTGAAGGTGCCTCCGAGCGACTCTCGAAGCTCGGGTACCGCCTTGAGGAATTCTGGTTGCAAGAGCCGGGCATGACTGCCCGCCGCTCCAGTCAGGTATTATTCCACCGCGGCATCCGTGGCCTGCTCATCTGTCCCCTCCCCGTGAGTCGTGGCCATTTAAGCCTGCGATGGGAAATGTTTTCCGCCGTCGCTTTCGGCTATTCGCTGCTCCGTCCCACGCTTCATCTTTTTTCCGCCTCCCACTATCGCGGCCTCATTACCTGCATGCGAAAACTGCGCGCCATGGGATACCGTCGCATCGGCATGGTCACATCGCACGAGATGGATGAAAGAATGGACCGCATGTGGACTGCCGCCTATCGCACCGAAATACTCGTGGCATTGCCACGTAACCGCGCTTTCCCCATCTATTTTTATTCGCATACAGAGGAGTCAGCCTCCGCAACCTCAAAAAAGGAATACAAGAAACGGTTCATGAAGTGGTTCCGCGATTACAAGCCCGACGCCATCGTCACTTCCTCCAGCCCCGTTGCGAATTGGTTGACAGACGAAGGTTACGATGTTCCCGGGGACGTCGCTGTTGTCAGTGCCACGCTTCAAGAAGGCGAGCCCCACCTCTCCGGTATCGTCGAGCCCTCCCGCGAAATCGGCCACGCCGCCGCCGACTTCGTAGTAAGGATGCTCCAGCACGGTGAATACGGCATCCCCGGCATCCCCCAGCGCATACTCCTCGAAGGAAAGTGGTTTCCTGGCAAAACCACCGGCAAAGGCAACCATTCAATACTGGTTAGTCCAGGCTGAGTGCAGAACGTCAAACCGCCTTCTTACCGGGAAAATAATTGCTCACGCAAAGCCATTACAAAGTAATAAGCGCCACAACACGAGATGATCACTGAACCGAAGCGAAGGATGGGTGCCTGGAGTTTTGTCCCCACCTTGTGCCGACTCAGAGTGAGTATGCCGAAAAGCGGCAGCACGACGATTTGATGGCCGATTTCCACGCCGAGGCTGAACGCCGCGAGGGCGATCCAAATACCAATAGACGGGAGGCCTTCCATTGCGTCCAGCAAACCGCCCGCGAAACCGAGTCCGTGAATCAGCCCGAAACCGAATGCCACAGCGAGCCGGAACCGCGAATGAGCACGCTGAGGCCGGAGGATATTTTCCAAAGCAACAAAGACGATGCTTAGCGCGATCACTGGTTCCACAAAATACGAAGGAAGGCGCACAATGTTGAAGACAGAGAGCGTGAGTGTGAGTGTGTGAGCCAGCGTGAAGGCCGCGATGACTTTCACCATTTCCCAGAAGTTCATGGTCGCAATGACCAGTGCGGATACGAACAGCAAATGATCGTATCCGGTGAGGATGTGCATGACGCCGTGCCAGAAATATTCGCGAAAGGTACGCCAGTCATCCGCATGCGCGGCCAAGGTTGCTGTTGCACCCGGAGCTTCCCAGCCAGTTGGAAAGGTTGTCTTCTGCCGGTAGGGTAGCAGCCATGACGTAATCCCGCTGGAACGCTTGATCCGCACGACATAGCTCACGTCCCATGCGATACCTGCCGCATACGGCCACTCCTTGAGCATGTCCTGGTAAAAGACGATCTGTACCGGGAGCGGACCGACGACGGGATACTCCAATTCATAGCGATAAAAGGTTTCCTCGGGCTCATTGAACAGCTGCGGCGGCGTCAATTTGACGATTCTTCCAGAGAGGGGAATGCCGTTTGTGGAAAGCGTGAAATGCTTCAGGAGATAATCGCCATGCGTCCCGGCTGCATGATTGAGCGCATCGGTATCCACGATGCCGTTGTCGCGAAAATCCACGCCCTGAGCCACAGAGATTTCCTTGAGTGAAACGTCGGCAGTCACCCGGACGAGCCGTGGTTCAAATTCCACTTGCATACCGTCCCGCAACAGCGGATGAGCCTGCGCAATAAAGGCACTCCACAGGAAGGCAATACCGAAGATGAGCAACGAATGCAGGCGCATGTTTACGCCATCCCTTATTGCGTGACTTCGGGCACCAGTTTTAAAAGCTGCTTGATCATTTCGTCGGCATCCACACCCTCGGCTTGGGCTGTGAAATTCGTGTAAATGCGGTGGCGTAATACGGCTTGTGCAACGGCACGAACATCTTCCACGGTTGCCTGCAAATTGCCCCGCAGAAGTGCCCGGCTCTTGGCACCAAGCGCCAGATATTGCCCGGCCCGCGGGCCCGCGCCCCAAGCCAGAAACTTTCTGGTGATTTCCGGCGAGGCTTCCTTGTTCGGATGCGTGGCGCTGACGATCCTCACAATGTAATCCAGAACATGGTCGCTGATTGGAACCTGACGGACCGCAGCGCGAAGGGCGATGACATCCTGCCCGGTCAATACCGCTTCCGGCGTGGGAAGCGCACCCGCTGTGGTGTTTTTGATGATCGTCTTCAGTTCCGTGTCCGAAGGGTAATCCACGTAAAGATTAAACATGAAACGGTCGAGCTGCGCCTCTGGCAGAGGATAGGTCCCCTCCTGCTCGATAGGGTTCTGCGTCGCCATGACCATAAATGGCTCATCGAGCTTGTAGGTTTGCTTACCGACGGTGACATTTTTTTCCTGCATCGCCTCCAGCAGCGCGGCCTGGGTCTTGGGCGGCGTACGGTTGACTTCGTCTGCCAGCAAAAGGTTGGTGAAAACCGGCCCCTGAACAAACACGAACCGTTTCCGGCCGGTTGTGTGATCTTCTTCAAGGATTTCCGTGCCCGTGATATCGCTGGGCATCATGTCCGGTGTGAACTGGATGCGCTTGAAGTTCATGGAAAGCGTCTTTGCCAGGGTGCTCACGAGCAGCGTCTTTGCAAGGCCCGGCACACCCACAAGCAGCACATGGCCGCCGGCGCACATTGCCACGAGTACTTGCTCGATTAGTTGCTCCTGGCCAACGATGACTTTACGCAGCTCGGAGAGGACTTTTTCGCGTGCGGACCGGGCAATCTCGATGGAGGAAGGCGTGCTAACAGGACTGGGGGATGTCATAAATTTACGGTTGCTATTTAATGCAGTTACGCTTGCCGCGGGCAATAAAGCAAGGCTCTAGTCCCATGGTGATTCGTTCTTTTTTTCAGGTTTAATCAAGGGTTTTTCCGGCATCTTTTTCAAGGCACCACGATTTCAAATTTCAAGTCCAACCACGCAGGATGCGCCAGCGTCGGATCCCCCACGGGTTGCACAACAGGTTCCACGCGAATATCTTTTTGGTTTCCGGCGCCCGGATCAATCCAACGAAAGGGTCCTGGATACAGCCATGAATATCCATCCAGCATATGTCCCGGATGCCGTCCCGCATTCAATACCGGGAGTGGTGTGGTAAATTCGAATGTTTCCCCGAGACGCGCGTCGAGTTGCACTGTGCCCGCAGGGCTAAATGCAAGAGGCCGGCCGTCCAGATCAAGCTTCAGCAGCCCGGCTATTTTTTGCGCCTGTGCAGTGAAGTATGCCCCGCGTTCCGCTTCGCTTATCATTCCATCGCCATCGGTATCCATTTTATGAAGCTGCATCAGAATGGCACGCTCGGATTGCTGCACCCGGTAACTGAGGTGCAATCGGCCTCCCTCCACCCAAAAGCGTAATTCCCGCTCGACGTGATCGATCGGCGATTCATGGGCGAATGTCGCGCGAGTCATGATGATTAAAAATCCGACAAGGACCAAGCGCCCGGCTTTGTGGAAGCTCCGTTTCACGTTGCTCAATAGCGTGGACTTCTTCTTCATTTTGGCACGGCGCTTTTTGCTACATCCCCGGCGCGTATGGCTTGATCCAGCGCAGCCGGCAGCCTCCATGTGTCCAGTCCCGACGAGAGCAGTGCGGTGACAAACGGCGCTTGCTGCAGGGCGCGCAGTTGGGCCTGATACTTCAACGGGTTGGCAGCCCCGGCGGCTCTCACGGCACCCAGTAACACGGCAAAATCCCCCGACTGCAAACCGGTGGTAATCACAGGGTGATCACGTTTCATTTCCTCCAGCGCAAGAAGGCATGTCAGTTGAGAAGAAGGTGTCCCTGTTTCAAAGGTCTTTGTCAATGCCTCCTCCATGCCGGGTTCGCCGATGCGCAATCTGGCAAGAGTAAGAAAAAGCCGCGCCTGTTCCAGCACTTCGGGTATGAGAGCTTCCTGTCCAGGTGCGCTGAAATATTTTTCCGGCGCGCTGATCAGCCGGGCAAGGCACTCACGCGCCACAGGCTCATGATAGCGGCCCAACGCCCATACCGCCTGGCCACGAATCGCCATGGGTGCAGTGCTATCTTCGGCGAGGGAGGCAAGCAGCGGAGCCGCGCCGGGCAACTCGCGACGGCTGGCAATACGGCAGAGGTTCGTCGCCAGCATTTGATCGCCCTCGTGCTCCAGCAGGTTCGTGAGCGCACGCCCACTCCCGTCCCCCGGGATTTTTTCCAATGCCAGAGCGAGCTTAAACCGCATGGCGGCATTTCGTTCGCGCTCCAGCCACCGCAACAATTGCGGAACAGCACGCGGGTCGGCAAGTGCGCCAGCAGCATCAATCAATTGCGGTTGCGGTTCTTTTTCTGCATTCAATCGCGTGACAACGGAAGTCGCCAGTTCCGGGATTGGATGTGCCACGATTGCTTGAAGCGCCACGCTCAAAACCCCGTCGTCCGGGGCGTCGAAAGCGCGAAGAATGATTTTCTCCTGCTGGGGCCAGCGTGTCTTGGCCACTGAAAAAAGAATCGATCGACGCATGGCAGCATCAGGCACTCGGGCAAAAAGATCCAGCATCGCCTGGCCCACACGGGGTTCGTCCGGCCATGCTTCCGCCGTGGCGGCGAGTTTAGCCAGCACTACTGGATCTTCTTCCCTGCCCGCCCTCTCGATGAACAAAGCAAGCGCCTGAATGCGGTCCGCAACCTGAGCGTTCGCGATGGCGGGGATGCCGGCGCAGCACGCCTGGCAATAAGCCGCCGGGTTCAATAGTTGTCCAAGTGCAACCGTCGCCACGGCCCGGACTTCCGGTTGCGGCGCATCGAGATGCTGCAGGACAAACGGGAGCGAAGCGCTTGCCCCGGCATCGGCGATCATTTGCAGCAACGCGATAAGCGTCGGCGGATCGCGGTTAATCGCCGGGTTGAGCGCCAGTGCCGCGAGCACCATATGAAAATGGTGTATCTCCCGGCGTTCATTTTGTGTGCGGAGCCACCAGCCTATCGGACCCGCGAGCAGACGCAGCTTTTCCAGCTCAGGCGTATCGCTTTTTGCCTGGGTCTGCATCCATTCGAGCAGCGGCACAGGCGCGGCGCGGAGGACTGCCTCGGGAAGCGAAGCCGGCCATTCCTTCCACGCAAGCCCCACGGCAATCCGGCGCTGGGCGGCGATTCCGCTGGTGAGATAAAACAACCGGAAAGCTTCCGGTTGATAGAGCCGCAGCGTTTCGGAATTCGAGCGCCGGCAAAAGGCGGCAAACGCGATGGCTTCATAAAGCGCTTGCGAACGCTGCGGCCTGGCCTCATCAAGAAATTCCGCGCATACGAGGGCCGCGGAAATACCGCGTTCTCCCACTGTCTGTGCGAATGCCGAAGGAGAATCGCCTGCATCCGCTTTTGCGACGAGTTGCGCAACGATTTCCCGGTCGGACGATTCCGCGGCAAGCACTCCGGATGGAAGGGACACACAGCCAGCAGTAACGGCACACAGGCACGCGAGGCTCCTGATAAAAGATCGAAAATCCGGGGCTATTGCTCGCAGCAGGCTCATGGCGCAACAAAAAGATACCGCGGCCACGAGGGCTCGCCATTGTGAAACCAGTCAAATTTTGCGGTCGAGCTGGAATCATGGTAGCGATCCTTTAAATCGCCGTTCTGCACCACGGCGAGCACGCTGATCGTCTGGCCGGCCATCTTCCACGGGCCGGGTATGCGCGGGCCGGGCTTTTTATCGATCCACGTTGCCGCGGAAACAGGCACTCCGATGGAACGCAAGGGAAGACGGATCTCCGCGGTATAGCCGGTGTCGGTATCGGTTGGGTCGTTCACGGTCGAGGGCTGGCCGTCCGCCTTGGGCTTGAGCTTCACTGCCATCGCGACCGTGTACTCACCATCGTCCGCCACCCATTGCTCACGGTTGAAAATGATTCCGTAAGAGGCCATGGTCGTTTTTGCGATGGGCCACTTCGGGTCGAGCTTGACACACCAGATGTCGTTGAATTGGTTGAGAGCGTTATGGTGAAGCTCCCAAAAAAAGTGTTCGTCACCAAAAGAGATAAAGAACTCGACCACGTCCACTTTGGATTTGGCTTTGTAAATTTCGCATCCCTGCCGGAGATGGCCGGGCGGCCCTTTCCACACGTCGCTTCCAAGGGCGACGAGGTTGGAATCGAAAGTTTCGTATCCGATATAGAGGTAATGGTCGTCCCAAGTGTATTTCACTGTCATGCACGGGCTGTCGCTCTTAACGCCGATTTTTCCGGAAGCATAATCCACAGGGATGGAAACCGCCTGCTGCCAGCACGGCTCGTCGAGCTGGCCGTCGATGACCACCGGGGAAGCGGTCTTGAAGATTTTAGCCGGGGGAACCAATTTTGGAGTCTTGGCGTCCGGGTCGGCACCAAGCGCTGCTGTCAACAGGAAGAGGAAGGTGAGAAGAGTCGCGGAGTTTTTCATAGCAGTTTGAGAAAGGCAGTGAGCAGGAATTTTGGAAGTCGGGGTGTTCAGAAGCTGTGAAAAAAGTCTTAATGATCCCAGGTTTCGGGTTCGAAGGTTCACTTTCCGTAGTTTTTTTTACTCGGATTTACTCGGATTTACCCGGATATGGTCGGATAAGTTAATTGGCATTAATTAAATTGGGCTGTAATCAAACTCGTGATCAAGAAGGAGTTGGTCTGCATAGGAAGTAAAAATGTTAAATGGAGAGGCGGCACCGCATGCTCATAGTGTGTTATCAATTAACTTTAATATTACATAAAACTCCATTTATGTCAAGCGATGCGTAATTAATATGATTTATATG
>JBAVPB010000368.1:0-3359 GCA_049692655.1 Chthoniobacteraceae bacterium | reverse complement strand
TGACGGGACTTTTTAGGAAATGCTTTTCCTTGCCTGGGAGAGGGCGTAGCTGCGGCAGTGACGGAGGTAGGAGGCCTCGTGGGCGGCGACGAGATCGACTACGCCGTTCCAGAGCCACGAGGGGGCGTCGAGTTTTTTGCTGTAGCTGCGTTTCAGTTCCCGTGTCCATGCGGTGCGTTCGGGGCGTTTCATTTGCCGCCCGTGCGCTTTTCCGACGACACTGGCAAGGAGACCGGCGGTGAGGATTGCTTCCTCCTGGCTGAGGCCTTCGAATTCGAATTTGAGATCCTGCGGCCTGAGTTCACGGAGGACCACCTGGCGGTTGCCGAGCGAGGCGGGGACCATGCGGTCGCCGAGAAATGGGGAGAGCTGGCGGGCGCCGGTGACGACGCGCTCCGCGTTGTTTGCCGGCATTTTTGCATGGGGTGCGTGCGGGGCCATGGCTTTGGTTGCCTCCTTGATGTCGATGAGGCGGAATCTTCGCCCGTGCTTCTTTCCCACCCCGATGAGCACGGCGTAGCGGACTCTGCCGAGCGAACTGCACCCTTTCAGCCAATAGGCAGCATCGCATATTTTGAGGGAGCCGCCTTCGTGACCGCGGGTGAGAGTTTGAATCATCTCATTATCCTCCCCGGTTTCAAAGAGGGCCTTGAGTTGCAAGCGTTCCTCCTTGGTGAGCGGCCAGAACTTCGGGCCGAGCGGGATGTGCGGAGAGACATCCTCGATCCTTTCCTCGGCAAGATGCCGCCATTTGCGGTTGAGGGCGCTGCGCATGACTTTTTGCACGGGGGCGATTTTCGTCGAGCTCGCCTTCGGCTTTTGTCCGGTTAATCCCTGAAGATAGCTCTCGATGAGAATCTCGGTCATCAACGCGGTGGTGATGCCTGGGAGATCGGAGCTGCGGGCGGCCATGGCGAGCGACAAGCCGAGGCGCAGCAAATCGTGCGCGGGGTTGCCAATCACGGTCTGGTCAAGGTCGCGGATTTGTATTTCCACATTTCCTTCGAGATCGGAGACTGGGCCGAGGTTGCCGATATGGCAATCGCCGCAAATCCAGATCGCAGGTCCCGATGGGATGGACTTGGGCGCAGAGCCGGTGCCGAGCCACTCGTAAAACCGCGCGGTGTTGCCCCGCACGTAGGCGTGGGCGGAGCCGGCCATTTTGAGCCGGCGGCATTCGTCGAGAAATTCTTTCCTGCCAGCGGGCAAAATATGGGATTTGGACATGTTATACCCTGTTATCGCAACTCGTGGCGGGAATGATGCTGTTTTTTGCAGGTGGAGGAATGCGCAGGAAACCGTGCAGTAAGGAGTATAAGCGCCACCATTCATACATACACGGGCCGGGGCAGGTGCGATTACTTATTAGATAATCAACCTTAGAAAAACCCAATATGATTGCTCTAATAATCCAACCTCTCATTGCAGCAGCAGGGTATTCGCTTCTTTATCTTCTCTTTGGGGGAGGATTTGGCGGGGCTGTGCTGATCTTTTTCATTGCGAAGATGCTCGGCAAATAGCCGGACGCATTATTACGAAAACCAGCCTGGAACAAATCCCATGATGGCCTGTCCCACAGTTTTGATTGCAGATGATGATGATTACATCCGGAATGTGATCGTCGCCCTGGTGAAGCAGGTTCTCCCCGCCTCGCATGTCGCGACCTTTGAAAATGGGAAGGATGCGCTGGAGTATTACCGGCAATACGGGGCCGATCTTGTGGTTTCAAATTTCATGATGCCGGAAATGGACGGGCCTGCGTTTGTTTCGTTGTTGCGCAAGTGCGACCGGGGGTTGCCGATCATCATGGTATCCAGCAGTCCGGATGCGGAGAAATTGGGACAGGAGGCGGGTATTGATTGCTTCGTGGATAAGTTTGGGATTTCAAAACGTCTGCCGGCGGCGATCCGGTCCCTGCTGGATGAGGGCAGGTTTCCTCCGGTGCGTTATCCGCGGGCTGCCTGAGAGTTTGGCGAGCCATGCGGTTGAAATCAGAATGCGAAGAATTTCGTGGCGCTCTACGCGAGCTCCATCTCACCCAATAAAATACCCCGGCTGCATATCGAATTTCTCCGCCAGCCCTCCTGACATAATTGACTATCTGCTCGCGTCACTAGGTAGAATTTTACTGCCCATGGCGGCATCGATTACGAGGAATCTCCGAGATCACAGGAAGTTCCTTGCGGCGATCGTGTAGGTTCTTGCACAGTAAGCCCGTATGTCACCGGTGATTAAACGCCACTCCATCCGCGCACTCCTCCTCACGCAGAACCGGGAAGTCCTGCTGCTGCGCGTTGTGCGTCCTGGAGGCAAAGACGCATTCTGGATCGCACCGGGCGGCGGAATCGAACCCGGTGAAACCATCGAAGCCGGCCTCCGGCGCGAGCTCATGGAAGAACTCGGATTCAAGGATTTCGTGATAGGCCACGAGGTATGGCGCAGACAGCATACATTCAATTGGGGTGAAAAGCGGCTTTGCCAGAGCGAGCAATATTACGTCGTCCACATTGACCGGCCGTTTGAACCTTTATGCCTTTATTTAATTTCTGGATTTATTGTGCCACAGAAACTAAATTACGTCAACATCTTTTTTGTGCCACAATAAAAAATAATATGAAACCTCCAAAAAAAGGCCGTCCCAAACTTCCCAAGGGTGAGGCTAAAAGCTGCATGGTTCGCGCTCGTGTAACCCAATCGGAATTAAAGGCGATTGAAATAGCCGCTAATGGGGCAGGAGTTTCCGAGTGGGCTAGAAACGTTATGCTGGCTGCTGCTGCGAATTAATTGCGTCAGAGCCACCGTTAAACTTCGCTCTCAAATCTTCGATCATTTTAGTTCCTCTGGCTGCATGATCGTCCCCTCCATTGGCAGCATAGATCGGATTTACAATCTGTAGCGCCTCTTCGAGCGTTTGTTCGAGTATAGAATCCGCATCTAATTCGGAAATTGATTTAGAGCCCTTATCGAGCATCAGGGCAACGCAACTGAGGCAATAAAAAAGCAGATTTGTTCTATTTCTTGGAACCGGTTCTTTGGCAGATAGAAACGCCTCCATTCGCTTGCGAAGTTTCGCGCAAAAAAGATAACTCTTAAGAGGCGTCTTGGAGCCAAACACCTTATCATATTTGCTTTTTTTAAAGAAACTACCTGGACGAGCGCGTGCGGTATCTGGCTCTTTAAGAACTATTGAACCGTAACTTTGCGCCAACTCCGATATTCCTATAACTTCTGTGCGCGGGTGCTTTGACTTTCTCCAAGAGTTTTTTCGCCTATCATAATGAAATCCGGCATTTTTGAAGAAATCTTCGATGTTTTTTTGCACCTCGTCAGATGCCCGAAGCGCTTCCTCTGCCATAGGA
>JBAVPB010000367.1:0-9495 GCA_049692655.1 Chthoniobacteraceae bacterium | reverse complement strand
TCAGCGACGAACCCGCCCTACGCGCCGCATTCGCCGGCTGCGACGCCGTCGCCCACTGCGCCGGCATCAATCGCGAGATCGGCCCCCAGACCTACCAGCGCATCCACATCGACGGCACCCGCAATGTCATCGACGCCGCCCAAGCATGCCACGTCCAGAAAATCATCCTCATGAGCTTCCTCCGCGCCCGCCCGCATTGCAACTCCGGCTACCACGAATCCAAATGGGCCGCCGAGGAAATCGTCCGCGCATCCGGCCTCGACTACACCATCCTCAAGCCCGGCGTCATCTACGGCCACGGCGACCACATGCTCGACCACCTCAGCCACGCCCTGCACACATTCCCTGTCTTCGCGCTCGTCGGCATGAAATCCATGCGCGTCCGCCCCATCGCCATCGATGACCTCGTCACAATCATCCGCGCCGCCATCGTCGGCAGGCGGCTCTCCCGCGAAACCGTCTTCATCCTCGGCCCCGAGGAACTCACACTCGGCGAAGCCGTCCACCGCGTCGCCCGCGTGCTGGACAAACACCCCGTCTTCCTTCCCATGCCCGTCTCGTTCCACTACCTCCTCGGCTGGATCTGCGAATGCCTCATGAAAACCCCGCTCGTCTCCCTCGCCCAGGTCCGCATCCTCTCCGAAGGCGTCACCGACCCCTCCCAACCCTGCAACCCCTTGCCCCACGAACTCCTCCCGCAAAAACCATTCGACGAAACCCAAATCCGCAACGGCCTTCCCGCCCCCGGCGGTTTCGGATGGAAAGACCTCCGCCTCGCAGGATGAATTTTTGATTATATCCCAATGAGTACCAAAAAGTCCGCTCTAGAAAAAATCTGCGTAATTCGACTCCGGGAGAAGTCGAGGTGCGAGGGCGGCAATCTGCGGATGTCTTCCCCCTTCGCGTCCTTTGCGCCCTTCGCGGTTAATCCCATCGCCCCTTGGTGCCTTCGTGTCTTGGTGGTTAAAACCCGCTCCTTCCCCGCATCTGGCGGTTTTGCTTGGAAAGACCTGTGCCTCGCGGGATGATCCGCCGCGCCACCCTATGAAACTCAACCACCCAGCCCTCGCCGATCTCCTCAGCAAAGCCTACTCCGCCGAGCGCGCCGCCGCCTTCGCCTACATCGGCCACGCCAATTCACTCGCGGACCCCGAAGCCAGAGCCGCCGTCAAACAGATCGAGGACGACGAATGGACCCACCGCCGAAACGTCCTCGCCATCATGCGGCAATACGATATCCCCGTCTCCCGTTACTACGAGATCCGCTTCTACATCATCGGAAAAATCATCTCCGCGAGCTGCCACATCATCGGCTGGTTCATGCCCTACTTCTTCGCCGGAAAACTCGAGAGCGGCAACGTCTGCGAATACTTCGTCATGCTCCGTTACTTCGAGTCCCTCGGCATCCACGACCACGACGAAACCCTCTACGAAATGGGCATGAAAGAAAAAGAGCACGAGATATACTTCCTCGGACAAATAAAAAGCACCCGGCTCCTCCCCATCTTCGAGCGCCTCTTCTCATGGGGCGCCAGCACCTCCCTCAACGACATCGACCTCGAGTACAAATATTCCATCGCCGACTCCCACAAATACTGCAAAGCCTACAAAGCAAACGCCGACGCCTGATTTTCCTTTTAAAAAGAATAACTCTTTCGATGGCAAAGCCATCGCAGCTACAGCAGCCGGGCGGTCGAGCGAGGCACGAGCGACACCCCCGGTTGCGAATATTAAAAAATGACTCGATCCTGAAGGGATCGCAGCAAACATTAGAACACGCTCTACGTTAATCCTGCTTAAATATGCTCAACGTGTCCGCGATTTGTCAGGAGGCCACCTTCCTGGTCATTCGTTCGTCGGCCAGCGAAATTCTGCATTCCTCCGAAAAAATTCTCGTCGTCTCTACCCGGATCGTCGGCCGCAAACGCCTGACATCATCAGAAAGCTGGTCGGTGTAGCGTCCGCTGTCCCCAGCGGAGATTGACGCACCAGAAAGCGCAGGCATCCTTCCCCACAGTCGTCTGCGTACAACTGACAACATTCGAAAAACCACGCAAAGCGCCATTCCCTCCAGTGCGGGAATTTTTAAAAACAAGTGGTTCGATATGGGCATAATCCTCCTGTGCTAACAGGAATCAACAGCCCGGCTACACACCGTGCGGTTCCCCGATCCAATCGGGCGGCAGAAATCCATTGCCTTGCCTCGGATAAAGGCCAAATTCCCAAACAGAGTCAAGTGCTCTCAAATCCCGGTAATGCCAGATTTGAACTATGCTATTTTCTGCCAGCGATCGGGCGTGCATCTAGTAGGAGCACGATCCCAGCGAAGGTATTAATCGTGATATGGACAATGTAATCAGCGATGATGTAACCGTTTCCTGGCTCATGTGAATAACCAATCTGTTTTATGAGAAGACGGAATTCATTGCACAAGAACAGCAACAAAAATACTCCAGCAATTCCCTTTAAAGATTTCATTTTATTTCAGCCTTTCTCATCGTTGCGAAGCTCCAGCCTCGCAGGCGTCGCAACTTCCTGAAGTCCCCCATTTAACAATGCCACCCGGACGGTGCTGACCGTAATTCATTGCGTTGGCTTCATTCCGTAAGTGCATTTCCTCCGCGTCTCTGCGTCTCTGCGGGAGAAATATGCCTCCGCTCTCACCCCGCCTGCACCACAACAATCTCCCCGCCAAAACTCACCTCATCCCCCGCCACCAGCTTCTTCCCCTTGCGCGTCTCCACGACGCCATTCACCCGCACCTGACCCTCGCGGATCGCATATTTCGCCTCGCCGCCTGATCCCGCGAGCTCCGCAAATTTCAGCAGCTTCGACAACTCAATCGGCGGTCTCTCAATCACGACCGCCCGGACATTTTTCTTGGGACTTTTGCTCACAACCAAAACATTAAACCCATTCTCCACCCCGAGTCCATCCACGACTTTTTGGCAATAAATAGAGTATTTTAAGATTACTCATAACAAAAAACTTACAATCTACTTGACATCGAAGCGCAAATCTTCATACTTGCTTCTATGAAGGCAATCCTTGCCCCGACACCCCTTCGCGCTCCCTGCGTCGTTGGCCCTGATCATTCGACCTATCCGTCCTATAGGTACTATCCCAATCCCGGCCTTCCTCAAAACGCCCATTTTTGCCAAACAAAGCCAATTTTTACTCTGTAGAAGCCCAAAAAACAAAGCCAATTCAAAGCCAAACAAACCCAATTTTCGAGCCAAACAAAGCCAATTTGAACCCATTTTCATGCCAAAAACCCCACTCCAGCGCGGCGAAGCCAAGCTCAGATTAATCTGTGTAAATCTGTGGATGAATCTCTTCGAACAGTCCAACCCCGGGGTTGGATTTCGATCATCCCACCACCAGAGTAGTCAAAGGTAATCAAAGCAAAACAAACGTAAAAATTTTAACGCGCGCAGCGCCTGACAAACCCGGAACTTTGAACACGGAACCAGGAACTTTCCGTTTCCCCGGGAGCATTTCACCCCGCCCCCCGTCTAACCTGCTGAACCCATTCACCATGAAGACACTCACCCGCCTCAAAACCCAATTCCACCTCGCAGCAACCGTCGTCCTCGCCCTGGTCGCCTTCACGGCCACCGCTCAGCAAAAAACCCAAAAGAACATGATCGAGCGCCCATGGCCGCACATCATCATCCCCCAGCAGCGCGAGGCCGGCGACCCCATGCAACTCCAGGCGATGGACGTCCAGGCGCGCATCGTCGGCCTGCAAGTCGAGGTCACCAGCACCATGACCTTCTTTAACCCAAACCACCGCCAGCTCGAAGGCGAACTCGTCTTCCCATTGCCCGACGGCGCCGCAGTCACCGGCTACGCGCTCGACATCAATGGCCAGATGATCGACGGCGTAATCGTGAAGAAGGAAAAAGCCCGCGTCACCTTTGAAAACGAAGCCCGCCGCCGCGTCGATCCCGGCATCGTCGAGTACGTCGCGGGGAATGTCTATCGCACCCGCATCTATCCGCTGCCGGGGCAGGGGACTCGCAAAATCAGACTCACCTACGTCGCCCAGCTCGCCACCGACAACACCGGCGACGCCGCATGGCATCTCCCGCTCCCCATCGGCGAAACCGTGGGCAAACTCGCCATCCACGTCTCAGTCTCGCAAGGCGCAGTCACCCCGCAGATCGGCGGATTTGGCAACCTCCACTTCAAATCCTTCGACAACCAGTTCGTCGCCGAAACCGAACTCACCGACGCCAAGCCCGGCGAAGACCTCTGGGTCTCCCTGCCGAAACTCCCCGCCCAAGTCAGCGCCGTCGAGCGCACCTCCGATGGAGACACTTACTTCGCAATCAGTGACCTGCCCGGCCCTGTCACCGTCACCGCGACACCGGCGCTTCCTCACTCGCTCGGCATCGCATGGGACGCCTCCGGCAGCCGCGATGGCAAACATATCCAGCGTGAGATCGCAACCCTCAAGGAACTATTTCAAAAATGGCCCAAGCTCGATGTCACGCTCCTCGTATTCCGCGACCGCCCCGAGGACGCCCGCGTTTTCCACGGCGACACCGATTCCCTCATCAAGGCGATCAACGAACTCCCCTACGATGGCGGCACCGATTTCATCCAGCTCTCCGATGCGATGAAATCGCACAAGGACGTGGACCAATGGCTCCTCTTCACCGACGGCTTCGACACCCTTTCCGGCAAGCTCCCCGACTTCGGTAAAAGCCACGTCACCGCAGTCGTCAGCCAGACCATCGCAAACCGCGAATTGCTCCGCCAGGTCTGCGGCGCATCCGGCGGCCAGCTCGTGGACCTCCAGCAAATGGAACCCGCAGTCGCCTCCGCCGCAATCGTGAATCCCGCCCCGACCCTCATCTCAGTCGATGGCAGTTCGATCGCCGAAGTCCAGGGCATCGGCGCATCTGCCCAGGGCCGCGTCAGCATCTTCGGAAAACTCACAGCCGATGAAACGGAACTCCGCCTCACTTATTCCGACGGAAGCAAATCCGCACCGATCAAAATCAGCAAAGCTGCCGCCACTTCCGGCTCATTACTCTCCGAAGTCTGGGCAGCCGAGCGCATCAAGCACCTCGCCGTCCGCGCCGAGGAGAACGAGGACGAATTGCTCACCCTCGGCCGCCAGTTCGGAATCGTGAGCCCCGTCACATCGCTCATCGTCCTGGAAAATCTCGACCAGTACGTCCGCAACGACATCGAGCCACCCGCCAGCCTGCCCGACATGCGCACGCAATGGATGAACATCAAATCCTCCGTCGCCAAAATCGAACAGCACAAGCAAGCCGACAAATTCCAGCACGTCCTCGCCCTCTGGAAAGCCCGCGTCGATTGGTGGGAAAACACAAAACCTCAGGAATTGACCAAAAAGGAGATGCAGCGGCATTCCTATATTTCAGGCGATCTCGGTTCTCAACAAACAGGAGCAACACTTCAAAATGTCGGCCAGCTCCAGCAGCAAAACAGGGCGGCAACGCCATCAGCACCTGTTGACGCGAATTCTTCCTATGCCGCGGCAGTACCCGCTCCTGCCGCTGCACCCATGGGCCAGACGGCAACATTGGCAACTGATAGACCAGTTGCAACAGCGACTGATGCACTCGAAAAAGCCGCCGCTAAAAGCGATGGTGACGATAAAGATGCCGGCGGCGCTGCGGAGCCTGCCGCGGCAACCGTCACCATCAAGCCATGGGATCCGGGCACTCCTTACCTGATCGCCCTCAAGGCAGCCTCCAAGGCCGACCGCTATAAAGTCTATCTCGAGCAGCGCAAAAATTACGCGACCAGTCCCGCATTCTTTCTGGACTGCGCCGGATATTTTTTACAGGAAGGTGACAAGCCAACCGGCATCCGCATCCTCACGAATCTCGCCGAGTTGAAGCTGGAGGAAGCCTCGCTCCTGCGCGTGCTCGCCTGGCGTTTGCAACAAGCAGGCGAACTCGATCGCGCCATCGTCCTCCTGCGCAAAGTCGGCAAACTCCGTCCCGAGGAGCCCCAGAGCCTTCGCGACCTCGCGCTGGCGCTGGCCGAGCGCGGCAAACTGAACCACGACACCGCCGACCTCAGCGAATCCATGGCCCTCCTCGATAAAATGGTCTTCGGCGAATGGCAGCGGTTCGACGAGATCCAGATCTTCGGCCTCGAGGAACTCAACGCGCTCATCGCCTGGGTCAATCGCCAGAGCTGGGATAAATCCCCCGTCATTCCGCAACTCGATTCCCGCCTCGTGAAAAACCTCGATGTCGATGTCCGCATCGTCATGGTCTGGGATGCCGACAACACCGATGTCGATATCCACGTCGTCGAGCCCTCCGGCGAGGAGGCCTTTTACAACAACAACCGCACGGCAAGTGGCGGACTCGTCTCACGCGACATCCAGGACGGCTACGGCCCCGAGGAATACATGGTTCGCCACGCACAGAAGGGCGGCTACGGCACGTTCGCGCAATACTACGGCTCGCATCAGCAAACCGTCGTCGGCCCCACGACGATCACCGCCGTGGTCTTCACCGATTTCGGTCGTCCCACCGAGAAGAAACAGATCATGACCCTGCGCCTCGATAAACCCAACGACCGCGTCGCCATCGGCGAGATCCAGTTCGGCGGTGACAACCAGCCAAAGCTCAGCGAGGACAAAACAGGGGACAGCAACCAGCCTCTCTCACGCGCCACCTTCCGCGCATTGACCGTAGGCCAGTCCGCCGACGAAATCCGCAAGCTCGTGGGTGAGCCCCAGAAAAAGGAAAACCTCGTCTGGATATACAAGCTCGAAGACCGCGAATTTCACGTCCGCCTTTCCGAAAAACAAGCGATCCAGTCTGTCAGCGAAGCCCTACCCGGCGGAGCCGAGATGATACTAACGCAATAACTTTAAGTTATTGGTAATGAACTACTTTTGCTCTCCGCCGCCAGCGGGATTCGTCTGCGAAGCAGGCAGCGAAAGCACCGACGAAGACCAATAGTCAATAATATCAAGAGCCTGGAACCGGAAGACGATCAAGAGTGCATCATTCAGCGGCACGCCGATCTTCTTGGCGATGGCCTGGAGCGATTCAGACCCATTGATCGCAGTCGCAAAGCGGGCTTCCACGTCGTTGAGCTTGAGCTTCTGGATCAGCTCATAGCCTTTGCGCGTATAAGCCGGGCTGCCATTCGGATCGGGCCGTTGAGCCGCGAGCAACGAGTCGTATTTGACATGCCGCAGACTTGCGAGCACCCAGTTCTCCGGGTCTTCCTGGGTCGGCGGGAAATTCCGCGCGAAATCGGGAAACGCGCTCATGTCTTCAAATTCAAAGTTCACGCGACCCGCGGTCCACAGGTTCGCAAAGAGCCGCTGCCCATGCTCGCGTGTGATCTGCACCACATCGTCATGCGGGAAGCCATTGCGGATCGCAAGGTAGAGGAACAGCGGGCAACTCGTGGCTGACTGGTTCGCCTGGCCATCGATCACCAGCCCGAGGTTCGTCGCAGGCAGGATCACCGAAGATTCGCGCAGGTAGAGATGGAAGTTCCGCGAGGTCGCGAAAACAAAACGCCCATTGGCTACATAAAGCTCCACCGGAAAACGATTGAGGAAAATACGAAGCACGCCATTCAGCTTGTCGCCGTAAGCCATCTGCAACGCCGAGCGCAGCGAGAAGAAGACCGTATGACCCGAGAAAAGGATCTTCGAGTAATCGCGGAAGAGCAGGGCATTCGCCGGATTCGGTTTCGGCTTCGCCTGCTCGAGCGTGCTGTTCACCGCCGCGACCAGCAACTCCGGCGTCACCGGCTTGGTCACCGTCTTGACGACATTCGAGTATTTGTTTTGCAGCGTCTGCCCATTGCTGGAAAGGAGAACCACCGGCACGCTCGCCGTAGCCGCATCGTTCAACAAACGATAAAGTGTGCTGTCGCCATCGAGATCGGACAGCGTGTCATTCAGCACGATCACATCGGGCTGCGCGATATGGAAACGCTCCAGGCCATCCGTCGCACGCTGCGCTACAAACACGTCGTTGCTTGGGAAACTCTGAGCCAACAGATCCCCGGTGTGCTTTGAAGCCACCAAACTATCGTCGATCACCAGAATTTTATGAGACATACCCTTTATCTAAATGCTTGTACGAGTTGATAAAAACAAGGAACACGGCGCGTCAGTGCGCGTGACTCCAATTTCACCCCCGCAAAATACGAAATGGCGTTTTGATGTCAATGAAACTAAATAGGCGATTTGCCCTTTCATAAGAGCAATGCGCCCAAGACCTTCGGAAGGGATTCCGCCCCGGATGGGTAAAACGCTTATTCAGGGAAACCACCCCCATCCTCCGTGTCCCTCATTTTTTCGCATTTCTTTCGTGCTTCATCATCCGTCCTTCGTCATTTTACCCATCACATGTCCACTTCCACAGTCAGAGTCCGCTTCGCCCCATCCCCCACCGGCTACCTCCATGTAGGAGGCGCCCGCACCGCACTTTTTAACTGGCTCTACGCACGCCACACCGGCGGCAAATTCATCCTCCGCATCGAGGATACCGACAAGGCCCGCAACACCGCCGAGGCGACCCAGGCGATCTACGATGGCATGCGCTGGCTCGGGCTCGACTGGGACGAAGGCCCGCAGGCCGGCGGCGACTTCGGCCCCTATTTCCAGAGCGAACGCGAAGCAATCTACCAACGCTATTTCGACAAACTCCAGGCCACAGGTCGTATCTACGAGGACGCCGGCTCCTGGCGCTTCCGCTTCGAAAGAAAGATCGTCGTCATCGACGACGAAGTCTGCGGCCGCATCGAAATGGACATGGCAAACGCCGCCACCAACCCCGACATGACAATCCGCCGTCCCGATGGCGGCTGGATTTTCCATTTCGTGAACGTAGTGGACGACATCGAGATGCGCATCACCCACGTCATCCGCGGTGAGGACCATCTCTCAAACACACAGAAACACATCCAGCTCTACGAAGCCCTCGGCATCACCCCTCCGAAATTCGCGCACATCCCGCTCATCTTGAACAAGGACGGCTCCAAAATGAGCAAGCGCGACCAGGGCGCGAGCGTGGCCAATTACGTCGAGGGCGGCTACCTCCCCGAGGCCGTCTGCAATTTCCTCTGCCTCCTCGGCTGGTCCCCCAAGGACAACCGCGAAAAGCTCCCCATCGACGAAGTCATCCGCATCTTTACCCTCGCGAACATCAACCGCAAAGGCGCCACCTTCGACCTCGACAAATGCGCATGGCTCAACGGCGAATACGTCCGCGAGCTCCCCGACGACCGATTCCTCGACCTCTCCATCGAGGCGCTCAAGCGCGCCGGCATCCCGCTCCAGCACTTCCCCGATTCCTACATCAAAGCCGCGCTCGAGACCTGCAAGGGCAAGTTCAAGCTCTTCAGCGAACTCCCTCCCTATTGCGGATTCTATTTCAACGACGATTTCACATTCAACCCCGAGGGTGTCGCAAAACATTTCATCTGCGAAAACAAACCGCGCCTCGTCGCCGTGCGCGACGCATT
>JBAVPB010000366.1:0-23810 GCA_049692655.1 Chthoniobacteraceae bacterium | reverse complement strand
CGCGCAGGATTTTGCCCTGTACGGGATATGGCATATCGCCGATCTCATCCAGAAAGAGTGTGCCGCCGTTGCTTTGCTCGAAACGTCCGACCCGCTGGGCGATCGCGCCGGTGAACGATCCTTTTTCATGGCCAAAGAGTTCGCTTTCCAAGAGCTGCTCGGGGATCGCCGCACAATTAATCGCCACGAAATCCTTCGTGCTGCGCTGGCTATAGTGATGGATCGCGCGCGCCACGAGCTCCTTGCCGCTGCCGCTTTCGCCGGTGATCATCACCGGTGCATCGCTGTGCGAAACACGCCCGACCAGCTTGAACACCTGCTGCATGGCCGATGACTGCCCGACGATGCTATCCTGATATTGCTCCACCGTAAGCTGTGGCTTGAATGTCGTCGCTGCACGCAGTTCGGCCTGCGATGTGAGCGCGGCATCCACCACCATCTTCAAATTGAACGGCAGCGATTCCTTGCGGATGAAATCAAACGCCCCGAGCTTCATGGACTCGATGACCGTCTGTGTCGTCCCCCAGGCGCTGATGAGGATGACCATGGAATTCGGATCGCGCTGGCGCGCTTTCACCAGAAGCTCCAGGCCGCTGAACGGCACCAGGTGCGTCTCCGTGATCAGCAGATCGGGGCTCTCCCGGCAAAAAATCTTGTACGCGTCATCGGCCTTCGTGGCCGTAATGACCCGCGTCGTGGGCGTTTCGAGCTGATGCTGCGCCCACTCCAAAAAATCCGTTTCCGGATCGACCAATAAAATTGTCTGACTTTTATCCATTTCTACAAACCACCGTAGCGGCGCTGACGTTTACTGTATTCGTTGATTGCATCAAGCAAATCTTCTTTCCGGAACTCCGGCCACATCTTCGGCGTCACATACATTTCGGTATAACTGAGCTGCCAGAGCAGAAAATTGGAAATCCGCATCTCACCGGAGGTGCGAATGAGCAAATCAGGATCGGGGTAATAACGGGTGTAAAGGTGCTTGCTAAACATTTCCACGTCAATCATCGCCTTGTCAATGTGTCCCTTTTCCACCGCGTCGAGCAGGCTTTTGACACCGTCGATGATCTCCATGCGGGCGCTGTAGCTCAAGGCTAGGATCAACGTCACGCCGGTGTTTGAAGATGTCTTCTCGATGGAGCGGTGCAACTCGCGCTGGCAGGCCGCCGGCAGATCGGTGAGCCGGCCTATCGCCTGCAGCTTTACATTCTGCTCCATGAGCTCGGGGGTTTCCTTTTTCAGGAACCGCTCAAGCAGCTTCATCAGCGCCATGATTTCCGCCTTGGGGCGTTTCCAATTTTCGGTGGAGAACGCATAAAGGGTCAGAAATTCCACGCCTGCCTCGCCGCAGGCCCGCAGGACGGCGCGCACGGATTCCGCGCCCTGCTCGTGCCCGCGAATGCGGGAAAAACCCCGCTCGCGCGCCCACCGTCCATTGCCATCCATAATAATGGCAATGTGCCGGGGAATTTTTACGGGGGAGGCCATCTGCAAAGGATCAAACCACGATTGTCTGGTCGCGGCCCGGGCCCACGCTTGCGATATGCAGCCTGGCGCCGGTGAGATCGCTGATGGCCTTCAGATAAGCACGCGCATTTTTCGGAAGGTCGCTAAATTTCTTCGCCTTCTCGGTGGATGTTTTCCAGCCGGGGAGTTCGATATAAACCGGCACGCAATTTTTGAGCTGCGCGCAATCGGTAGGCGGCACTTCGAGCGTCTTCTTGCCGTACTTGTAGTGGGTGCAGACCTTGATGACGTCGAGATTATCTAGACCGTCGAGGTTTGTGATTGCGAGGTCATCGATGCCATTGACCATCGCCGCGTAGCGGGTGAATACCGCGTCGAACCAGCCGCAGCGCCGTGCGCGTCCCGTGGTAGCTCCGAACTCGCGGCCCATGCCGTGGAGCATGTCGCTGATCACGTCATCTTCCGTCGGGAAAGGGCCTTCGCCTACACGCGTCGTGTAAGCTTTCATCACGCCCATGACACGATCGATGCGGTGCGGCGGCACGCCGGAGCCGGTACAGGCGCCGCCGGCCGTGGTGTTGGACGAAGTGACGAAAGGATAAGTACCGTGGTCGATGTCGAGGAATGTGCCTTGGGCGCCCTCGAACAGGATTTCCTTGCGGGCTTTGAGCGCCTCATGCAGGAAGACCGTGGTGTTTGTTACGAACTGCTTCAGCTCTGCGCCAGCCTTGAGGTATGCGGCGTTGATCTCCTTGAAGCTGACCGGCTTGGCCCCGAGCAACTTCAGCAACGCATTGTATTCCTTCACGTTGGCAGCGAGTTTTGCGGAGAAGACTTCCGGCTGCATGAGATCGACCATGCGCAATCCCGAGCGGGAGGCCTTGTTTTCGTAGGCGGGACCGATGCCGCGCTTGGTGGTGCCGATCTTGTTTTTGCCCTTCTCACGCTGCTCGTCGAGCGCGCGGTGGTACGGGAGCATGAGGTGGGCGGATTCGCTGATAAGCAGGTTTTTGCCGACCTTGATCTTCTGGGCGCGGAGGCCGTCGATTTCCTTCACCACCGCGACGGGGTCGAGCACCACGCCGTTGCCGATCACACAGATCTTTTGAGACCGGAGGATACCGGAAGGGATCAGGTGGAGGACGTACTTTTTCGAGCCGAGGATGACCGTGTGGCCCGCATTATTACCTCCCTGCGAGCGCACGACGATGTCCGCCTTCTCTGTAAGAAAGTCGATGATTTTGCCTTTGCCTTCGTCGCCCCATTGGGCGCCGACGAGAATTGTATTAGCCATGGATTATAGTTCAGTTCACGAGAAAACGTCCCGACGCACTCCGTGGTGCATTCGGGACGTTGAGTAATACTAATGTGCCTGAAAAGGCGTGCAAGATTATTTCGAAGGAGGGAAAGCAATGACTCACAGACCGGCTGGATGCCGTGCCTCGAAGCCCCAGGAAGAGCGGCCCTCGGGACGCCAGCGCGGGCCTTCGTCCCCGTAGAAACCGGTCGTATCCAGACGCAAGCCGGCGATGATCATCCAGGTGTGGCCGTTGCGGGCGAATACCGTCATCCAGCGGCCGGGGCCGGGCTGGCCGAAACCCATCAGGCTCCGCGAGTCGGTGGGTGAACTCAGCAGCCCTGCGTAATGCAGCGCAAATGAAACGGTGCCGGAGCAGTCGTAGCCCTCCGCGAAAAATGAATCGTGACCGCCGCCCCAGACGTAGGGTTTGCGAAGCAGAGTGTTCGTGGCCCAGATCGCCCGCTTCACATTCAGGGGCGCTTCTTCGGGGGCGTAGGCGATGCCGTGGCGCAATACTGCGCGGTGTCCCGGCACTGTCGGCTGTGCCAGCGAGGAATAGCCCGGCAAGGAAGGAGCGGGGCCGACCGAACGCTGCTCTTCTTCCATATTGGAGGAAGGCATCGCGTGTTGCCTGGCGGACGCTGGCACCAGCATGACTATCACTTGGGGCTTGTAAGAATCTTTGAGAGAAGTGGTTGAACCCCAGTTTTTTGTGAATGAAGCGGGGCCGAGATTTGTATAAACAACCGGCATCTGGGCGTGCCCGAGGCAATGCAACACCAGATAGATTAACAAAAATAATACCGGAGTCGAAATGCTCGGCATTCTTTCCTTGGTAATAAATATGTTTTTCTGCATGAAACATCATAAAAGCTACTTTCAGGCCATAATGATTATATTTTTCATAAAACCTTTGCGCCTCTGATTAACCGGTCTTTTAATCCGGAATTTCGAGGCACTTTCCGCTCGATGGCTTCGCGCAGCTCGGCTTCCTGATACCAGACTTCGACGTGATCCCGCGCCCTAGTGAGACCGGTATAAATCAACTCCCGCGTCACCACCGGGCTTTCCCTGTCGGGAAGGATGAGCAGGATGCGGTCGTATTCCGACCCCTGGCTTTTGTGCACGGTCATTGCATAGGCGGGCTCGTAATCGGGCAATCGCGCCGGGGCGATCTTTCGCAAGCCTCCTTCCTCATCCACGAACCAGGCCATGAGAGCTTCACTTTCGGGATCCGGGAAAAGAATGCCGACATCGCCATTGAAAAGCCGCAGTTCGTAATCGTTCCGGGTGATGAGCACCGGCAGGCCGGCATAATAACGCGTGCCGCCTTCGACGAGGTCTTCGTTGCGCAGGATCTGCTCGATCTTCTGGTTCAAATTTTCGATCCCATACGGGCCGGTGCGGAATGCGCACAGGACGCGGAATTTCTGGAATTCCTTCAAGGCTTCGGTGGGGCTGGGGGCTTTCAAGTATGCGGAATATCCGGCAATGATCGCCGGGCGCAGCTTTTCCATGAGCTTTCCCGCTGGAGGCGTGGCAGCCATGGAGAGATCGGCGGTGTCTCCAGCCCCGAGTATTTCGAACATGCGCTTTGTGTCCCCTTCCCTTGCGGCATTCGACAATGTGAAAATGTGGCTCTTGTTTCCGAAGCGGTAGTTTTTTTGAAACGCGACGAGGCTTCCCTGCAACGGGGAACCGGGCTGCGATGCCGCCTCGGCGATGTCGCTCAATACGTAGCCGGGTTCCACGGAGGCGAGTTGGTGCTGGTCGCCGAGCAGGATCACGCGCGCCTGGGGAAGCAGGGCTTCGAAGAGCTTGGCCATCATGGTGAGCGGGACCATGGAGGACTCATCGACCACCACCAGATCGAATGGGAGCGGGTTTTTTGCATTGTGGCGGAAGGAAGAGGAGTCGCTGCGCCAGCCCAGAAGGCGGTGCAATGTGGAGGCGGATTTGGGGAGGCTTGCATTCGTAAACAGGTCTGTACCGCCGTTGCGGAGTGATTCCTCGAGGCGTGCGGCGGCCTTGCCCGTGGGAGCGGTGAGAGCGATGCGCAGCTTTTCCCCGCCGGGCGCGGCGATCATGCGCTCGAGGATTTTCAATACCGCAGTGGTCTTGCCGGTGCCGGGACCGCCGGAGATTACTACGAATCTTTTTGCAAGGGATGTTTCGATTGCCAGTTCGTGCAGGTCGCCGGATGTCGCTTTAACCGGTGTGTTTTCATCGCAACGGCCCAGGATGGCTGCGGCGAGGGACTTTTCGTATTCCCAGTAGCGTCTCAGGTAGAGGCGACCGGCATTGTCGAGAACCAGCGGCCTGCCATCGGATGGGGTTGGGTGATCGTCATCGCCTGGGGCTACGGCACGGCTCTCTTTCAGGGCAGCTTTCCATTTCTTCAGGGATGGCCATGCGGTGTCTGTCGCCTCCTCGTTGATGGGAGACGGCGTATTTGCGAGGTCGAGGCAGATGTGACCGGAACGGATGTTACGGCTTAACAGGGTAGCGGCGAGTTTTGGCAAATCGCCACCGCCGAAGCCGCCGATGAAGTCCGCAAAATGCCGGTCGATGTCGGCGGAATCGCGCTGATTTATGGAGGGGATTTTGTTCAAAATCGCTTGTTTTTACTCTGGTGCGCCTTGACTGGGCTTGACCGGGCTGGACAGATTTTTTGAGGGAAATTTACCGCTAAGGACGCAAAGATCGCAAAGGAGGGGAGGAACTTTGAACGTCCAATGGTGAATGGAGCATCCTGGATTGTTTTCATTTTTTAAGTTGGATTACCTTGGATTTGGTTGGATTCACTCCGGGGGATGAAGTTGGATTAAAGCTTTGGCCTGGCTTCGGCGTGCGGAAAATGGGTTCGTTTTTTAGGGCTCTCCAGAGTAAAAATGGGTTCGTTCAGAAAAAATGCATGTTTTCAGGCTTGTGGGAACTGGCACAAGTGGTCGGCGCCATCCCCCGGTATATCGGAGGATGGTCTCTCTGCATTTTTATGGCAAAGGTCATTGCCTTGATATTGGCAGAATCGCTTTGCGAAAGCAAGAAGATTATTAGCTTTATGTAAGGGGACTAATTATCCCTTGATGGCTCCGGCGCTGAGGCCGCGGACGAAGAGCTTCATGGTGAAGAGGAAGAGGATTATGAGGGGGAGGCTGGCGAGGAAATAGGTGGCCATGGTCTGGCCCCATTCCTTGACGGGTTCGCCATCGAGATAGATGAGACCGACACCAAGCGGGAAGAGCTGGCGATCGCGCAACACGATCAGGGGCATGAGGAAGTCGTTCCAGGAACCGAGAAAGGTGAGGATCGCGAGGGTGCCGATGATGGAGCCGCTGAGGGGCACGACGACATTCATGATCTGCTGGAAGTGGGAAGCTCCGTCGATCTCGGCGGCCTCGAAAAGGTCCTTCGGGATGTCCTCGATGAAATTGCGGAGGACGTAGATATTGAAGACCTGACCGCCGGCGATGCCCAGGATGATGAGGGCCCAGAGGGTGTTCAGGAGATGCATGTCTTTCAGCAACAGGAAGAGCGGGACAATATTTGCCACACCCGGCATGAGCATGAGAACAAGAAATGCCGACCATAATATTCCGCCGAACGGCATTCTATAGCGGGCGAAAAAATAGGCGCCCATCACGGCGATGACGATGGAGCCGACCGTGGCGCTGACGGATATGAAAACCGTGTTGGCCAGATAGGGCATCACGAGTTTTGCGCCGAATATCCAGTTTTCCCAATGCCATGAGGTGATCCATGCCGGCAGCCACGGACTGTGGTTGAACATGACATTGTTCTTAAAACTGATCTGCAACATCATGTAGAAAGGGAACATCTCGATCAAAAGAATCCCGCCGATGATGAGATGCTTCGACCAATCGGACGGCTTGCGGCTCTTTGCGATGGTTTGTCCTTCCGTCATTTTTCCACCCTCACGTATTTGTTGTTAAGGAGCGTGAGAACCAGGATGAAAACGAAGAGCACCATGCCGAGGGCGCAGGCGTAGCCGAATTCCCCGGCGCTGAATGCGCGATTGAACATCCACAAACCCGGCACCATGCCGCTGCGTCCCGCACCGCCATTCTCACCGAGGAGAAGAAACTGGAGGCCAAATCCCTGCAATGTGCCGATGATGAGCAATACCAGGCTGAGGCGCACCTGGGTCATGATCAATGGCAGCTCGATGTGGATGAATTTCTGGAAGCTGTTCACCCCGTCGAGATCGGCCGCCTCGTAAACCTCGGTGCCGATGGATTGCAGGCCGGCGAGGTAAATCAAGACCCCGACCGTGCCGATCCATGGAAAGCCCCAGATGATGAGCGAAGGGATGATCAAATGCGATTCGCTCAACCACGGCACAGGCACGCCGGCATGGAAGACGCCCCAGTGCAGGAAATGATGGTCGAGCGCTATGAGCAGCGTTTTGCCGCGTGTGACATCCAACACCTTGTTCAGGATGCCGAAGTTGGGATCGAAGAAAAATTTCCAGATGAACAGCCTGACCAGGCCGGGAACGATCATCGGCAGGACCAAAAGGACGCGGTACCAATACTGCCACTTCTCGCTTCCGAGGCGATGGATGAGCACCGCGAGCAGGATCGACGGAATCAATTTAAAGATGTTTGCGATGATGAGTATCCCGATGGTTCCGAAGGAACGCCAGAGAACGACGTCGTTAATCGCGCGACGGTAATTGGCAAGCCCGGTAAACCGCGCAGCATCGCCACCCTGCCAGTCGAAAAAACTATGGTAGATCGCGCTGGCTGCGGGGAAATACATGAACGTGACGACAAGGACCAGCGAAGGAATGAGGAAGAGATAGAGCTTCCACTCGTGCAATGCCTTGCGATGAGAAAGTGTGGCTGGCATAGGCTATTTCATGGGAGGGAAACCGAGTTCATTCATCTCGAGGATGCCGTCGTCCAGGTCCGTCTCCATTTTAGTTTCAATCTCATCAAGCTCGGACACTTTTTTTCCCACGGCCGGGGCCGGGCCCTGCCGGTAAAGCTGCATATAGGAAGCCAGCGCCACATCCTGGCGCATAAGATTGTTTCTGCTGGTCTTGTTCGCGCTTTGCGAATCGGAAACAAGCGCCCCGTCAAAGTCCCTGCTCAAGGCATCGAGAAATTTCTTCACGCTGCCGTCACTTCCCAGAAGCAGGTATTGATTGCTATCAATCACACCGTAAGTATCAGCCCCCCAGAAAGGCCGGAATCCATTGATATAACCATCCATCATCGGCATGAAGGGCTTCATCTTTTCATCCACATCCACCCCGATGACAGCGGGCAGCCATCCGCTTTTCGCCGCGAACAGGGCGTTCATTTTTTGAGATGTCATGAAGCGTAAAAAATCGAGGGCCTGCTGTTTGTGCTTGGATTCCATGTAAAGCAGGAAAGAGCCCTGGGTGGGAGCGCCCGCCTCGGTGGCCGGCCCAAGAACGAATTTGCCGTAGGTGGGATCGTCTTTTGTGGGATAAGGCACGGGGAAGACGCCGATCTCAAAGGGCGCCTGGCTTGTGAGGCTGACTGTATCGTAACTTCCCGTGGCGATCATGAGGGCATTCCCCTGTGTGAACGTGAAGACGGCATCGTCACGGGCCAACTGCATAAACCCCGGCTGCATGTACTGGCCGGCATCGTGCGTAATCTGGTAGGCGCTCTGGATCGCGGGGTCATAAAGCGAGAGTTTGTGCTTCAAGACCGCAAAACGCAGGACGGCTTCATTGCCATTGGGCTCACGGAGATCGTCCCCCTGATATTGCGCCCAGAGTTTCTGTACCTGGCCGCAGAAAAGACTCTCGGTGATACGGGGCGCATTGGACTTGGAACCGGCAATCGGAACAATCTTGTGGCCGGTGATCCGTTCGCCATCCCTCTCCACTTTGCGGCATACCTCGATGAACTCCTCGTAGGTGCGGGGCAGGGTTTCATTACCGATGATTTTCCGGTATAAATCACGGTTGTAAAAAATACGGACGGTCACCACCGTGTTTGGCATTCCGTAAATCTCGAGGAGATTGGGGTTGTAGTTGGGCCAGCCGGTCAGGCCATCGAGGAAAGTCTGCCGCCATGGTGTGTTTTCGAGCGGGGTTCCCTTGTTATACGGGTTGGGAGATCCCACCCATTCCGTGAGCGGCTGGAAATAACGCGCGAGACGCTCGTCGGTGCCGGTGGAGTTTCCGAACTCGATCAAGTCCGGCGCTGTGCCACCCGCAAGCTGCGTAACGGTCCAGGTGGGATAGACGTTTTCGGGAATGGGCATCTGCTCCACGATCACGCCGGGATGGATTTTTTCGTATTCGCGCGCTATGGCGTCGAAGGCGCCGCGCACGCCGGATTCCAACTGGTAATGCGCGAACCGGATGGTCACGACATCGCTACCCAGGTGGGTGGCCGTGCGCGAGAAGACACGCGTAAGCGCGATGATGAAGCACGCGGCCAGCAGCGTGAGACCGATGAGGTTCATGATTTTCTCGCGGTTCATGGGGCCTGTTGCTCCGTGGCGGCGATTTTTTGCTGCACCGTGTATGTCCGGTAATCACGCGGGCACTCGGCCAGAAACCGACGGTAGTATTGCAGTGCGAGATCGTTGCGGTGGAGCTTGCGGGCCACTTCCGCGATGGAGACGAGGAGGTTCGCCTTGGTGTCGTCTTTCACGACGCCTGCGGCATCGGCGGCGAGGAGATGGTCGAGGCGTTTCTCCTCGCTGAATCCGAATTTTGCGCAGGCTTGGGCCATGGTGAGATGGAAGTCGCGCACAGCATCGTGGTCGTTGAGTTTCGCGCCTTCCGACTCGAATGCGGCGAAATCTTTTGCCCGGTCGGTATCGGGAATCTGCGAGTAGAGCTTGAGGAGGATGAGTTTTACAAATGCACGCTGCGCCACGGGGTGCCCGGGGTGGTTGCGAAAGAGATTTTCGTAAATCGTCATCGCCTTTGCGGGGTCGGGTTCGAAGCGGTAGAGCTGCTCGATCCGGCCGAGGAAATATCCGGAGGTGATACCGAGATCGTCGGAGGAGTTTGCGTCGATTACCGATTGGAAGAGCTGGACGGAATGATCGATGTTGCCACGGGTCACGGGCTGTACGGCGAGGAGCATCATCGCCTGGCCGTAGGTGGCTTCGCGGGCCTGGGGGGAAGAGGGCGGGATCTCCTTGAACTGCGCCATGGCTTCGTCGGGCAGGGTACGGGAGGCGCTGGTCCAGGCTTGCTGGAGTTTAATACTATCATCCGCGAAAATTGGGGAGGCTACGAACAGGATGGCTGCGATCAGCAGGAGCAGAGGGTTGGCAAGGGTTGGCAAGGGTTGATTAGCCCTGGCAATTTTCCTGTTTGATTCTCCTCCTCGGCAGGCCATGTGCATTCCAATAAACTATGGAGCCAGGTCAAAACGAAGCACGGAAAGCGCCGGCATATCGACTGCGACGGCACTTCCCACCACTTTTTGCACCGGGAGCTGGCCGATGCAGAGCCTGTCGAACCCGCTGTACTGGTAAAAGGTCACGTCCTGCGATTTGACGGGAGCGCTGAGTTTAATGGTGACCTTCGCGGCCTTGGCCACGCGTTTGTTCACCAGCACGAATGTCAGCCTGCCCGTGGCGGAATCCCTCGCGGCATGCACGGAAATATCGTCCGGGGCGCTGACGGTGGATGGGAGGTAGGTGTCCCCGAACGCGGTGTGCCTGCCATCGGGGTTGCGGAACATCTTGAACGCAAAGTAGGCCGAGCTATTCACCAGCGGGAAGAACCAGTAGTAAGCCTGGGCGACTCCCTCGCGGGCAAAGATGCCGAGCACCTCGGACTGAGTGACTCCGCCGGAAACATCGCCCTCGCCGCTAAAGCAATACTCGCCAAAGCAGAGGTCGAGGCCGGGATCGTAATCGGCGATGAGCTTCTTCATCATGCGGATGATCTGGAGATGGCCGTCGAGCTTCTTGCCATTCTCATCGCCGGCCATCCACGAAGGATCCTTCCATGTGGGATCCCAGAGCACGCGGGTCTCCTGCACGCGCTTCTCCATGGTGGCAGGATCGTTCTTCCTGCCTCCCATGTAGAGCCCGTTCTGCGGATAAAAATGAACGTCGAGGATATCGACGAGGCGCTGGCCTATCTTTTTCTCGTACTCGTACATCTGCTGCAGCCACCATTTCAACACGGGCACATTTCCGTGCGCGGCGTAATCGGGCGGGTTCGCCCATGTCCCCCTGCCCGCGTTGATCTCCTGCAGATCCAGGCCGGAGAAGAAGTAACCGGTCCAGCCGGAGAACACCGGGCCGGCGATTTTCACCGTGGGGTCGATTTTCTTGAGGAGTGCGGCGTAGGTTTTTGTGCGGTCCAGATATTCATCGTAGGAAGCCCCTTTGGGATGCATGTCACGATGAGTGGCGGCCCAGAGGTCCGGCTCGTTATCGATGGCGATGAATTTCACGCCCCCATTGTCAGCCGTGCCGTAGCCGAGCGTCTCGATCATGAACTTCAACATCCCGGTCTGGTCCTCCGGCGTCATTTCAATCGAAGTGTCATTCGGGTCGGGCTCGATTTCCTTCACGACCGATTTGCCATTCTTGTCCAAAACATCCTTGCCGTCCGGCCCTTTTACAAAAGCCCTTCCGCTGCCCGCATTGGGATGCGGATCGGTGGGTTGCTGCTGGCCCACCCAGCTATCCTGGTCGGGATATTTATTGATATCGAATGCCGACGAAGAGCTATCCTTCGCCACGCGGCCCATGGCGGGCATGCTGAGATAGGTCTCGATGCCGGCCGCCTTGTTTTTGCCGTGGAAAGTGAGGAGCCAGTTTTTTTCCGGGGGAGTTTCCTCGCCGGTATTCGTATAAAACCAATCGGAACCGTGGGAGGTGAAGCCCTCCTTCCAATTCAAGGGCGAGACTTCATTACCACCCGCGCGCAATATGGTGAGTCCCATTTCCTGCGCGGCTTTCTGGTCGCCCATGGCGGCGCCGTAGATGTAGGGGCTGATCTTTGTGCCGGTTGCCTTGATATCGACCTGCGCGGTAACGACGGGAGTATCCTTACCCAGGGGATCCGGTGTCCTCGCCTCAGGCAGCGTGACCCATTCCAAACGGGAACGCACGGAGCGGTTGTCAAACCCGATGTCGTCGATGTAGATGCTGAAATTGCGCTCGGTGGGCGACCATGTGTTGAAATTAGCCATCCAGACTTTTTTGGGATCGAAATCGGGATCGGCGTCCTTGTAGATGTCGCGGAGCGGGATCACCACGTCGTGCCACTCGCCATCCATGAGGTCGTCGCAGTAACTTGCGATGTTCACCGACTTGGTGGTTTTCTTGCTTGAGGAGTTGAGTTCCAGGATCAGTGACTCGGGCTTGGTGTCGCCCTCGACTTTCATCCAGAAGGTGAAGTTTTGAAAATTTGTCGTATCGGTCCCGGCGTCATCGGGGTACCACCCGAACCAGTTCCAGCCGCCGCCTATGGATGCGGAGCCTTCGCCGTGCAATTCCAATGCCGCGAGGCCGCTGTGCTTCTCGTCCGTCTGCGAGCGGAAGCTGTTCACCGGCTTCTGCGGAGCCACCCAGCTCTGGCCCCTGGTGATTTTCTCCCCGTCCCACACGATCAGGCTCGCGGATGCAGCCGAGACCATGAGTGAAACAGTGGATGTGGTGACACCTCCGTTGCTTCCCTCGGCGGTAACCGTGAGCGTGAGAGGGCCGACCGCGGCCGCTTTCAATGGCACGAAGCTGTTTGCATACATCTTGTCGTCGGCGGCACCGTCGTCGTGCTTGCCATCGTCAAACAACTCCAGGTCCGGCATGCCGAACGCGGCGAGGCTCACCGTGACTTTTTTCACGCTGCCCAACGGCGCGGTGACCGTGGCCCGGATGGTGAACCGCGTCTTGATGTCGCCTTCCACCATCGCCGTGGGGGCGATCTTGGGATCGATAATCCGCGGGCCTGCGGCTGCCACGGCGTGCGAAGCAACGAGCAAGAGCAACGCGCCTGTTACCAGGGCGCTGACACCGTGTTTAAGAAAAGAGGAAGGTCTCATAGATTTTTTGAAGGAGTCGAAAGCGATGCCGACGGCTGGGCCGTGAAGGTGATCACCGTGAGCGAGTAAGGGGCGGTCTTTTGGACAAATGGCCCCTTTACCTGGACCTGTTCAGGGTCGGGCAGTTTCTCCGTGGCGGGGGCGGGCGATGGTTTTCCGTTGTAGATCACGTCCTTGTCCTGGACGCTGCCGTTTGCCGGGACGAGCGTCCATACTTTAGCCGATGCGGGATGGAATCCCTGGAAGGCGAGCTGGACATCCTGCGGCTGGGAATCCTTGTTGATCAACATCACGCTCACATTGCCGGCATCGTCGCTGGTGGCGTAGGCGCTCAGCACGTTGCTTTCATCGGCGCTATTTTTCGTTTCCAGGACGTGGCCGCCGAGATGCGAAGCCAGGGCGAGCCCGAAAAATGTCGGGCTCACACTGTTCTCGGGCTTGTAATCCCCCCTGGTCGTGATGACGCCCCAGTTGCGCTGGACATGCTGCAGGCAGAAATGCGTGTGGCCGCTCACGCCCGTGCGGAGGAACATGCCGATGCAATCCGCGCACCCGAGCGCGTTTGCAAATTTCTCGGAGCCGTCGCCCTTGTCACCGGCACCCCAGTTCCACTCTGTGATGTAGAGCGGCAGCGGGCGGGAATCGTATTCCGTCATCTGCGCCTGGATGTAATCCATGCATTTTTGCCATCCCTGCGCGAGGCTCCTGGTCTTCTCCCACGCGCCGTTGCCCCCCTCGGGATACCAATGGATGGAAACGGCATCCACGAGGCCCGAGCCCTGGCGGTTGCCGTGCGCTTTCAGAAATTTCTCGAGGTTTTTCTGGGCCCACCAGAAATAGGTGTTCGTCGATGCGGGGCCCATGATCTTTGCCATGGGGTCGGCCTGCTTGATCGCGCGGGCCTGGTCTTCAAATATCGCGTCGTAAGCCTGGAAGACTTTTTCCTGGTTGTTCTTTATCGCCTTGTCGGCATCCATCTCGGGCTCATTGCCGATCTCCCAGAATGCGACCTTCATCCCCTCCCTTTTTGCCTGGAGGACGAAATCGGCGGCGTGCTTGCCGGAGTTGTCCCATTGATAGGACGCGCCGGTCTTTTTGTTTTTTTTCAGCTCGTGGTTGAATGCATTGGTCTGAAAAACCATCTCCGCATTCCCGGCTTTCGCCATGCGCCATGCATCCTGGGGGGTGATCTCGGAAAGACCGCTGCCGAGCGGATTCCCCAGGTCGTACCACTCGGCGGGGACACCGCCGGGAAAACGCAACAGGCCGGCGCCGAGCTGCGCAAATGCAGCCACCGTGCCGGGGGATGCCCCGGTGGAATTCCAGAGGGCGACGAAGTTTGTGCCGTGGTATTCCCCCGGCACCGTGTGGATGACCTTCGCCGCGTTGATCTCCACGGAGACCGGCGCCTGGGCTAGCACCGGGGCGACCGATGCGGCAAACAGGATCGAGGCAATGGCCGCCACCAATGCGGGTGTTTGTTTTACAGGCGATAGGGTCATCATAGGGTCGTAAATTCGTAATTGAACCTGCTGGAGAGTTGACACCCTCCCGGCTCCAAGTCCGGAAGGGTGCCAAGCCATTTGCAATTGCGCTACGATCAGATCCCCACCCGATGTTTGCGCAATTTCTGGAAGCCGACAGGCGTTCCAAATTCTCCAAAAATAATTCCCCGGCCACCGGCAATGCCGGGCATGCCATTTCCAATGAAGCGGGAGATGATGGGCTTTCTCATGATTTCAATGAAAAGGAATGTTGCAGGCGGATTCACCAGGGGGTTGTCGGGGGTTTTGTAACTGTTGTTTATATTCCGTGATACATATCCAGCGCCTTTATAAACAACTTCGTCCATCATGATGGGTTTTTTAATAGTTTCGTCTCAAAAAGTGGCCATTTTTATATCATATAGTCAGGAGGTTGGATTTTCATCCCTGCCTCACGACCACTAAAAAATCATACTTCCTCGCCCTGCATCTTCATCCGGTACTGCCGGGGAGTGCAGCCGCAATAGCGCTCAAACAGGGCGTGGAACCGGCACATGGAGCCGAAGCCCGACTCCAGCGCCACATCGAGGATCTTGAGATCGGTATTGATCAACAACTGCTGCGCGTGGGACGAGCGCATGCGCAGGAGATACTCCCACATGCTCAGCCCGCAATGTTTCTTGAAGAGCTGCATGAGATACTTGGGGTGCAACTGCATCGCGCTCGCGATTTTCGTAACCGACAGCGGCTCCGTGTAATGTTCCGCGATGAAGCGGCTCACCTTCTCGATCTGCGCCGCGCCCCCCTCCGTGATCACGCCCGGGTGGCTCTGGTGCGCTCCCACCCCGGCCTTTGCCATGCGGCGCACCCGCGCCTCCACCTCCAGCATCACGATCTTGGTCGCCTCGGGGTTGCCTTCCGCAAAGCCATCCGCCCAGCGCTGGAACTGGCACTTCTCCAGCGTGGTCTCAAACGCATTCTGCGCGGGCTCCATGACCACCTGGCCGTCCAGCAAATGCTGCGTGAAGGATTCATTCAGCCTCCACTGCATGAACCACGCGAGCGGCACATGCACCACCCAGGCCCGGCTGGTCTGCGGCGGCACATGGACCAGGTGATGCGGAAACCCCGCCCAGAACATCGCGAGACGCCCCGGCGGCAGCGTCTCAAAACGTCCCGCGAGAAAATACCTTACCGAGCCGGTCGAAAAGAAGTTCAACTCGATATCCGTATGCGTATGCGAGTAATCGACCACATAGGGCACATTCTCCCATGCGCCAAATCCATAGGAAAGATCCACCACCTTAGCGTTCTGTCGTTTTCTTCTTGGCATCTTTTTATGTGTGATTGTTGGTTTGCGCGCGGATAAGGGCGGGTCCCCCGGTCAGGGCATTGCATTCTGCGGCCAGTTATGAATCCACCGCAGGAAAAGATAAGTATTGGTGTTCACAAACGTGGAATTGGTTTCCCCCGCGGTGGACCAGACGTCCGGCGCGGTCTGGCTGAAAAGCGATGTGATCCCCGATCCCGCATTTTCATTATAGTAATACCCGTAGGCGTTCTGGAAGGGATCAATGATATACGAGCCGGCAGTAAATGTATTGGTCGTATAAGTCGTGGATATTGTCGGGTCCGGGTTGAGGATCGCCGAGTTTGACACGCCCTCGCTTGCCACCCGGGTCGCCTTCAAGTCGTTGTAATACTGCCGGTAGTTATTGGTATTCGTCCCGGCGTAATCATACATCGTGCGTCCCATGAGCGCCAGGAAGAGCGCCCTCCCGGCTAATATATAGTTAGTATTGGTGGTGGAGCCGGGATTGGGATAATAGAAATTGTTCGTCAGAAAGCTTACGGTATTGATGTTCGTGATCGTGGGGTAAAACCCGTTGTCCACATGGAATCGAGACAGCGCCATATCGATGGCAGCCACTTCCCCCGCGGCCCTGCTCTTCCTGGCGCTGTTCATCACATTCCCGGCAACAGAGAGCACCAGGCCCGCGAGGATGGTGATGATGACGAGCACCACCAGTATCTCCACCAGCGTAAATCCACTGCCTATTTTCAGGAGCCTCTTCATTTCCAACTGATGACATATTTGCTGGTATTCGACGGGGTCCCGCCGTAGGACCAGATCGCCAGCGATGCATTGATGGTGAGACTCGTATTTGGCACGGTCGTCCCGGTAGTCTGCGGAAGATTCGCTATGGTATTATCCCCGTTCACATCCGCCGCAAGATTATATTCGTTCTTCCATGGGTCGAAGAATGTCACCGAGTTAGTCGGATTTGTCGTATTATTGAGGTACTTCGTCGGGATCTGCATATAGACGATATGCCGTGAGTTGTTACTCGCCAGGTTAGTCGTTGCCCCGGTTGCAGTCAGCGTATTGTATAAAGAGGTCCATACGTAATTTGTTGTCGCCGGATTCGTGCTTGCGATCAGATACGCATCCCCCGTGGAGGGATAGGTGTTCGTATTTGTCAGCAGCGGAGGCGGCCAGTCGCCGTAGTCGTTCTGGTAGGAGGTGAGCGCGACGCGGATTTGATTGATGTACGACGCGGCGTCCGTGGCCCTTGCCTTGTACATCACCGAGCTGGAAGCCGCGAGGACCAGCCCGGCCAATATGCCGATAATCACGATCACCACCAGCAACTCGATCAAGGTGAACGCCTGCAGTTTTTTGAGTTTATTTAGCATTGTCGAGTATCCTGTAGTAGAGAATCCTGTAGTTGTTAATGGGAGCACCGTTTGTGTCCCGTGAAAGATCACCGGTAGAGGCAGTCTGCGGAACGCGCTCGACCACGATCTGGGCCCATTGCTCGGCGAGCACCTGGTCATCCGTATTCATATAGCCGGGACCGGAGTTGCCTACATCCTGCATCGTGCCCGACATGCGGACCGTGCCCGTATTTTTGATTGCCTGCGCCACGACGTGGATGGTGAATGCATTAGCCGATGTCGAAGCCATATTGGCCGCCTGTTCCATGAACGCGTTGCTGTAAATCCCCATCTGTTGCATGATGCCGGCGGACCCGTTGGCGGTACTTGAGGCACCATAAGTCGGGAAAGGAGGCATTAACGGAGGATTATTTCCTGTAGCGCTGGGAGGCCCCATGTTGAGAGCAGTATGGATACTGCCCACATCCGGCGTCACTGGCATACGGGCACTGTTCATGGTATAGATATCACGCTGGCCGGTGGTATCATAGGGAATTTCGCTCACGAAATGCCGCAACGGGGTGATGGCGAAGCGCGTGGCCTCCCATAAGTTGCCCTTCGCGTCATTATTTCCCGTGGATGAGAGAAATGTGGTGATGTTATTGACCCCGGAGGTATCGAACGAAACACCGTCCGCCGCAAAGTGCCCTGTAAAATATCCGTGTGTGTTGGAATTACTATTTTGGGTTACTTCCCGGCCCAGGGTCAAAAGTTCCGATGCTCCCCCGAAGTATGAAGAGGTATCGAATAGCGCAAACACACTTCCCGTGGGGCTTTGCACCAAAGGAAGTCCGGTCTTCCACGTTCCCAGCGGGGCACCTATCGCCATATACCCTACGCCGGCATCCGTAACCGTGGTGCCACGGCCCAGCCACGCGCCTTCCCCCAGCTCGCGGTTTGGGCTGAAGTCGCCGCCGATCATGGAAATCACAGAATCCCATCCGCGGCGGTACCGCGGGACCGGCTGCATGAAGGAATCGAGTTTGCCACCATCCGCTGTCTGGTTATTGAGGTTACTTTCTTCTGCGGTGTTGAGGGTGGAGTTGCGGAAAAACATCGCGCTTGGCACCCACGCCGGCCTGATCGCCATGGACGTGGGATCCGCCCGCACGGCTCCGGAGGTGGAATATCCCTCCCGGATCGCCATGTAGTAATCGCTGGCAATCGCCTCGTTCACATTCACGGTGCCCCGGCGCGGATTATCGGGGGTATTCTGGATCGGACTCGACGCCCAGGCAGATTGCGAGGGTGGGCTGCCGTAAGGTACTCCCGTGAGGTTATCCCGGAAAGGGTGAGGCGTGAACAAGTCCAGCAACATCGACATAGGGGGTCCATTCTCAGGCGACCCGAGCACGCTGGTGGGAGCGCCGCCGTAATTTGCCTGTTTCAAGTACTGGACGCCGCCGATGTTGATCGGGTGCTGCATGAACCCGGAATGGACAAAGCCCAGCTCGCCGATCGATGTCATGGGCTGGCCACGAGGCGCGGAGTCCAAGATGCCCCACGGCGTGCTGTAGGACGCAGAGGGGGCAGTGGAGCCGGCATTGCCCGAGCCCCTGATGCCGGTCGCGGAACCCCGAGAATCCAAATACCAACCCTGCCCTCCCTGGGTAGTCGATGGCGGCCCGGCGTATGACATGCTGCCACTCTCCAGATCAGCGGGCCACTGGGCTCCGTTGTTTGTCGTCCACATCATACTCGCCTCTCCATTCTGTCCCGCCTGGTTGTAGGAAAAAAAGCCCCCGTACTGGGCAATATACGATCCGTCCCACTCGGTCTGGCTGAACCTGGTCGTATTCGGGTTATTAAAAGGCTGGGTAAGACAGGACGCCGGGCCAATAAGAGATACATTCGTAGTGGCTGGGCCGCTCCCACCGCTGGGCACCTGGATCGTTGAGACCTGGTTCACTGTCTCGGTAACAAACCCGACGCCTTGCGGCACTGTAACGGTGACCGTGTTAGTGGTAGTCTGCGGCATCGTGTTGGGGATACCCCCCACCACGTTTGTAGCGGTGCTGGTCGCGTAGTTATCATACAGCCTCCATGGATGACCCGCGACCCCGTAAAAATGACCGGCGAGCGCGGTGACACCGGGCGCCGCCGCCTGGATCTGGTACTTCGCCGGGGTACTGGCCGTATCGAGGTAAGTATAGGCGGTATTTGCACTGGATACCGGGACGAGATTGGCCGGATTCCCCGTGCGGTGGCCGATGACGGGATCCACGCACTGTATGCGCTCCACGAGCGCCGCATTGGTGCAATTCACCGCCTGGTTGGTGAGTGCCTGGAACCAACTCCAGTTTGTCCGGAATACGCTGTCCGGAATATTTGTCATGTTGGCGACATTGGACCCGTAAGGAAGGTTTGTAGTGCCGGCGGGAAAATTTGCCAGCGGAAAAATCAACCCCGGAAAAATAGCGTTTGTGACGGCGTTGGTAATCTCGCAGATCGTCTTCGGTGTGAACCATCCCACAGCCCTGTCCACGTAGGGCGGGGCAAAAGTGGGATAGTAGTAATTCGTATTTAGAGAGCTCTGCACAATGGAGCCGGTGCGGAACCATGCGAGCGAGGTCATGTTGTAGATCGGTCCTGCATTGTTACCTGTCAACGCCATCTGCCACCACGACCTGACGGGAGTAACAGTGGGGTCCTGCCCCAAGTTTGGCATCGGGACCTGGTCGAACGTATTTATCCCATCCGTAAGAGTCCACCCCTTGATCCGGAGCGCCGTTCCATAATTGACGTTGGTGTTCGTAAGCACGCTGCTGGGGACCACTCCCATATTAAAATAGCAATTGGACCCGTTGGCGCGGAGACCGAAGCCGCCGATGCTGGCCGGTGCGGGCCGGAGCGCATAGGTGCCCTGGATGGTGTCTGTGCCACTGGAAGAGAAGCCGATACCGCCGCTGTAGTTCAGGTCTTTCACGATCACATTGGTATTCCAAAAGCTGCCGCCTTCCGCATTGAGCACCATGGTGGTAACGTTGCTGTTTGTGGCAAAGGGATTGGGGTTTACAAACCCCACACCCACATCGACCAGCACATTGGTCAGATACCAGAAATTGGGGCGCGCCACGCCGTCTGTCCCTGTCAGGGTTGCAGCACTGCCCGCTATATTGGTCACCGAGTTCCAATTGGTGGTCGGCACACCGGCGACATTAGTAACCACGCTGGTGAAGAAGTTACCAAGATTATTGCGGTCGGCCACAGAGAGCAGCATCATCGCGCTCCTCGCGCGGGTCGCCACTTCCGCGACATAAGGCATTGATTTTGCCGGCCAGACGCCGTTTGTGTTTGTATATCCGTTTCCGGCGAGCTGTGTCATCATTGCCGCGGGTGACGCGCTATGCGGCTGGCCATAGCTGTAGATATTCACGAGCATCTGGTTAACCACGGTATCGCCATTGAGGCTGTTAGTCGCGCTGAGATCTCCCGCAAAACCGTTGAAAGACTGGGAAAAACTCAGGTTGGTGCCGCCGGCTGGAAACGCCTTTGGATAATAAGCGCTGTGGTAATTCGGGTCATTGAGCCGGTTTTTCAACTCAGCGTAAACAGCACCGCCAAGTGGCTGGTTTTGGAAGGTAACGATATCCAATTTCGGGCGGCCGAGCGGGTCGAGCTCGTCCTCATACCCGTAAATGGTGGTGGAAAGGGCGTGTGTGCGCCTCATGGTGGCCATGGTCAACTGCCCCAGCGAGAAATTACTCTCCTGCACCGCGGGATCGAGCAGGGAATAACTCTCAAGCCATGTATTGAATGCGCCGTATTGCGTATTGGCGATATTAACCCCATAAGAAGTGGTAAGTTGCTCCACGGATACATTCGTCCCCTGCCCGTTCAGGCCGTAGGGACGCATGCCGGTAAAGACACGCCAGTCCACCATCGAGTTATCCGCCGCATAGGGAACATTCTGCTCGGTATTGGTGGAACTGTTCCACCCGAACCATAGATTGAAGTAATTAACAGCGGCGCTGTTATCCCCGGCATTGGTCGCGCCATCCTGCTCGATCTCCGCACCTCCCGCATCACTTTTCCAGAGCGATGATTCCGCGGCATCGCGAAGCTGGGTCCCCGAGGAGGGATTGCCCTGTCCGGGACTTTGGACTGACAGTGTTGGAGCAAGCTGGAAATAATATCCTGATCCCGTAAGCTCGGCCTGGGATTTACCTTCCATGGCGCGCACTGCGGAATCGTCGAAAAGCCGCCTGCTTGTATTCAGATTCACTTTCGTGTTTTCCACATCCACCCAGTACGCATACCGGCCGATCACTTTGTTTTTAGGCCCGGGAGGGAGCGCCGGGTTTTCGTAGATGGGAATCCATTGCACGAAAATCGGGCGGTCCAGCGAGGATTCGCCGGTTTGAAACTGGAACCCGGGGTTGGTCCCGTTTGGAAGGAAAAGGCTCGTCTGGGCGGGTGTACCTGCATTGTAAGCGGCCTTGGCGGCGACAGTGGGGGCGGGAATTCCCGACAGATAGAGTTCGCCCGGGTAGAAAGGGTTTGCGCTGGTGTTGATATTGAATGACACCGCAGGGTTGTAATTCGCATTGGTGGAACTGATATCCAGCGATCCTGATCCGCCATTGATTTTAAGATAACGGATGCCGGGGGCGTACCATTTCCACGAGAAGAGCGGGATGAGCTGCGGGTTTGCCTGCGCCCAAGTGTTGGCCGCCGTTTGGTATTGGTTATTAAATGGATTCTGGAAAAAAGCGTTTGTGCTGGTGAATGCCATTGAATTCGTCTCATAGCCGCGATTCGGCACCTCGTCGTAGTAACGCACCTCCATCAACCCGGGCTCCGCGGTCATGTTTGCCTGCGCGCGATAGGTCTCGCCATTCCCCACCCCGCTGGTGGTGTATTTCACTTCGGAGCCGTCCATGATCTTGGCCATGGCTTCCTGGGTGGCTGACTCGATCATGATCTGCGCCCGGATGACATCCAGGAACGAGCGGGCGCGCTGCCTGTCATCCTGCACGAGAAGGAAAAAGCTGATCACCGACACCGTCAGCAGAAAGATCAACAGCAGCACGATGACAATGGCGCTGCCGTGCCTGCGCCTGGAGGATGGATTTTTTTTCGGCATATCCGGAAATTGATTCATTGCGGAGCGTAGTTGTTGTTGGTCACTCCGTAGTTCACCATGGGGACTGTCACTTCAAAATTCTCGAGCAGATTCGTCAGGGAGGGGTTGCGTTTTATTGCCGCTGCGTCCTTGTCGTTGGCGACGCCGAATTGCAGCTTTATGTAACGCGGCAGCTGGGTTCCATCCTGCCAGGTGTTTGTCGTCACAGTCGCACTGGCGCTGTTTAAGCCATCCTCCCAGCTATAACAAAGCACGTTGAAGGTGATCACATTCCTGAGGATCGGCAGGTTGGTGGCGGTGTTCATGGCGGCAACCATATCGGGATCCGACGTCCAGTTGAACCAGTTGCCCGGTGAGCTGCTCGAATAGGCGAGCGTCATCTTTTGCAATCGAGAGGCATTGGCTGCGAAATCGGTGTTGCTGGCGCTGCTCGCGGTATTGGTGAGCGATTCGGGGTAGAGTTGCGTGTTATAGATTGCCCTGTAAACCTGGTATGTATTGGTCTGCCAGAAATAGGCGATGTGCGAGGTGAAGCTCATGTTGGTGAGACTCTGCAACTTCGGGTCGGGGACGGCCATGAATATCGCAACCCCGCCGTTGGTTCCCGTGACCGAAAAATTGAGGATGCGGTTGGCATTCGTCCTCACCATGGCGGCGCTCAGATCGTGGCTCATCTCGCTCACGATGGTGCGCACATCGTCAAACGTCTGCATGGAGGAAGTGCTGCGTGTGTACGATTTGTTATACACATCGAAAACGCCGGCAAGCATCACCAGCATGACCGCCAGGAGGATCACGGAAACCAGCACCTCGATGAGTGTGAAGCCGGAGATTTGCATGCGTGATTTTATGCGGCCCAGGACACCTAGTTGTTCCATGGCCTTGGATCCTTGTGCGCGCGTTGAAGGGTGAAGGTGGACATGATGCGGTTCGTGCCCGAGTTTCTCGCGATGTTGAGGATGATGAAGTCGAGCCGCTGCGACGGGTAGGGCAGGTTCGGACTTGGCTCAAATTGGAGCGTCGCGGCATAGAAGCCGTTTGTCTGGCCGGCGGGGAGTTCGGACCCCTCATTGTCGAAGTAATAGGTGAAGTTGTTTTGCGGCATCAAATAATTCGACGACATCGGCTGCGTGTCCTGGACCGGCCAGTTCACGTCCGCAAGGAGTTTTGCCCGGACATTGTCGGCGATGAACACCGCGACGGAATCCGCCCGGCTGTCCTGGTGCGTCTGTAACCCAAGGCCGATCAGGCCCAGAAGCGAAAGTACCGCTATGACTGTGATGGACAACGCTATGACAATCTCAACAAGGCTGAATGCGCCGGTTCTCGAGGGGTGGGACATGGCTTTTATGGTCCGGAGGGCCCGATCAGGCGGGGAATGCCTACCGTGGAGTCGATCACGACCTCGTAATAGTTATTGGTATTCTTTTTTTCCGCGAATATGAACGTAAGGTTCGTGGAATTGAATGTGGGATAACCCCGGGTGTCGAATTCCACGCCCGGCAGGTCGAAAAATTTACGGGCGGTCAGCGGACTGGTATCATACGCCCCCAAGGTGGCTGCACTTGCACCCACGGAAAAATAATGGTAATTCACATTGGTCGGCCAGATGAAATTCCCCCCGGCCGAATAATAGTCAATATTACCGCCGCCTGCTCTAAGATAACTCGACTCCGGCGTTGCTGTATTCGTGGTAAATAACCTATAGGCTATGGGATATGGGG
>JBAVPB010000365.1:0-15654 GCA_049692655.1 Chthoniobacteraceae bacterium | reverse complement strand
GTCATATGAGGGTGTTTCGAGCCTTACGATCCCCCGGGGAATCCGCAAGCGTGGACCCGATCAAAGCCATGATCTCCGTGCGCCCGTGACCCAGCATTGATGAACTGGTCAGAACTGTGGGCGCAGCCGGGCTGATCTCCTGGAACCGGATTAAGAAAGTATCGATATTGGCCCGTGCCGCAGTGCGGGAGAGTTTGTCAGTCTTGGTAAAGATGAGGTTGAATGGCCGCCCGCAGTCCACCATCCAAACGAGAAAATCGAGATCGATTTGCTGCGGGGTCAGGCGGGAATCTATCAGAACGAAAGTCGCCAGCAGGTTCGGTCGATTTTGAAGGTAATCGGAGACGAAAGAGGCAAAATTCGCGCGATCTTTCCTGCCTGCCTTGGCGTAGCCGTAGCCCGGAAGATCCACCAGGGTGAGGCTCTTATTGATAACGAAGAAATTGATCAGCTGCGTTTTTCCCGGCGTGCCCGAGACTTTTGCCAGGCCTTTCTTCTGCGTGAGCATATTGATGAGGGTAGATTTTCCGACGTTCGACCGCCCAATGAAGGCAAATTCCGGAAGATCCGAGGACGGACAGGAGGCTAGATCGGGCGCGCTGCCGAGAAGGGCGGTGCTGTGAATAATCATTATGCCCGACCCTTCTGGTTTTTCGCTGTTTTCAGTGGATGTTCATCCCGCAGAGGCGCGGAGACGCGGAGGGCTTTTGGTATTTCCATTTCCCAATGGATGTTGATAGCCGCTTCGAGCACCTGTGTGCCAATGTCGTTCTCTTTCATTTCAACTGTATTCTCTGCGCCTCAGCGTCTCTGCGCGAGTCTGTTTTCCTGACTTCTGGCTTTGCCAGGATTTCCACGTAGATCTCCGGCTGCTCCGCCAGGGCGGCTGCGTCTATGCCCGCGGGGATCTCCGCCAGCTTGCAGGGCTGCGCCGTTTCACAAGTCACGCCCACCCGGCATTGGAAATCCCAGCGATCCGTCCCTTCCGGCAGAGCTTTCCTGCGCTCCCTTTTTACGTACTTGTTGAGGGTGACCTTGATGGCCTCAATCACCTGCGAATCTGTCTTATCGGGAATGTGGAGCGGAAAAGTTTTCTTCATTAGTCCCGGGAAGATACCACGACCTTCCATTCCGCGTAATAGAAAACGCTGAACGGAGGGCTGCGTTCATTTTGATCGATTTTAAACCGGGTGTTTTTCCATCTCCGTACGCTTACACCTTTTCGCTGACCAGCACGCGAAGGGATGATTCCGCGAAGGCGGTGTGCAATTGTTTCAATTCCACCGCTGGAATTTTCCGCAGCGAAGCGGGGATTTTTTTGCCGCCTGTCATGAAATACCGCAGCGCCTCCATAAGAAGATGCGCCTGTTTCTCGATTGCGATTTCCGGCAGGCCGGGGAGCGCGGCGTCCAGGATTGTGATGCCGTATTGCGACACCTCGGCCAGTTCTCCAACCCAGCGGAGGATGGTGTCTGCCGGAGCTTTCCTGGGGAACCGCTTTGCAACCAGCGCGAACAAGTCGGCACGCATCGTCACGTTCATCATCAGCGCGAGGAAAAACCGGTGCTCCGGTTCCTCGACCCGGCTGCGCAGCGCCTTGATGATGTCGCGCCGCACGCCTTCCTTCAGCGTCGCAGCGACGCCTTTTGCCAGCGCGCCGTGCTTTTTCCGGAAAGCGTCGAGCGTGGCATTCCACGCCCCGAGATTGTGGAGGTGGCCCATGCAGTTTTGCAAAATGTGGAAGCCGCGCTCGAAGTCGAGTTCAACGATCATCTTCAATACGAGCTTCGCGTAGGCGGGGTCGCCGGTTTGCTCCAGCACATCGAGCAGCTGCTTGCGGCGCGCGGTGAGCGTGTCGCTGAAAACCGGGTCGAACCCGATATGCGGTGGCAGATAATTGAACTGCGGACCCGTGCCGGGATCGTGTTGCGTGCGCACGACCACGGTGACCGACGGGGTATCCAGATGGAAAAGCGAATGGATGCAGTCGCGGCCCGAGATGATCGGTACCGTGCGGCCCGTCTCCAGCAGCTCGATTTTTTTCATCCGCAGGTCGCCCGTGCGGAAATGCGGCGTGACGGGGTGCGCGTTCCCGAATTCAAAATGCGCGTGGATGCTCGACCCGGCCATGACGTGGAACACACCGGAGAATTCGTGCTGGTGGATGTCGGTCGTCCCGTCCAGCCAGAAAAGTAGCTGGATGTAAAAGCGGGGATGGTCGAAGACCACGATCTCCGGCTGTGCGAAGCCGGATTGCGTCTGGAACGGCTGCGCGTCGTCCAGCAGGAATTCGCGCGTGAATGCGGCGAGATCCACATGGTCCGCGGGAGGGCGTTCCTCCACGGCAATGCGCGCAATTTCGGGAAATGCCGCCAGCGAGAAATTCTCCCGCTTCCAGCGTTCCAGGACGGTGCGGCCGAGTTTCGTGAAAAAGGCGTCCATGCGTTTACTTTCCGGGCACGTGACGTGCGGTCGCAGGGTTCACCCGCGAGTTTGTCTTATCGGGGATGCGGAGCGGAAAAGTTTTTTTCATTAGTCTTGCGAGGATACCACGACCTTCCATTATACGTAATAGAAAACGCTGGATTGAGGGCTGGGTGCATTTTGATCGATTTTAAGCCGGCATCGACCACAACAGTGGGGACAGACGGTAGAGATTTTTTTGCGCGAAAAATTTAACGCAATTTCACTGGCAAAAGATTTGCGGGCACGGCACTTTATCGCCCCGCATGGCCCGATTCAGTTTATTCGATCTCAATGAAGCGCAGCACCAGGCTGTAACGAGCACGGAAGGGCCGTTACTGATCTTGGCCGGGGCGGGGACGGGGAAGACGCGCGTGATCACGGCGCGGGTGGCGTATCTCATCGCGCAGGGGGTGGATCCCTCGAACATCCTGGCGGTGACTTTCACGAACAAGGCGGCGAATGAAATGCGGGAGCGCCTTGTGACGATGGTGGAGAAGGACCAGGCAAAGAAGGTGACGATGTCCACTTTCCACGCGCTCTGCCTGCGGCTGTTGCGAAGCGGAATCGAACGGCTGGGGTACAAGAATAATTTCACGATCTATACGGAGTCGGACCAGATGGGGCTGATCAAAAAGATCATCACCCGCACTGCGGCGCGCGACGAGAAGATCGACCCGCAGCTTGCGAAAAACCTCATCAGCAAGGCGAAGAACAACGGCTGGGCTGCGCCGGAGGATGACAAGACCCTCGCCGGGGCGGTATTTGCGCGGTACCAGATCGAGTTGAAGAATTTGAACGCGGTGGATTTTGACGATCTGCTGCTGCTGGCGGTGAAATTACTGAACGAGCATGAGGATCTCCGTCTGAACTGGCAGGAGCGTTTCCGTTACTTGATGGTCGATGAATTCCAGGACACGAACAAGTTACAGATGCAGCTCGTGACCCTGCTGGTGAATAAAGATCACAATGTCGCGGTGGTGGGTGATGACGACCAGAGCATCTATGGATGGCGCGGAGCGGAGGTGTCGAACATCCTGGAATTTGAAGATCATTTTCCAAACCCGGTCGTGGTAAAGTTGGAGCAGAACTACCGCAGCACCAACGCGATCCTGAACACGGCGAACAGCCTGATTAAAAACAATCCGCGCCGGCGTCCGAAGAGCCTCTGGAGCGCGCATGACGAGGGGGAGAAAGTGAGGATCGTGATCGCGCCGGACGACCGGGAGGAGGCGCAATTTGTGGTGGATGAAATTTTCCAGAAGCAACAGCGGAGCAGCGAGCCGTGGGAGAATTTTGCGGTGCTGTACCGGATGAATGCGCAGTCGCGGCTGCTCGAAGAGAATTTGCGGCGGCTGAAGATTCCGTACCGGCTCATCGGAGGGAAGAGCTTTTTTGACCGGAGGGAGGTGAAGGACATCCTTTCGTATGCGAACTGCCTGATTAATGCGGACGACGATATCAGCCTTCTACGCATCATCAATACCCCGGCGCGCGGCATCAGCCCGACGACCACGGAGCGGGCGCTGGAGTTCAGCGTTCATAACAAGTGCAGCCTGATCAAGGCGCTGCAGATGCCGGAGTTCCAGGAGACGATCACCACGCGTGCGCGTGCGAGCATTGCGGCGTTTGCGGCGATGATCGACAGCTACGAGACGCGCATCCACACGCCGCTGGCGGATTATGCGAAGATCCTGACGGAGTTGATCGCGGAGACGGGTTACCTTGAAGATTTGAAGAGAACCTGCGCCTCGGCCGAGGATGCTATGAAGCGGGAGTCGAACATCAACGACATGCTCGCTGACCTGGCGAAATTTCAGGAGCGCTCGAAGGAGGGGTTGCAAGGATTTCTCGACGGGCTGGCGCTCGACAAGGAGCGTGAGGAGGATGACAAGGACAAGGGGAAGGGTGTCACGCTCATCACGCTCCATGCGGCGAAGGGGTTGGAGTTCCCGCATGTTTTCCTAGTCGGGCTGGAGGAGGGATTGCTGCCGCACGACCGTTCGAAGGTCGAGGGGACGGTGGATGAAGAGCGGCGGCTGCTGTATGTGGGGATCACGCGCGCGATGCGCACACTCACGCTCACATATTGCTACAACCGGATCAAGTTTGGCAGCGTGGCGATGTGTACTGCGAGCTCATTCATCAAGGAACTCGCGCCGGAATTTCTGGATCATGTCGATTTGAAGAAGATATTGAGCACACCGATCGAGCCGGAAACGGCGAAGGACCGGTTTGCGCAGATGAGGGCGGCGCTGGGGATGTAGGGGAATTTAACAGGAGGGGACGGGACTTAAGGGGAATAGGTCTTATAAAGGACAAAGCAAAGCCGGTGAAGTGAATCACCGGCTGCACGTTGAGATTTTGTATAACTAATGTTAAACGGAAGCCTAGCCTGGGATTTCGCGGAGCATGATGCTGTTCGTCGGGAATTTCTTCAGGAACGAGAGCAGGCGCTCGATGGCTTCCTCGGGCTTGTGGCCGGCGAGGCCGCGGCGGATGACGTTGATCTTGTGCAGATCCTCCTCGGGCAGCAGCAGTTCTTCGCGGCGGGTGCCGGACTTGAAGATATCGACAGCGGGGTAGATGCGCAGGTCGCTGATCTTGCGATCGAGCACGAGCTCCATGTTGCCGGTGCCCTTGAACTCCTGGAAAATCAACTCGTCCATGCGGCTGCCGGTCTCGATGAGCGCGGTGGCGACGATGGTGAGGGAGCCGGCTTCCTCGGTGTTGCGGGCGGAGGCGAAAAGTTTCCTCGGGATTTCCAACGCGCGGGCGTCGATACCGCCTGACATGGTGCGGCCTCCGCCTCCCATAGAGTTGTTGAAGGCGCGACCGACGCGGGTGATGGAGTCGAGCAACACGAATACGTGCTGGCCGGATTCCACAAGGCGCCGGGCGCGCTCGATGGCGAGCTGGGCGATGCGTGTGTGGCTCTTCAAATCGCTGTCGTTCGAACTGGCCATGATCTCGGCAGCCGGGACGGTGCGGCGGATTTCGGTGACCTCTTCGGGGCGTTCGTCCACGAGCAGGATGATGAGTTTCATCTCGGGATGATTTTTCACCACGGCATCGGCGATGTGTTGCAGCAAGGTGGTCTTGCCGGTGCGCGGAGGCGCGACGATGAGACCGCGCTGGCCTTTGCCCACGGGGGTCATCATATCCATGACGCGGGTGGTGTAGCGTTCAGGGACGGTCTCGAGCTTGATGCGCTGATTCGGGCTGATGACGGTGAGTTCATCGAACGTGGGGAGATTGCGGCACTTCTCGGGATCGCCGCCATTCACCTCGGTGAGGCGGAAGAGCTGCGGGCCGCGGTTTCCACGGCGGATTTCGCCCTTGATCCACATGCCGTCACGCAATGAATAGCGGCGGACGACCTCGGGAGTCACAAAGATATCCTGCGGGTTCTGCACGAAATTACGTTTCGGATCGCGCAGGAAGCCGAAGCCTTTGCCCGACACCTCGATGATGCCTTCGCCATAGACCGGCGGGGCTGGAGGAGCAGGGGGAATGGGCTCGGGACGCGGGGCATCGTTATTCTGCTGCTGTTGAGGATCGCGTGGCGCCTGGTCGCGGTCGTCACGAGGCTGATCGCGGTGGCTATCCCGCTGATCCCGACGGTTATCACGATGATCGCGGTGATCCCGATAATGGCGGGGCTGCTGGTGATTGGATTGCTGCTGAGGCTGCTGACGGTATGCGGGTGCAGGCTCGGGGCTCCTGACGGGCTCCGTGGAGGCTCCAGGGGACCATTCAGAGGCTGACGGCGTGGGTACGGGAACGATTGGAACCGGGGTAGGCGTTGGGGCTGGAGCCGGATCGGAATTCACAGGAGGTGGGGTTGAAGCCGCAGGAGCTGGCTGTGAAACTGGTGGGGTCTGTTCCTCGATTTTGCGAGCCGGTGCAGACTCTGCAACAGGAGCGGATTCCTCGACCGGAGCAGACTTTTCGACCGGAGCGGGTTTTTCGACTGGAGTGGTTTTTCTTTTAGCCGGAACAGTTTTTACAGCCTTGGGAGAAGGAGTGGCGTTCTCGATGATTGTGAGGGTGGATTCGGTAAGTTCAAGCTCGGGCTCCTTTTTCTTTGCGGGAGCAGCTTTCTTTTTCCTCGGGGCGGCAGTAGTGCTGGCCGCGGGGCGCGGGGCGCGCTTTTTGGCAGGCGCAGCGGCCTGTTCTTCGAGTAGGGTCTTATCGGTGGGTTCTGTCATAAAAATGTGGGTAGGTGGCCGGACTGGCCGAAGGAGTCTTTTACAAACGCGCTCCGGGATGAATTTTGTATTAAACGGGTAATTTTACTTAAAGTTGCATTGCAAACTCAGGATTCAGAGTTACCTCAGCAAGCAGGGTGGAAAAAGGAGGACACACACTATTGTGCGTTTCATGCACCTTCGGTGTGCTTAACTTTTGACCACTTGCTATATGACCCGCCATACGGGGAATTTGAGGTAACACTAAAATTCGAAAGACGCGCCAATGCTTTTAATTTGCGGGAGTTTTATCCGAAATGGATGAACACCGATAGCGCGAGTAACTGTCAGGAATAAAACACAAGCCGGGCGGGTTGTCAAAGGGGTATTTTCAAGGTTTTTTTGGGAGAAGGAAGCAGGGGTGGAAGTTCACCTTTCACCCGGGCGGGTGATCGGCTATCGGTAGGCACATGTTTATACACCGGGATTCACGTCATGCAGCCATAGCGCTGGCTTTGATGGCGGGGCTCGGGGTGGTGCTGGTGTTCATGTTTCCCGGAAGCCCGGAGCAGGATACGGAATATCACTTCCTCATGGCGCGGACTGCCTGGGTGAATCCCTCGTATTTCGTGGGGGTCTGGGGGCGACCGCTTTATACGACCGTCTTTGCGGTTCCGGCGCTAATGGGGTTCGTAGTGGCGCGGCTTTTTGCGGTCGGAATCGGTGTGGGCGTGGCCTGGCAGACGTGGTGTCTTGTGCGTGATCTGGAAATGGAGCGCACCTGGCTGGCGGTGCCGCTGCTGCTGGCGCAACCGGTGTTTTTTGAACTTTTCCCCGATATGCTCACCGAGCCGCTCTTTGCGCTCGTGTTCGTGGTGGCGGTGCGGTGGCATCTGCGCGGGTGGACGATGCGCGGGATGCTGGCGGCATCGCTCCTGCCGCTTGCGAGGCCGGAAGGGGTGTTTCTGTGCCTGCTGTGGGGAGTTTGTGTGGTGGCTGGGAGCTTGAATGGCGTGGGACAGCTTCGGTGGTCTTCGTTGCGGGAAATCGTGTGGATGATTCCGCGTATCCTCATTCTGGCGACCGGTGTTTTTCTTTGGTGGGCGGCTTCGTTTTGCATCACGGGCGATCCGCTTTACATCCTGCACAACTGGCCGGCGACATGGCACCAGGGCGTGTATGGGCAGGGGAATATTTTCAGCTATTCGATGCGCAGCCTGGAATTCACGGGGGTGCTGCTTCTCGTGCCGTTTCTGGTGGGCTTGTGGCGTGCGTTTCCGAGGCGGAGGTGGATTCCCGTGACCGGCGCTTTCGGGCTGTTGTTTGTGCTGCATTCGATCTTCAGGGCTTATGGGCTTTTTGGGGAGGCGGGGTATCCGCGCTACATGGTCTCGGTGTCACCGGCGATTGCCGTGCTGACTTTGGAGGGGTGGAATATGATGGCATCGTGGCTGGGCAAATGGCCGCGCATGGCCCGGGTTGCAATCGGCGCTGGTGTGCTGGCGGTCGCGCTGGCGCAGAGCTTTCTTTATCTGGATTCGTTTACGGGGGCTAGGGATGGCTTGGCGATTTGCGAAATGTCCGACTGGCAGCGCGCACATCCGCAGCCTTATAAACGGCTGATCTGGAGCAATGCCCGCATGTGTATTGCCGCCGGTCAGGATCTCGAGAAAAGTCCGTCGATTCCCTCTGGCAGCAGGAAGAATACGCTGGCGATATTCCGAGAAGCTCCTTCCGGCACGCTTGTTTTTTGGGATGATCACATTGGGCCCGAGTGGTTCGGGCTCAATGCCGAAGACATTGCGCGGGCGGGATACCAGAGCCTGCGCGTGCAGCATTATTCGCTGCCCGGTGTCACGCCTTGGGATATGTACGGCGCGAGGACTGGAAATCGCGAGGTTGAACTCAGCCTGCTTTACAAGCAGTGAGAGAGGATGATTGTTCAATGGAAAGCGACGGTATTGATTTCAAATTGCCAGATTGGAATGTGCCAAACATGCCGGAGAAACGGTTGACCGGGGATGCTTATGTGGCGTGGCTTGTAGAAAATCGACTGGAATTGATCCGTAGCGGACTGCTGGAAAAATTACTTGCTGACCCAAATCGATGTCCTGTGGACGTGCGGTTTGTTCTGCACGATTGATTCCCTCGTCTTTTTCCCAAGTAGGCGGAGATTACTCTGCGGATTGTGTTTGGGCGGATAGGGATACTTGTATAAGGGAATTGTGGACGATTGCTGACATTGTTGCAAAAAATGCAATTGCGGCAAGCAGTCCCGCCACAATGAAACCGGTGCCAAACAGTCCGATGGCGGTACGATGGTTGGATGCCGGCTTTTGTTCTTCGTATATCACCCAGATACACCACGCGGCCGGGAATAACATGAGCAGGAAGCCGTAGTCCCGCACATGCGTGGCAAAAAGATCGGTAGGCGCCGGTGAACCGTAGCGCAGTTTTAGAATGAGTCCGACACCCAGTATCGAATAAAAAATAAATGTCATCTGAAGCAGAGCCAGCCGCACAAACGCCATTTTCATAAGATGGCGTTAATGCTGGCAGAAGCTCTGCAACAAGACAATGTATAACGGGAGTTCCCCGTGATCCGCCTACCCGACTTTTGCGGCTGTGCGTTTGCGCAAGCCGGCATCGAGGATTTTTTTGCGGATGCGCAGGCTTTTTGGCGTGGCTTCCACATATTCATCCGAGGCGATATATTCCAGGGAACGCTCCAGGCTCAGTGTGAGCGGCGGGGCGAGGGAGATGCCCTTGCCGTCGCCCTGGCTGCGCATGTTGGTGAGTTTCTTCGCCTTGCACGGGTTCACGGGCATGTCGTCGGGACGGGCATTTTCGCCGATGATCATCCCCTCGTAAATTTCGGTCTGCGGCCCGATGAACAAGCGGCCGCGTTCCTGGATGGTTTCGAGCGCGTAGCTGGTGCTGATGCCGCCTTCCATCGCGACGAGGACGCCGTTGTTACGGGTCGGAATTTCGCCTTTGTAGGGGCCGTATTCCTTGAAGATATGTGACATGATGCCGTGACCCTTTGTGCAGTTCACGAGGTCGGTTTCGAACCCGATGAGGCCGCGCGTAGGGACGATCGCCTGCACGGTGACGCTGTGCGGGTTGTGCTCCATGTGCGTGATGTCGGCTTTGCGGCCGGCGAGTGACTGGAGGATGTCGCCGAGGTTTTCATTCGGAACATCGACAAAGAGGTTTTCCAAAGGCTCGAGCAGATTGCCCTGTTCGTCGCGCTGGAAGATTACTTCCGGGCGGGAAACGAGGATCTCGAAGCCTTCGCGGCGCATTTGCTCCACGAGGATCGCGATCTGCATTTCGCCGCGGGCCTTGATTTCAAAATGTCCGGCAACTTCGGTGTCGGCCACGAGAATCGACACGTTCGTGCGCGTCTCGCGGATGAGGCGCTCGCGCACCTGGCGGGCGGTGAGCAGCTTGCCTTCGCGTCCGGCGAGAGGGCCGTCGTTGATACACATCTTCATGGTGATGGTCGGAGGATCGATGTCCATGAACGGAAGCGGTTGGCGCTCCTCGGTATCGGTGATCGTCTCGCCGATGAAAGCGTCCTCAAAACCGCACAAGCCGACGATGTCGCCTTCGCTTGCATTCTGGGTCTCGACCTTTGCAAGGCCGACGTGTGTGAAGATGGCGGTGATGTTTGCGCGCTCGCGCTTGCCGTCCTTGGCAATGCGCACGGCGGTGTCGCCCACCTTGATGCGTCCGCTCACGATGCGGCCATAGGCGATACGACCGAGGTAATCACTGTAGTCGAGGTTCGACACGAGGAACTGGAAATAGCTCACGTCCGACTTCGGAGGAGGCGGGATGTGCTGCACGATGGCCTCGTAGAGAGGCTCCATGGTCTCGCTCTTGTCGGTGAGCTCACGCATGGCGTAACCGTCGCGGGCGCTGGCATAGATGACCGGGAAATCGAGCTGCAAATCCGTGGCGTTCAATTCCACGAAGAGATCAAAAATGAAATCGAGCACCTTGTGAGGGCGGGCGTTTTCGCGGTCGATCTTGTTGATGACCACGATCGGCTTTGCGCCGTTCTCCAGCGCTTTTTTCAAGACGAACTTCGTCTGGGCCTGGGGACCGTCATGCGCGTCCACCACGAGCAACACGCCGTCGATCATCTTCATGATGCGCTCCACTTCGCCGCCGAAATCGGCGTGGCCGGGAGTGTCCACGATGTTGATATGATAGTCGTGCCACTTGAAAGCCGCGTTCTTTGCGCGGATGGTGATGCCTTTTTCACGCTCGAGATCCATGGAGTCCATGATGCGGATCTCGGTGGCCTTGGCTTCATTGGCGCGGAAAGTGCCCGCTTGTTTCAGGAGTTGGTCCACGAGCGTCGTCTTGCCGTGATCGACGTGGGCGATGATTGCGATGTTTCTGATTCGTTCCATAGGAAAATGTAGCGCGTCAAAGACCTCTGTTTCTTTTACAGGACTTTTTGCGGGAGCGGGAATATGCATAGAAGAGGGCTTTGAGTCAACGACTCAAATTTAGTGGCAGTACGGGTGGCAAGGTGGGATGGTATCGCAAAGACGTGAAGTTTTTACTTCCTCTTTTCATTTTACACGGTTTATAAGACACCACTTCATTTATTTTATGGGACAACAAAGCAACAAGATACAGAAACGCCGCCGCCGCCTCGCCTATGTCGAACGCCTGAAAGTCAAGGCAGCAGCAAAGGCGAAGCCAAAAGCCAAAGCCCCGGCCAAAAAAGCCGCCGCTCCCGCTCCGGCAGCGGCCTAAACAAACCCGCAACCCATCTCCCGTGCCATGAACTCGCTGTAGTTTTCGCATGAGGGTATGGGTATGCGCATCCTGATCGTCGATGGCCACAGCATCATCTTTGCATGGCCGGAGATGCGCACCCAGCATGCCCGGAGGAATATTGTCGCCCGGGAGTCGCTGATCAAGCTGCTCACGGGCTACCAGGATTTCACCGGCACCCATGTCGCCGTGGTTTTTGACGGCCAGGGAGGCAAGGTTTCCGAGGAGACGGAGCCGGGCGGCATCCAGGTATTTTATTCCGGCTCGGGCGAGACCGCCGACGATGTGATCGAGCGCATGGTCGCGAAATATGGGCAGGATCACGAGATCACCGTCGCCACCGACGACATGCTCGAGCAGCAGACCGTGATCACCTTCGGGGCGCAATGCGTCTCGGCGGAGGGATTGAAGGCGTTGCTTAATGAGACCAGCGCCGATCTCAAGCGGGCGCTGAAGACGAGGAAGAAACATCGCGGGGATTTGTGAAGCAAGGGCGGTGTTCATGGTTTTGCGTGGTTTTTCTGAGTCGGATTTAGTCGGATAATGCCGGATGGAGTCGGAGAAAGGGCGTTGAACGTCCAATGCTCAATTGCCGCCCTCGCCCCTCGGGTTGCCGCCCATGACCCCTCGGCTTCTCCCTGAGTCGAATCTCCAAGAGTCGAATTCCAACGTCGGATTTTTGAATATAAGGGAGTTTCATAGATTTCTAGAGTGGGATAGAGTGGGCTAAAACTACCGTGCGAGGTGCTTCAGGTGGCCTTGCAGCATATCTACTTTCTTCTGAAGTGCGTTGATCTCCTTTTCGAGTTTCTGGCTTCTGGCGTTATCCGCCTCGCTGATTGAGATTGCTTTGTTTACCAAAGTGAGCGTGGAATTTAGTTGCTGCTGGAGCGCCTTGATATCGGGCATGCCTTGAAGTTGCGCTGCGGCGCGGTCCAGGGCCTGAACGGTGTTATTCAATTCGGGGGCGGGATTGGTTTGCGGGGTATTTTGCGGGGTTCTTCGACCGTGAGCAGCGTTGCTTTTATCCGTGTGGAGCGATGGGGTTATGCTTTTGATGCGTGCCTCAAGTTCCTGCCACTCAATGATTGTTTTCAGGATGGAATTTTTTTTGTCGATGTCGGTGGGGTCAACATAGCTGCGTAGGAGTTCGACTGCTTCATCCGGCGTTTTCGGAGTGAAGCCCGGATTCGAATCCGCCAGATTTTGCACCAGTGCGCCTTCCTTGCCTTTCAAGACATGGAATTGATCGTTCGCCGAGAGGCCATTAATTCTCTTTTGTTCGTAGATATCCTGGAGTTGTTCGTATGCAAGTTGCTTGTCTTCGGCCTCTTTGGTCTTTCTGGCCTCTTCCTCGGCTGCTTTTGCTTTTGGTAAATGTTCCGTCGCGTAGGAAAGCAGTTTCCCGGTTTGGGTTAACTTGTCATTGATTGCCTCAACCGCATTTGTATCCTGTGCAGCCCATGCATTCCTACGTTCATCCAGTAAGGCAGGAATTGTGTCGTCAGCTATTTTATGAATAAGCGTATCGGTGGTGCTTGAGGAATCCCTGTCAACTCTCCGTTTTTCGCGGGCCAATTGGTCTTCTTCGGAAAATTTCTTGAAGAGGGAAACCTTATCGATTCCATATTGCCAATCGGCTACTGATTCGGAGAGTTGTTTTGACCATTCATCGAATGCTTTGAATCCTTCGTAAGTATCTTTGATCAAACTTATTAATTCGCGGACTTCGCCGAACTCAATGCCTCCCGGAAGAGGGATTTTATCTACAGAAAATGGTTCGCTTTTTTGGCTCATATGTTTGTGTTTCTACGGTTTAATATTATTGGTGATTTTGTGTATAAAAATGCCATACATATAACGTTATATGAAAAAAGTGATGTATGTGTCAAGTAAATGTTAATTATAATTCAGTTCGAATCGAGGAATTGACATGAATTGCCTGCTTATGGGAGAATCCCCACATGGCAATTTTTCGTTTTGTCGCGATTTTTCTATCAATAGCGGTATTTGCCTCGGTGGCACGAGGTTTCGAGATTGATGGTCAGGTGTTTATCGTCACCGAAGGAGGTCAAAGCATAAAGCTGGGTCTGGTGAAGGTGTCTCTTTACGATCTCAAGACAATGGAGGACGCACTACAGGCTAGAAAAAAGCCTGTAATGTCCGTTTTTGACTATTTTATTGCGGAACTGCATAAACATGCGGAGCAAGACGACGCATTGAGGAAGGAATCGGATGTGTTGTCAGAAAAAATGACATCGGGTAATTCCGATGCCCTTAAAGCGGAACAAGATCAAATTACGTTAAAACGGAAACAAGTGATGGCCAAGTATGATGAAGATCTGGTGTTTGGAGATTTTCCTTATAGCGGACAATACTGTTTTCAAGTTTTGCCCACGGAATTGCAGTCCACAAAAACAGATGCCGACGGGCATTTTTCGTTTCAGGTAAAAGATGGGAGTTACGCTGTGGCTACCCAAGCCACGAGGAAATTGATGGGAAAAATCGAGACTTACTACTGGATCGTAAAAGTAGTATCCGGCGATCAGCCAAAAGTGACCGTTATGCTCGCGAACGATAATTGTTCATACAGTAAATATGACAAAAACGCGCAAGATGTGCTTCTTCAAGATCTGAATTACGAGAGCGAAACAAAGGTTCATGAATTAATGGGGAACCACGATTTGCCCTGGCTGCTCAATTATATCGAGGAGCGGAAGAAAGCAGACGCGGCGGAGAAAAAGTAGTGGAGGTGCTGCGCTCTAAGTAAAATTATTAAAAGATAATGATTTTCTTCAAATCTCTGTTTCGACGCCAAAAGCCATGGCAGGAGGAAATTCAGATTCTTTACAAAGATTTAGTCCCAATCAGTGGTGAAGCGGAGACTTTGCAAGGGGAGCTAGTTCGATCGATTCAAAATCTCGCGGACGAATGCCAGCGCAACGGTTGGATGAATTGGGATGAGGCAAACGAAGAAGAAATTGAACTGCTAAAGCGATTTCTTCCAAACGCAGATTTGTTTCCGGAATCGGACAGGAAACCCATCCTATCCAAACTCGACCAGATTGCATATTGCGGAGAAAAGGGGGCAGATGAGGGGAAATTCGGATATGAAGAAATAAAGTTTATAGCGGAGAAGGTGGTGGTTTGGTGCCGGCATCAGAAGAAAATGATTCACAAACAGCCTGACGAAACGTGGCTGGAATACGAAACTTGATTTTCTCTCGTTTATTGAAGTTGGGGATAACACCAGCCGTAGTTCATTATTTTTTGACAGATTCGTCCGTTTCGGTTTCGTCGGGGACGCCGTGGCGGCGGAGGATTTCTTTGACGGGGTCGCTTCCGCCCCAGATTTTGTCGGGTAATTTTGCGCCTCTGGAGATCAGGTATTCGACGATTTGCGGATAAGCACCTTGCAGGGCTTCCTCGGGGAGGCGCATGGCGGGGCCGCCTTCGACGTCGAAGCAGTTTGCGGAGCCGTGGATGGCGGTGCCGAGGGCTGCGCCGCCGTAGAGGTTGGTGAGGTGGATGTCGGCTCCGCGTTCGACGAGGAGGCGCAGGGCTTCGTACTGGCCGCGCCATGCGGCCCAGTGGAGCGGCGGGGTGCCGTATTCACTGGCGTCGGGGGTGTTGATATCAGCACCGGCATCGAGGAGGAGGGTGATGGCCTGGGTGTCGTTCCGGCGGGCGGCTTCGCAGAGGAGGTCGGGGTGGATGGAGTGGGCAAGATCTTTGGTCGCGTGACCCTGCATGATCTGGCTGAGGGCGCGGTCCTCGGCGGTGGCTTCCTGAGGGCCGGATTTTTCGAGCAGGCGCTGAATGTCTTCGTGGCCGTAGCGGATGGCATACTCGTAGGCGGTGAGGCCGAGGTCGTCTTTTGCGGAGGTGTCGGCTCCGGCGTCGAGCAGTGCGGTAATGATTTCGGCAGAGCGGCCGGCTTTTGACGCCTTATGGAGATTGGTGCGGTTTTTGTGCCATTTGATATTTGGGTCTGCGCCGTGGGCGAGGAATAATTTAACGGCTTCCGGATTCTCGAAATCCAAGGCGCGTCCCATGCAATAGGAGACGCAGAGCGCGTGCGGTTTTGCATCGAGAATTAGTTTGAGGCAGGTGGTGTCGCGGAATTCGCTGGTGTGATAGAGGACCTCGGTACCCCATGGCGATTTCTTCGGGTCGTGCGGGTCGGGGGCGGGGAGGCCTTCAT
>JBAVPB010000364.1:0-7666 GCA_049692655.1 Chthoniobacteraceae bacterium | reverse complement strand
GCGCGACCGTGTGCTTCTCCATGTATTCGCTCATGTCGATGCGGATCATCGCGTTTTCGTCATCGAATAAAAACTCCGCCAGCGCACGGCTGAGTTCCGTTTTGCCGACGCCGGTCGGGCCGAGGAAAATGAACGAGCCGATCGGCCGGTTCTCATCCTGCAAGCCCGCGCGGGCACGGCGCACGGCGTTTGCCACGGCAGTGATTGCCTCACGCTGGCCGATGACCCGCTTTGCAAGGCGATCCTCCATTTGCACGAGCTTCTCGCGCTCGCCTTCACGCAGGTTAGTAACGGGAATGCCCGTCCATGCGGAAACGACTTCCGCGATATCCTCCTCGGTGACTTCCTCCTTGAGCATCTGCGAGCCCTCGTGCATTTCGGCGAGCTTCCGGTTGTGCTCCTCGAGGAGGCGGGTCAGCTCGGGAATGCGGCCGTACTGGATCTCGCTGGCCTTGCTCAAATCGCCACGACGCTGCGCCTGCTCGAGCTCGAGCTTGAGGGACTCGATGTGCTCCTGGAATTTTCGCGACTTGTCGATTTCGGATTTCTCGCCCTGCCACTGGGCCTTGAGCGCCGCGCTTTTTTCGCGCATGTCGGCGAGGTCGCGCTCGATCTTCGCGAGGCGCTCCTTGCTTGCGGCGTCCTTCTCTTTTTTCAAGGCCTGGCGCTCCATCTCCAATTGCATGATCTCGCGATCGATGACATCGATTTCCGTGGGCATGGAATCGAGCTCGATCTTCAGGCGGGAAGCCGCCTCGTCGATGAGATCGACCGCCTTGTCCGGCAGGAAACGGTCGCTGATGTAGCGATGAGAAAGGACGGCGGCGGCGACAATCGCGGAATCCTGGATGCGGACGCCGTGGTGCACCTCGTAGCGTTCCTTGAGGCCGCGCAGGATCGCGATGGTGTCCTCCACGCTCGGCTCATCGACCATCACGGGCTGGAAGCGGCGCTCGAGCGCGGCGTCCTTCTCGATATATTTGCGGTATTCGTCGAGCGTCGTAGCGCCGATGGTGCGGAGTTCGCCGCGGGCGAGCTGGGGCTTGAGCATGTTTGACGCATCGACCGCGCCTTCGCTGGCCCCGGCCCCGACGATGGTGTGCAGTTCGTCGATGAAGAGGATGATCTCGCCCTGGGAGTCGGTGACCTCTTTCAGGAATGCCTTGAGGCGGTCCTCGAACTCACCGCGGAACTTCGCACCGGCGATCATCGAGCCGATATCCATCGAGATGAGGCGCTTGTTTTTCAACGACTCCGGAACATCTCCGCTCACGATGCGTCGTGCGAGACCTTCCACGATCGCGGTCTTGCCGGTGCCGGGTTCGCCGATGAGCACCGGGTTGTTTTTGGTGCGACGGGAGAGGACCTGCATCACGCGGCGGATTTCGTTGTCGCGACCGATGACCGGGTCGATCTTCCCCTTCCGTGCGGCTTCCGTGAGATCACGGCTGTACTTTTCAAGGGTCTGGTATTTTCCCTCGGGATTCTGGTCGGTCACGCGCTGCGAACCGCGCACCTGCTGGAGCGCCTGCATGAGTTTGGAGCGGGTCACGCCTGCGTCGCTGAGGTACTTTGCAGCGGGCGCGTTGGAATCAACCAGCGCCAGCAGGTAATGCTCGGCGCTGAGAAATTCGTCCTTCATCTTCTCCATCTCGCGCTCGGCGCTTTCGAGGACCTTGACCAGTTCGTTGCCGAAGCGCTGTCCGCTCGATGAGCCGTGTATCTTGGGCTCTTTTTCGAGTTCATCGTGGACAGCCTGCCAGAGTTTCGGGACTGCGATGCCCATTTTTTCCAAAAGAGGACGCGTGACGCCGTCTGGCTGATCGAGGAGGGCAAGGAGGAAATGTTTGTTCGTGATTTCCTGGTGCGAGAGTTTCGATGCGATGTCCTGGGCCGCTTGCGCAGCTTCCTGCATTTTCTGGGTGAATTTGTCGGGGCGCATGGGTTCAGGATAGGATTTTGGGCGTTAAAATCAATCGCAGGCTTGGGCTAAAATACAGGAAGATTTAACCGCCAAGGGCGCAAAGAACGCAAAGGGGGAAGATCATTTAGGAAGTAAGATTTAGCATTTAAGAAGTAGTAATCAGTATTCAAAATGGTGTTGAATTTTTTACCCTTGTTTTGCTTTGACTTGCTTTGACTTACTCGGGTGGCGGGATGATCAGAGTCCAGCCAGGGATTGGGCTATTTGAAGAAAAAGAGGTTCGTCCACAGATTGCACAGATTGCCGCCCTCGCCCCTCGACTTCTCCCAGAGTCGAATTTCACAGATTAGGGATCAAATTGGCTTTGAAATGGCTTAAAAATGGGTTTGCTTGGCTTTGAATTGGGTTTGTTTTATGGGGCTCAACAGAGTAAAAATTGGCTTTGTTTGGCAAAAAAGGTGTTTTTTTGAAGTTACTCATCCATGAGCTTCCCAGAGTTTGGTTTAGCTTGGCGATTCTGTTCATAATTTGATAGCTCCTTTCTACAATATTACATAGATCAGCAATCCTGTCAAGCCCCTGCGCAATTAATGCGTTTTTTCAGTGTAAATCTTGAACATTGTGAGACTTTGGACTTTTGCTTGTGGGTGGCCGGTATAAATCGCAGAGTGACTGCCCAATTCATGACACCCTCTGATATCACTCCCGCCTCTGTAACCTCTGAGGCGGCTGGCGATTCGAGCGTGTGCGCCGGGCCCGAGGAAAATGGAGGGTGGTTACAGGCTGTGTTGATGGCTGCGGTGGCGATTTTTGTTGGGGTCGGGGTTCAGACGAGTAGTAATTACTATCCCGGCACGATGGTGATGCTTACTTGCGGGCTGCTTTGCTGCCTGGGGGCGCTGTGGATTGATGGGAAGCGCATGCCGAAACCTTGGGGTGGCAGAGTGCTGCTTACGGTGCTTGCGCTCGGGATCGCGGTGCAATGCATCGTGCTGATCAATGACAAAACATTGCCTTTCCCGGATGTCTTTGTATGGCCGTTCAAGATCCGGCTGGCTGCGGCGGGAATCCTGGGAATGATGGGGGTGTTGCGTTCACCAGTGATCCGGAGCCTGCGGTTGGTCCTGCTGGCGTTGATTTTCTGCATTCTGGCATATACGACCGTGCGGGTTTTCCGGGATCCGGTGATCGACGTCTTCACGTTTCAGACGAAAAGCGTGAAGGTGCTCTTGGACGGCAGGAACCCGTTCAGCGCGCAGCAGGCAAAATTCCCGAATATCTATCCCCCGGAAGCGACCAGCTTCGTTTATGGGCCCGGGGTCGTGGATGCGACCCCCACGGCGGATTCGCCCTACGGCACGCTGCGGCACGGGTTTCCGTATCTGCCGATGTCGTTGCTGCTGGCGATACCAGGGCAGGTGCTGGGAGGGGATATCCGCTATTCCGATGTGATGGCGATCGTGCTCTCGGCGTTGCTGATGGCTTTCGCGCGACCGGGGCGGCTTGGGGCTCTCTCGGCGTGCCTGTTCCTCTTCACACCCCCGGTCTTCTACGTGGTAGCCAAGGCGTGGACGGAACCGCTGCTGGTCTTCACGTTTTCACTGGCAATGTTCTGCGCGTGCCGGTGGCCGCGGATGCTGCCTTATGCGCTGGGGGTTTTCCTGGCGACCAAGCAATATACGGTGCTGCTCGTGCCGCTCACGCTGTTGCTTGCAGGGCGGACGGAGCGTCCGTGGAAAGACACGCTTGTGATTCTTCTCAAGGCTTTTATTCCGGCGGCGGTGGTGACGCTGCCTTTCGTGATCTGGAATTTCCACGAGTTCTGGGGGTCGGTGGTGAAGTGGCAGATGGAGCAGCCGTTTCGCATGGATTCGAGCAGCTATCTGGTGACTGTGGCGGGGTTTTTGAGCGGATGGCATGCGCCTTTTTACACGGCGTTTGTGTTTGTGATCCCGGCGATCGGGTTTGTGTTGTGGCGGGGGGCGCGGACTCCGGCGGGGTTTGCGGCGGGGACGGTTTTTGTGTGCCTGGTGTTTTTCCTTTTTAACAAGCAGGCGTTTACGAATTATTACTATTTCGTGATTGGGGCGGCGTGCTGGGCGGTGGCGGCGGCGGAAGAAAGGCTGAAGGATAAAGGATAAAACGAAGCATGCCGGCTTCGCCGGAAATGCGGCTATTAGACTTTTACTTGTCGCTTGGACTGGCACATCGCAGAGTGGAATTGTTTTGCAAAGAAAGATAAAAGGATATGAACCCGCCGCCTAAAGTTGCCCCTGCCCCCATGATGCGGGTGCTTGCTGTGGATCCTTCGCTGCGGGGGACGGGGTTTGCGATTCTGGAGAAGACGGGGGGGAAGTTGAAGGCCATTGAATTTGGGGTGATCAAGAATGCTCAGAAGCTGCTACCTTCGTCGTGCCTGGTGGCGATCCATGACCGGCTGGCGGAGTTGATCCATAAATATGAGCCGGATTGCGCGGCGGTGGAGGGGGTGATTTTTGTGCAGAGCCATCAGATCGCGATCACACTGGGGGCGGCGCGGGGGGCGGCGATCCTGGCGATGGCGGGGCGCGGGCTGCCGGTGTATGAATATGCGCCGCGGCGGGTAAAGCAGGCGGTAGTGGGACGCGGGGCGGCGGCGAAGACGCAGGTGGCTTTCATGGTGCGGGCGCGGCTGGGACTGACGGAGAATCCGCCGGCGGATGCGGCGGATGCGCTGGCGATCGGGTTGACGCATTTCCAGGCGCATGAGACGGCGAGCCATGGGGCGGCCACTTTGGTGAGGATTTAAGGGACGTTTAAAAAGGCATTTTTTATCCGCAGATTACGCAGATTGACGCAGATTAAGAAAATGACGAATGGGCAGGAGTTAAATAGTTAAAAGAGTTGGATGGTTAAACTAATGCATCGGCTTTAATTCCGTCGCGCTTCCGGCGCTGAGGGGTGGATTGATTGAGGCGGTTTAGGGTTGATGGGGCGCCTGTATTGCAAGTCGCGCGCATCTCCGCTGGGGACAGCGGACGCTACACCGGCGCTATGCGCCGCTCATGATAAGTGCGGTTTCGCCGGTTTGTGTCGTATCGCGCCCTGCCCGCCCACTCATCAAATAACCGCTATTTATCGAATAACTATTTCGGGGCGAAGGCGTGGGCCTGGCGGTACTGGCGGGGGGAGGAGCCGATGCGCTGTTTGAAGGTGCGGGAGAATTGGAAGGGATCCTCGAAGCCGACTTGTGCGGCGATTTCCTTGATGCGGAGGGAGGTGGCGCCGAGGAGTTGCTGTGCGCGGCGGATGCGGGCTTGCAATATCCATTCGTACGGGGGAATGCCGAGCGCTTCCTGAAACTGGCGGCGCAGGGTGGAGACGCTGCACTGGGCGAGGCGTGCCAGTTCGATGAGGGGGATCTGGCGGCTCCAATGTGACCCGACGTGTTCCTGGACGCGGCGGACGACATCGTTGCCTGTGCGGGCGATGGGTTTTTCTGTGAGGGTGCGCGCGATTTCTGCGACTAGGAGCTGGGAGAGCATGCGCAATGGTTTTTCGGACAGGGCGCCTTTTTCGAAGCGCTCGATGATGTAGGCGCCGAGCAGCCGCAGGGGATCGAGCGGGCGGGCGTGCCCGGCACGGGTGCCTTCGAGGCCGGGCCATGCGATGTCCCGCCGCCATTTGCACCGGGCCCATGTGTCTTTGCCATGGTGGGAGACGGAGAAGACGAGTTTCCGGTCAGGCGTGTGATCGGGGATGAGATGGATGCCGGCGACGCGGAAGGGTTCGCGAGCGTCGGCGGCATACTGAACCTCGTGGCCCCACGGGAGGAATAGGAAGTCGTCGGGCTCCATGGTGTGCCAGTGGCCATTCACGCGCACGCGTCCCCTTCCCTCCTGGCACCAGAGGAGCATGCGACTGAGCACGCAGGGATTGCTGATCTTTTCGCCGGGAGCAAATTGAAACCAATTTGCCCAGAGGATGACGGTGGTTTCGGTATTCAGAAAAGGCTGTTTGAACTTTTTCCTCATGATTTTCGCTTATATGCCATTTTTATGCGCGTATTTCCATGTTTTAGTTTTTCGCATGAAGGCATCCACCGTTGTCGCCGCTCCCCGGGCAAAAAAAATCCCCGCAAAAAAACGCGTCACCAAAAGTCCCCGCAAAAAGAGTTCCCTCTTTTTCGACGCGACGCCGCTGCTGGATGATCCTGTCGCATTGCGCAGGCGGGCGAAACAGGATGGGTATCTTTTTTTCAAGCGCTTCCTGCCTGCGGAACCGTTGCTGGAATTGCGACGGCAGATGCTCGAACTCTGCGCGCAGCGCGGCTGGCTCGCGGAGGGGCATGACCTGATGGATGGGATGGTCGATGAGACTGCGATCAACCAAGTGCCAGCGGAGCAGATGCGCAGCGATATCGGGGTTTCCGCAGAAGCCTATCGCGCGGTGCAGAAGCTGGAGCTTTTTCACACGCTCCCGCATCACCCCAAGTTCCTGTCGCTTTACGGGAAGCTGTTCGGCCGGGAGGCGATGCCGCATCCGCGCCATATCGCGCGGATGATCACGCCGCATAGCGTGATGACACCGACGCCGCCGCACCAGGATTTCATCCACATCCAGGGGACACCGAAGACGTGGACATGCTGGTTCCCGCTGGGGGATTGTCCGCGCGAGAATGGGTCGCTGACGGTGCTGCGCGGGTCGAACCACAAGGGGGTGGTGTCGGTCGCGCCGTCGCAGGGGGCCGGCGGGCTGGAGTCGCTGCTCTGCCCGCATGAGGTGGCTTGGGTGGAGGGGGATTTTGAGCTGGGCGACATCCTGACTTTTACAAGCTATACGGTGCATCGCGCGCTGCGCAGCAAGCACCGGGACAGGATCCGGTTGTCGTGCGATATCCGGTTTCAGGCGGTGGATGAGGATATCCATGAGGCCTCGCTGAAGCCGCATTGCCACCTGACGTGGGAGGAGATTTATGAGGGGTGGAAGAATCCGGCGGTGCAGTATTACTGGAAGAAACATGATCTGAAGCTGTCGGCTTGGGAGTCGAATATCCAGTGGCAGAAGGAGCGGATTTGTAGTTGAGGGGGCGTGGGTAGTTGGAGAAGAAAATTGTCCACAGATTTCACGGATTTACACAGATTTTTGGGACTGGGGCGGTGTGGGGTGCGGTATAACTAGAGTGACCGGTTGTGGCGGAGTTGGGACTGGGACATGACAGAGCATGTCCCTCCACGGGGCGTCTATTTTGATTGGATACTGATGTGTTGTACGACGGTGTCGGGAAACGAATAAAACGATCCTGAATATTTGGATTTTAGATTTTTGAATACGGGTTACATTTTGCGGAGGTGAGTTCCGTTCAACAATCCATCGCTGTTCGCTGGCTGGGTCGCATTGAGTTTGAAAAAGCTTTTGCGATGCAGGAGGAGATTGTGCAGGGGAAGGTTGCGGGCACTTTGCAGGATGAGTTGCTGCTGCTGGAGCATGAACCGGTTTATACGATCGGGCGGACGCCGGACCAGTCGAGTCTGCGCGAGGCGGCGCATCTGCCGCATCCGGTGGTGCAGATCAATCGCGGGGGGCAGGCGACTTATCACGGGCCGGGGCAGCTCGTGGGGTATCCGATTCTGGACTTGAAGAAACATGGGCAGGATTTGCACCTGTATCTGCGCGCGCTGGAGGAGATGATTATCGAGCTGCTGGAGGTTTATGGAATCGCAGGGCAGCGGCAGGAGGGGTTGACCGGGGTGTGGGTGGGGC
>JBAVPB010000363.1:0-19064 GCA_049692655.1 Chthoniobacteraceae bacterium | reverse complement strand
CTACACCTTGGGGTCGGTGGAGAGAAGTGCATAGCCAGTACTCCTGTTTACCAAATCCCCCCCAAACAGTCCACCCGCAAATCCCTTCTCCCTTTTTTCAATATTTCACCCAAATTCAATGTTGGACGTTCGACGTTCCCTCCGTCCTCCGCCTTTGCCCCCCATCCGGGCTAATCAACCTTTGCCAACCCTTGCCAACCGTCAGCTATTCCCGATCCCTGCCAAAGGAGGGCGAGGTTCGGGGTTGCCCAACCGCCAAAGTTGGGTTAAAGCAAACGCTTCGTGCAGGCAACCACATCCAAATTAATCCGGGCACTCACTGCCACACTATGCCTCATCGCCGGCATCGCCCTGGCGCAGGACGATGCACCCCCGGCGCCGCCTCCACCGCCCGTGGAGATATTGATCAGCGTAGCCGACCAGAAGATGATGGTCCTCCGCGACGGAGGCGTGGTCGCCAAGTACAAAGTCTCCACCTCGCGATTCGGCGAGGGCGATTCCTACGGCAGCTACAAGACTCCCCTCGGCAAACTGCGCGTGTACGACAAGATCGGCGGCGACCTCACCCCCGGCGCGGTAATCAAGCACCGTTCGGCCACCGGCGAAGTGCTCCAGGTCAACGCCCCCGGGCGCGACCCGATCGTGACCCGCGTGATCTGGCTCGACGGCATGGAGGACGAGAACCACAACGCCAAGGCCCGCGGCATCTACATCCACGGCACCCCCGAGGAGGCGAACCTCGGCAGACCCGTGAGCTGGGGCTGCATCCGCATGCGCTCCGAGGACGTGATCGCACTTTATAACGAGATCGGCACCGGAACTCCCGTCACCATTTCGCCGGACAAGCTGCCGCACCTTCCCAAATACAAAGCACCGCCTCCACCGCGCCCGGAGCCCCCGCCTGATATCATCGTGAGCAGCACACCACCGCCCATGGCAAAACAGACACCGCCTCCGGCCCCTGTCGAAAAGGAAATCGCAAAGGCAACACCCGTGCCCAAGTCGCAAAAATTACTGCCGGTCTCCGAGCACATTGCCGCCTCGAAGCCTCTGCCAAAGCCTACTCCAGACAAAGATTCGCCCACCATGCGCATCTCCCGCGAGATCGCCGCCCTGAACGCCGAGGCGGACAAGCCCGCGCCAAAAGCATCGAGCAACCCAGAGGCCTGGCGGTCCATGAAAGGCAGCATCCTTTCCGCCGGAATGTTCAATGCTCCCGTGGCCCCTGTAAATCCTGCGACGACTGTGCCAGTAGCGACCGCGCATGCGCAGGCAGACGACGCGGCGAAGACCCCGCAGTAGCAGCCCGCAATCCATCGGCACTGAAGCCCGCGCCAATCAGAAATTGGACTTTTCAAAAGCATCGCCTATCATCCGACCCCCAATCCCTCCAGCCCCTTGAAAAAACCGGTCGTCATTTCCTATCTCATCCTTTGCTTTACCATCATCGCGGTGGGATGCCTGCACCTTGTGACGCCGCTCATTGCGGTGATGTTCGCCTACTTTCTCCTCAGCAAGCTCTGCTTCTTCAGGAAAAAATGGATCGCGATCATCCTGTTCTTCGTGATCTTCGCGGCGGTATTTTCCGCGCTAGTATTCTTCGTGAGGCACGCCCGCGTGGCGCTGCCGGATATCATTAACACAGCGATCCCTCGCATCGTCGATTACGCAAACGGCCACGACATCGATCTCCCCTTCACCGACGTGGACAGCTTGAAAAGCCTCGCGCTCGACAACGTGCAGGACATCCTCGGTTACCTCGGCAATTTCGCAAAGATCGCCACCAAGGAATTCGCCCTCATCGTCATGGCGCTCGTGGTCGGCATCGGTATTTTCATCAACCCCAAGCTCAACCAGGAACCCGCGCAGCCACAGGGGAAGAACAACCTCTATGCGTTCTGGTGCGCGTTGATTTCAGAACGGTTCGCGGGCCTCTACCGCAGCTTCGAGCGGGTGATGGGAGCGCAGTTGATCATCGCGGCCATCAACACGGTGATGACCGCCATTTTCCTCTATGCCACGTCGATGCGGCATGCGCACACGGTTATCATTCTTACATTTATCTGCGGGCTGCTCCCGATTGTCGGAAACCTCATCAGCAATGCGGTCATCGTCGCCATCGCGTTCACCGTCTCTCCGCGATTCGCGCTCACTGCGTTTATTTTCCTGATCGTGATCCACAAGCTGGAGTATTTCCTGAACAGCAAGATCATCGGCTCCCGCATCCGCCACCCGATGTGGCTGATCCTGCTGGGGTTGATCCTCGGCGAGCGGACGATGGGCATCCCCGGCATGATCCTCGCCCCCGTGCTGCTTAATTTCATCAAGACCGAGGCCATCCAGGTGCCGGTTGTCGAAGCAAAGTGATCCCGCGCATTGCCAATCTCTTTTCCGGGTTGGCTTTTGTCACCGAACAGAAATAATCTCCGCCGAATGAAGTCCCCTCGCATTGAGATCAGCCCATTTCCACTCGGCAAACGCATCGCCGTCACCACCAGTTTCGACGACGGAGCTGTCCATGACAGGCGGGTCGTACAGGCATTCAACGAGTGGGGAATCAAAGGCACCTTCAATCTCAACTCCGGCACACTTGGCCGCACTGGCGTGAAGCCCCCCGACGGTTCGAAAGAAAGGATCGATGCCTCCGAGGTCGCCGATCTCTACAGCGGCCACGAAGTCGCCATCCATACGGTCACGCATCCCTGGTTACAACGACTCGACCGTTCCCAGATCGCGCTCGAAGTGCTGGAAGATCGCAAGGCGCTCGAGGATCTGGTCGGTTATCCCGTGCGTGGCATGGCATATCCCTTCGGCACTTACGACCAGCGCGTGATCAATATCCTGCGCGAACTCGGCATCGTCTATTGCCGCACCGTGCAGAATCTCGCCAACTGCTTCCCAGCGGCGGAACCCCTGGCCTGGGCCACCACCGGACATCAATACGCAACCGGCCCCTCCATCCCCGAGCAGTTCGAAAAATTATACGCGAACAAAAATTACTCCGGCGTCTTTTTCCCATGGGGACACAGCTACGAATTCCACGATCGCAATGATTGGGATTCCCTGGAGCGCATCTACAAACCGCTCTCCGGCAAGCCCGATGTCTGGTATTGCACTAACATCGAGTTATTCGACTACGAGGAGGCCCGCCAGCGGATCGCAATCGCCGCAAACCGCAAGACCGCCTACAACCCCAGCGCCATTTCCGTGACATTGAACGTGGACGGTCGCCTCGTCGAAGTGCCGCCGGGTCAAACAGTTACGCTACTCTCACCAGAATAGCTCAGTCACCCGGTGGGGCTGGCTAAAAATGACCACGAATCCGATATTTTAGTTTACCTCGTAAAATATTCACTCGTAATTCCTGAAATACCTGATACAGTGAATTCCTTATGGCTATACAGAAAAAAAACGCTTTTTCGCGTCGTTTGCCCGATCTGGTGACTGAGGAACTCGTATCGGTATTGTCACAAAAAAGCTCTTTTGAATTCAAACAACTCTTTGAAATCGTTCACGAAAACCTGCGCGCCCGCAATGCAGCCAGCGGCGGCGAGGAAATGCTGCGCCTGAGGGCCTACGAGAAGCTTCAGAACCTCGTGGCTCGCGGCATGGTCAAAAAGACCGGCAAGAAATACAAGGGCGTCGCTTCGGCGCTGGCAGCGGCAAGCGCGGCGGCAGCGGCAGCCGCAACACCGGTCGCAGCAGTCCACTAAATCAGTTTTAAAAAAAAGGCCCTACAAGGCCAAAGGGTATCCATGGTTAAAGATTATCTTCCAATATTGATCCAGACAGTCGTTGCGATCGGTTTTGCCGCATCCGCACTGATCATCAGCGTGATTCTGGGTAAATCCGGAATCCGCAATAAGACGAAAGATTCCGCGTATGAATGCGGCGTGCTTTCCGAAGGGACCGCCCAGCCGCGGTTCAGCGTGAAATTTTACCTCGTTGCGATGCTTTTCATTCTTTTCGATATCGAGATCGTCTTCATGTATCCATGGGCGGTGGTATATCGGGATTACCTGAAAGAGCAGGGCTTGCTCATCCTCTGGAGCATGCTGAGCTTCGTATCAGTGCTTACCGTCGGCTATGTCTATGCCATTAAAAAGGGTGCTCTCGACTGGACAAGGTAAGTTCCAGTCCTCGTAAAAATATAATCATTTTGCAGCGCGGTTCGTGATGGCTATACTCCCGGCCTCACTTATACCGACTGCCTAGAAACAACCAAGCCATGGTGCATCATATCGTCGCATTCAAATTAAAACCGGAGGTCACGCCTGAGAAAGTCGAGTTAATGATGATGAGCACCCGCATGATGCTGCTGAAGATCCCCGAGGTCCTCAGCGTCAAGTGTGGCAAGCGCATTGATCCGAATTGCGAATGGCCGTTCTTCATCGCCGTGGATTGTGAATCGATGGACAAACTCGCGGTTTATCGCGATGACCCGATTCATCTCAAATACGTCGAGGAGATCATCAAGCCGAACACCACGGAACGGCTGGTCCTCGATTACGAGATGGAACCGGGCAAGCTGGTCAAATATTCCTGAAGCTTCGCGGCGACGAAATCGATTTCGGCATCGCTGATATCGAAGGCGGGCGAAAAGCTCAGCACGTTCCCCGCAGGCGATCCCCCGAGCAGGATCAGGCCGTCCCTCAGGCCCTGCTTCATGATGAGCCCAGCCAGTGCGGAATCAGGCTCTCCCTTCGCTGTGATGATTTCCAGGCCGAGCATCAGCCCGAGGCCACGCACATGGCCGATCCTGGGTGAGCGCAAATTTTTCAGCGCACTCTTGAACTTCGCGCCGGTCTGTCGCACGCGCGCGCTGACAGCGGGATCCGCATGCAGTTCCAGCGATATGAGCGCCATGCGACAACCGAGCGGGTTCCCGAGGAAAGTGCTCGTGTGCAGCGCCTCTCCCTTGGAGAGTGGCCATGCGTCCATCACATGGCTTTTTCCGACGCATGCAGACATTGGGAAGCCCGAGGTCAGCGCCTTCCCGAGGCAGATGATATCCGGGATGATACCGAAGTGGTCGCACGCAAAGAGCAGGCCGGTGCGGTTCAGCCCGGTGTAAATTTCATCGGCGATGAGCAGGATTTTTTCCTCGTCGCAAATCTGCCGCAGCATGCGCATGAAATCGAGCGGCGGCACCACGTCCCCTCCGCGCCCCTGCACCGGTTCCACGAGGATGCAGCCGATCTCCTTGTGCTCGAGCGTCCTCATGATTTCGTCGTGGATTTTCTCAAGACACGCACTCGAACAATTCGGAAAATGGGCGCCCTCCAGCCGGCACTCCTCACTCATTCCATACGGGCACCGGTAACAATGCGGATACGGCAGGATGGTCGCGAACTCCTTGAGCTGCGCACGGAAGGGATCCTTGAAAAAAGGAATACCACCCGCCTCGAGCGCTCCGTAGCCGAGGCCGTGGTATGCGCCGCTGAAAGCGATGACACCCGCCTTTCCGCTGTGCATGAGCGAAGTCTTCAGCGCGGCCTCCACGGCCTCGAAACCTGAATTACAAAGGATGGTCTTCCCCGTTCCGGCATCCCAGCGTTCAAACGTGAGGGCGCTTAATTTCTCGCAGAGCGCCGCTTTGTTCTCCGAGGGATGCACATCGCCCATCGCATGAAAAAGGGATGCCGATTGCTCCACGATGGCGTCCCGGATCGCGGGATTCGTATGCCCAAGGCCCGCGACCCCAAAGGCAGCCGTGAGGTCGAGGAACCTGTTGCCATCGACGTCCCACACGTTCGTTCCCTCTGCGCGGCTCCAGAACACCGGAAACTCCGCATCCATATAAGTGACGTTATGCGATTCGTAACGGCTCAGCGATTCCGCTAGCTCACGGGATTTCGGGCCGGGGATTTCTGTGGTGATTTCTGGAAGCACTCTGCGACCTTAGCGCAAATGCCGCGGTTCGCGCATTCAAAATGTCCGGCGGCTTTGGCAAGAGGCGGATATTGCAATATAAACCGAGCGACTTTCCGATAGGAATTGGCATTTGTCTCCTGCTATAACATCGCCATGGCAAACCCCCTTTCTGCAAAGTACGCATTTGTATTGGTCTCGATTTTGTCCCTTGGAGGCTTCGCACTTCGCGCAGTTGAGCCGGCGCCGCTGCCCCAGGAGATTCCGCCACAGAATCCAAATATCCGTTACATCGGACGCTGGGACATGAGCGATCCCGCCGCTCCGAAAGCCACATGGACCGACAGCACGGTGACCGTCGATTTCAAAGGCACCTCGCTCAATGCGAAACTCAAATACACGGGCAACTATCCCGCCTCTTATTACCAGATCACCGTCGATGGCCAGCCGACCGTTTCCATTTCACCGAAGCCCGGTGAGGAATTATTCGCCGTGGCTGCGGGTCTGCCTGACAAGGAGCACACCATCGAGATCATCCGCCGCGATGAAGCGGCTTGGGCGGCGCCGTTTGTCTTCGAGGGATTTCAATTGGAAAAGGAGGGGAAGCTCATGCCGCTGCCTCCACGCAGCGAGAAGCGTCTCCTCATCATCGGTGATTCCATCAGTTGCGGCTACGGCAATGAAGCGGCGGGAAACGAGCACAATCCCCACGACAAACAGAATGGCTACATGACCTACGGAGCGATTGCGGGCCGCAAGCTCGGCGCCGAGGTCGAGATCATCGCGTGGTCCGGGCGCACACTGTTTCCGAGCAATACCATGGTCGAGCTTTATGACCGCACGCTTGCACAATCACCAACGCCCAAGGCCGACCTCAAGTCGTGGGTGCCGCAGGTTGTCTTGATCGATCTTGGGACCAATGACTTCCGGAACCCCAAGCAGCCGCCGAATCAAGCGGGATGGATCGGCGCCTACAAATCCTTCATCAGCACCATCCGCCAGACGGCTCCGAATGCCTATATCTTCGTCGCCTCCGGACCCATGGGCACGCCGGCAAACTGGGACCAATGGGCGAGAATCGTCGTTTCAGACCTCAATGCCATGGGCGACAAAAACCTCTCCTACCTGCCGTTTCCAAACCAGGACATCAACGCGGACGGCAAGGGCGGCGACTGGCATCCCAGCGTGAAGACGCACATCAAAATGGCAGACCGGCTCGTGGGAGAAATCGAGAAAGCCACCGGCTGGAAAGCACTCGCAGGCGCGCAGTGACCCTTGAGGCCACGCGCGCCCGGCAGAGTCCGCTATCCCACCGCGGCGGCTTCCTGTGAAACACTGTTATCCACAAGATGTGCGTACACTTTTTCGTATTTTTCAGCGGAGGCCGACCATGAGAAGTCGCTGCCCATGGCCCGCTGCATGAGCGTCTTCCAGGTCTGCGCATCCGCGAAGATTTTCTTCGCGTTGCCGATGGAATCCCACAGCGCCTCCACCGAATAATCGAAAAAGAGGAATCCGTTTCCGCTCCCCGTCGTCGGGTCATAGTTCTGGATGATCTGGTGCAGGCCGCCGCTTGCCCTAGCCACGGGGATCGTGCCGTATTTCAAGCTGTACATCGCCGAGAGCCCGCATGGCTCGAAGTGCGACGGGATGAGCGTCACATCCGCACCAGCCTCGATCAAGTGTGCCATCGGATCGTCGAAATCTTTTTTGAAGGCAAACTGCTCGCGATGCTTTTTCTGCGCGATCATCAATTCGCTTTCGTAAGCGGGATCGCCCTCGCCCAGGATCACCAGACGCACATCATCCGCGAGCAAGCGATCGAGGAGCGGGATCAAAATATCGAAGCCCTTTTGCTCCGCCAGCCGCGTCACCATCGCAAAGACCGGACCGGCGGGATTCGGATCGAGATTGAACTTCGTCAGCAACGCCTCGCGGCATACTTTTTTTCCGCCCATCGCGCTGGAGCGGTATTTTTTGGGAATCCATTTGTCGGTGCCGGGATTCCAGAGCGTGGTGTCGGCGCCGTTTAAAATGCCCACCAGTTTTCCACTCTGCTCCCGCAGCACCTGTTCGAGCCCGCAGCCGTATTCCGGTGTCTGGATTTCGCGCGCGTAGTATTCGCTCACGGTAGTGAGTGCATCGGCGAAAAGGATGCCTCCCTTGAGGAAATTCAGGTTGCCGAAAAACTCCACGCCTGTCGCCGAGAAATAGCTGCCGGGCAGATTCGTGAGACCGAAATCGATGTTCCAGAAGCTCCCCTGGTAGGCCACGTTGTGCAGGGTCAGCACTGTGCGGAATGGCAGTTTGTATTCATGCACAAACACCGGCACGAGCGCCGTCTGCCAGTCATGCACATGGATGATGTCCGGGGCGGGCTTCATCCGGCGGGCCAGTTCCACCACGGCCTTGGAAAAATAGATGAACCGCTCGGCGTTATCCTCGTAGGCCCGGCCATCCGCGCCGTAAAAGCCCGTGCGGTCGAAATACTCGTCGCGGCGCACGAGAAAGATTTGCATACCATTCGGGGCCACGCATTCCAGGATCTCGGCCTCGAGCCTTTTGCTCCCGACCTGCACGGTCATGTACACGCCGGTGCTCTTGATTTTCAGCCCCTTGGTCTCGCGGATGCTCCTGTAGTAAGGCAGCACCACGCTCACCTCGTGCCCCCCTTTTTTCAGCTCGGCGGGAAGCGTCTCCAACACATCGCCGAGCCCGCCGGAACGGGCGAGCGGAGCCATTTCGCTGCTGGCCATGAGGATTTTCATAAGGTCCTTTTATAGCATCACAAGCTGCGCTCCTTCCGCAAACATAATCTCCACCCCCTGCCATGGGAGTAAAAGACACTTGTCAAAGCGGACGGGGTTGCTAGATTCCCCATCGCCTCACGGCATTTATCCATGACTCTCGGCAATCTTCTAACAGTCAACCAAATCATCCCTGAAATGAAAGCCACCGAACGGTGGTCCGCAATCGTGGAGCTTATTGACCTGCTCGTCACACTGGGAAAAATCAACAAGGATGACCGGGACACGGTATTGAGCGCGCTGCGCGCCCGTGAAGAAACCATGAGCACCGGCATCGGCTTCGGCATCGCGATCCCGCATGCCTCCTCCGACCGGGTGACCGAGGTCGTCGCCGCATTTGGCCGCTCCACCACCGGAATCGAATTCGACTCCCTGGACAATGCGCCGGTGAAATTCATCGTGCTTTTCGTGGTTCCCAAGGACCAGTTCCAGACGCACCTGCGCACGCTCGCCGCCATCGCGAAATTTTTGAATGACCGCACCGTCCGCGACCATCTGGCCACCGCGACCAGCTCGCAGGAAATCCTCTCGATCTTCGAAAGCTCCTCCGGCAACAAAGCCTGATTTTTATGGAGACCGTGCAGTCGCTCATCGCGGGCAAGTTGCGCCCCGCGCTTCCGGCCGGCATTTCGCTGGAGCCGCAGGTTACATCCACGAGTGACGCCAAATTTGGCGACTACCAGACGAATGCCGCGATGATCCTCGCCAAGCAGGCGAAGGCGAACCCGCGCCAGCTTGCACAGGAGATCATCGCAAAGCTCGATATGGGCGACATGTGTGAGACGCCCGAGATTGCCGGGGCGGGGTTTATTAATTTCCGACTCAAGCCCGCGTGGATCGCGGCGCGGCTTTCCGAGTTTTCCAAGGACGCGCGGCTTGGGGTTCCGGCACCCGCGAAGGTGAAAAAACTCGTGATCGATTTCTCCGGGCCCAATGTCGCGAAGCCGATGCATGTGGGCCATATCCGCTCCACGGGCATCGGAGACACGCTTTCGCGGATCGCATCGTTTATCGGGCATGAAGTGGTGCGGGATAATCATATCGGCGACTGGGGGACACAATTCGGCATGCTGCTGGTGGGCTGGAAGACCATTCTCGACAAGGAAGCGCTTGCCGCCGATCCGCTCGGCGAGATGGAGCGCATCTACAAGCTCATCTCCGCAAAGAGCAGGGAGGACGAGGCGACCCACAAGAGCGTACAACAGGAGCTCGTGAAACTGCAAAACGGCGACGAGGAAAACCTGGCGCTCTGGCATGAGATGATCCGGCTTTCGCAGGTGCAATTTGACGATATTTATACGCGGCTCGGCGTGAAGTTCGACGTCACGCTCGGCGAGAGTTTTTACAATCCGCAACTCAAGGATGTGGTGCAGCGGCTCGCGGACCTCGGCATAGCCCGCCAGAGCGAGGGAGCGTGGTGCGTATTTTCCGACCATACCCTGCCTGAGAAAGAAGACCCGTTCCTCGTGCAACGCGACGGCGAGTGGATGGACGTGCCTGCGCTGGTGCAGAAGACGGACGGAGCCTCGAACTACGCGACGACCGATCTTGCCACGCTGGAATACCGGCTCAAGGAGTGGGTGCCCGATGAAATCATTTACGTCACCGATGGGCGGCAGCAACTTCATCTCCGGCAGGTGTTCGCGATTTTCCGTCGCTGGCATCCGGATGTCAAAGTGCGGCTGGAACACATCTGGTTTGGCACAATCCTTGGCGAGGACAACAAGCCGTTCAAAACACGCAGCGGCGAGTCCGTGAGGCTTGCCGACGTGCTCGATGAAGCGGTTGCCCGCGCTTTCAAGATCGTCACCGAAAAGAGCCCCGAGATGCCGGAAGCAGAGCGGCAGGAGATTGCGCGGATCGTCGGCATCGGCGCGGTGAAATATGCCGACCTGGTTCCGAGCCGGCAGAATGATTACGTGTTTTCGTGGGACAAGATGCTTTCCATGCAGGGCAATACCGCGCCGTATTTGCAGAATGCGTATGTGCGTATCCAGTCGATCTTCCGCAAGGCGGCGGAAAGCGGCGTGGTTGTGGACGTCCGCGCCTGGGAAGGTGGCACCTTCCCCTACAGTCTTTCCGAAGCCGCGGAATTTACGCTGGCGAAGAAGCTTTTCCTGTTTGGGGAAATCGTGCCGCTGGTGCTCGATGATTACCGGCCGAATGTTCTCGCGAATTACCTCTACGAACTCGCGAATACGTTCCACAGCTTCTACGAGGCGTGCCCGGTGTTGAAAAGCGAGGAGCCTGCGCGTTCCTCGCGGCTTGCGCTCTGCGCGCTCACAGCGCGGGTGCTCAAGCAGGGGCTGGAATTGCTCGGGATTCAGGTGCCTTCGCGGATGTGACATAGGGCGGGAGTAGGTTCAGGGTTTGACCGGGATCGAATTCTTGGTGTTTTGAGTCGCGCCGTGCCGGATGAGCAATTCCACGAGTTCGGGCTGACCGGCCTCCTGGGCGTGGTCCAGCGGGGTCCAGCCGTCGAGGGCCGGGATGCTGAGTTCGGCGCCCGCAGTGATCAAGACCTCGGCGATCTCTTTTTGAACCTCGATGGCGGCTATGTGCAACGGGGTGCGGGAGAAGAGATCCTTGGCGTTAATATTTGCGTCACTGGCGATGAGGGCTTCCACGATATCCTTGCGTCCGATTTCCACGGCTTCGTGGAGCGGGGTCCAGAGGTAGAATTTCTCGTGGGTTTCGAGCCAGGTCCGGCTTTCCGGCGGGAATTCGATTCCCGGCGGAATGTTGAAATTGGTTTCGCGTATGGCTTGCTCGTTGGAGTAGGTTACGGAGGAGGAATTTTGAACCTTGGGGGCGTCGGAATTACTCTGGGCAGGCTTGACGGGGCTTGCCGCGGCTTGTCTTTTTTCCTCCGTTTCCTTTCTTATCCTCTCCTCCCTGTAAACGCTCTTCGAAGAGGGGGCGACTATCTTATCCCCGAAAAGCATATAGCGCACCTTCTCGATCTTGTCCCGGGTGCTGAGACCGGGGTGGCCCCGGGGTTTGGCGGGTTTAGCCTTCGGGTTGGATTCACTGGACGCTTTTTCCTGGGCCTCATAAGCCAGGATGCTCTGGAATTCGAACCGCTCACGCTCGAGGCGGATGCGGGCGGCGCTGTGATCGGCGCGGCGGAGGTTTGCAAGTTCCCGGCCGATGCGGTGCATGGCGGCTTCCTGTTTGTCGAGGTCGCCCTTTTCGGCATTAACCATGACTTTCTTTGCGAGGATGAGGTACCGGGCGGCATACCAGAGGGCCATTTTTTCGGAGAAAGCGGGGCCGCCATCCTCCCCGCCGGAGACAGAGAATACGTCGTCCGCCTCACCCGAGATATCCTTGATGAGTTCGAGGGCGTCGCGGTGGGTGGTCCATTCCTGGTAGCCGCCCGTGCGCCACGCAGAGAGATTTTGTTTGCTGACGGGGCTGGAGTCGAATTGCTCGGACAGGATTTTGCGGACGGTCTTGTCGCGGTTGAGCCACTCCAGGATTTCATGGCTGGAAATGCCGTTATCGAGACGGCGATTGAGTTTGATGCGGATGTCGCGCGGGAGACGTGCGATTTTGCCAGTTGTGTTCATTGCACCATAATAGAAAGAGTTGCCACAGATGTCAAGTATTATGTTATAATACGTAACTAATGCGTTGATATCAATGGAAAGAGTGAGTTTATTCTGAAGATTGGGGTGGGGTGCAGCTTGTGTGAGAAGTGATTGAAAAAACCGGGAAGCCCGTCAGGATGCGGGAACCGAAATATGCAAACCATTGAACTTGGACGGACGGGGCTGAGCGTCAGCAAGCTTGGGTTGGGCGGGCTTTTTGTCGCCTCGTTTGCCACGGGTGCGGATTCCGCCAATGAAGCGATTCAGGCTGCCCTCGATTTGGGAATCAACTACATCGACACCGCCCCGACCTACGGCGACAGCGAAGAGGTGCTGGGCCGGACGCTGGCGGGGGAAAAGCGCCCGGTTATTTTATCCACCAAACTGGGCGGAAGGCCGGTTCCCTTTGATCCCCGGGATAAGAAAGCGCTGCGGGGCTTTGGCACGATGTCTCGCAGCCTTTTACGCTGACGCAGATTAATGATGCGTTTGCAGCGATCAAGGACCGGCGCACGGTGAAGGCGCTGATTGATTTGCAGGGGTGAGAAGAGAGCGTTTAATGAAAAGTGTCAATAGTCAAGGGCTGACCCCGTTAGCGTGCGAGTTTCTGGAGCAAGCGCGTTCCAAAACCGGAGTTTTGGAACGAGATCGCTTCGCGATCTTGCAGAGGAGGCCGCTGGCGCGGCCTTGCGGAGTTGATGCGCACGAGCCGTGTGAGGTGATGATCCGTGGCGGTTGCCTGTCCAAAACGGCCCACAGGGCCGTGGCTACAACGACAGCGTGTGGGGACGTTAGCGGGACTACAAATTCACCAGAAACTGGTTGGTGCGTTTTTCGATGCCGATCTTGGTGGCGGGGCCGTGGCCGGAGAGGACGGTGACGTCGTCGCCGAGGGGGAGGACTTTGTTTTTGATGCCGGAAATGAGGAGGTCGAAATCGCCTCCGGGGAGGTCCCAGCGGCCGATGGCGCCAGCAAATAATACGTCTCCTCCGAACAAAATCCGCTTTTGCTTGTCAAAGAAACAGAGGCTGCCGGGACAATGCCCCGGTACCAGTAATACTTGAAAATCCATATCCTCAATTTTTTGCGACGCTGTTTCGTCGATGATCAGGTCTGCTCCAACAGGCTCAACCTCAAGGGCGAATCCGAATTTTTTGAAAAAATTCCGGTCGGTGAGCATCTGCACGGTCTCCTGATGGTAGCCAACCTTGCACCCGTGCTCGCGCTGGATGCGGGCGGCGTCCAGGACGTGGTCCACATGGCCGTGGGTGATGAGGAGGGTCTTGACCTGCAACCCTTCCTCCTGAAGCCAGTCGGCTGCGGTCTGCGGGGCGTCGATGAGGATGCCGTGCTCCTCGATAAAGAAGCAATTAGTGTCAAAAATCCCGCCTGTATAAGTTTTAATGCTCATTTGCAGGCGCAACTGAACCCGATTCCTCCCGGGGCGCAAGCCGCTTTTTGCAAACTCGTGGCATCTTTCCGGCGTGGATTGTGCTATTATAAAGGGCGCGTATTTGATTTATTCCGTAAACCTGTCACCGTGTTTAACTTTTAACATTCAATGAAGCTGTCCCGATTCCTCGTCATCCCACTCATTCTGGCGTTCTCAATGTCGCAGGCGCCCGGCGCCCGCGCCGAGGCAGACCCAGGCCAGATCAGCATCTCAGTCGGCCGCCTGCTGGAGCAGGGACACTACACGCGCCGCAAGCTCGACCCGGAGATGTCGAAGCTGTTCCTGAAGGATTACCTCGAGGGGCTGGACTACAACCATCTTTTCTTCACGCAGGGGGACATCGACTCCTTCCAGGCGAAATACAGCTCCGCGCTGGCGGACGACATCCTGCTGGGCAACCCGAACGCCGCGTTTGAAATCTGGGACGTCTATACGAAGCGCGTGGAGGACCGCGTGGCGAAGATCAAGGAATTGCTGAAAAAGGACTACGACTTCAAGAGCGACCGCACGATTGAACTGGACCGCCGGAAAGCCCCGTGGCCGAAGGATGAGGCGGAGGCCGACGCGCTGTGGCGCGACCGCATCGAAGGCGAGCTGTTGCAGGAGAAATTGATCGAGCATCCCGTGGAGCCGGCGCTGAAGGCTGTGACACGCCGCTACAACCAGGTGCTGCGCAACATCCACGAGACGACTCGCGAGGATGTGATCAAGACCTTCCTCACCGAGCTGGCGCAGACGTATGATCCGCATTCCGAGTACATGAGCAAGGCTGATCTCGAGAGTTTCAACATCCAGATGCGCCTCTCGCTGGTGGGCATCGGGGCGGTGCTGAGTTCCGAGGAAGGGTATGCAAAGATCCTGGACCTGGTGCAGGGCGGCCCGGCGCAAATGAGCGGACATCTCAAGGTGGGCGACCGCATCAGCGCCGTGGCGCAGGGGGATGGAGAATTTGTGGACGTGATCGATATGAAGCTCGACAAGGTGGTCGAGCTCATCCGCGGCAAGAAGGGGACGACGGTGCGCCTGAAAGTGGTGCCCGCGCATTCCAGCGAGCCGAAGGTGGTGGAGATCGTCCGTGACGAAGTGAAGCTGAAGGAACAGGAGGCAAAGGCCGAATTGATCGAGCAGGATGACGGCAACGGCCAGCCGCGCCGCCTAGGCTGGATCAGGCTCCCTTCATTCTACGCGGATATGGAGCACAGTGGCTCGAAGAACGCGAAGAGCACCACGAAGGATGTGCTGGCGCTGCTGAACCGCCTGAAAGCCGAGAACATCAGCGGTCTCGTGATCGATCTCCGCAACAACGGTGGCGGTTCGCTCGAGGAAGCGATCAACCTCACCGGATTATTTGTAAAACAGGGGCCTGTCGTCCAGACGAAGGACAGCAACGGCAACCTGCGCCCCTCGCGCATTTCGAAAAGCTCAAAGCAGGTGTATGACGGCCCGCTCGTGATCCTCTGCAACCGCCTGAGCGCCTCGGCCAGCGAGATCTTCGCGGCGGCGTTGCAGGACTACGGTCGCGCGGTGATCGTGGGAGACACGACCACATTCGGCAAGGGCACGGTGCAGACCATGCTCGAAATCGGGCAGTTCATCCCGATCCTCGGCGGCGATTCGCACGATGCCGGCGCGCTGAAGCTCACGATCCAGAAATTCTACCGCATCGCGGGCGGCTCGACGCAATTGCACGGCGTGACTTCCGATATCCGCCTCCCGTCCACCTACGACTACGATGTGTTTGGCGAGCAATCGCTCAAGAATCCGCTCCCGTATGATGTGGTCGAAGCCGCGCAATACGACAAGGTCACCGATCACCCGCTCTTCCTGCCCGAGCTGCGCCAGCGCTCCGAGGCGCGCGTGGCGGCGAACCCCGAATTCGCCTACGTGACCGAGGATCTCGATTACATCAAAAAGAAGATCCTCGAGAACCGGACCTCGCTGAACGAAAAAGAGCGCCGCCAGGAAATGGCCGATGCCAAGGCCAAGACCACGAAGCGCACGGCCGAGCGTGAGAAGCACAAAAAGCCGGACGAAAAAGTTTATGCGATCACGCTGGATAATGTGGATAAGCCCGATCTCCAGCCCGTGAAGAACGACGCGAAAAAAGCCGCGTCCGACGATCCCGATGCAGCCGCCGAGGATGCAGATGACGACAGCGTTTCTGCCAAGAAAACGCCAGTGGTCGATCCGCAGAAGACGGAAGCGCTGAACATCGTGGACGACCTCATCGACCTCTCGCACGCGCCAAAGACGGCGAGCACGGTGAAGTAAGGCAAACGCGGAGTAAGATTTGCGCCGGGAGGCACGCCTGATGTTTCGCATTGAGAGAAGATGTTGCGCTTCCCGCAACCCGGACGATTGTAGCAAACCATCCAAAAAATCATGAGCACCAATATCCCGTTCACCGACCTGACCCAACGCCCGCCCCGCAGCCCCCACCTCCGCCTCGGCGGCCTGGTGATCCTGCCCCGCATGATCGACAAGGGCCGCGCGACGCTCGCCGGAAAAAACGGCGAATACGTTTACAATGCCTCCACGGACAAGCACCTCGTCAGGTTCCTCGGGCTCGATGCCGATGCGTTGCTGAAAGAGCTGGCCGCCGGCAAGGGCGACGGCGAGATCCTCGCATGGGTGATGGCCAATGCCAAAACTCCGCGCGACCCGTGGGAGATCGAGGCGTGGTCCGCGTTCTTCGACAAGCGCGGCCCGGACAGCGATGCCGAGACACTGGCGCTCTTTGCCGAAAAGGTGGGCGAATTCAGCAAAACGCGCGAAGACGTGAAGACGTGGTTCGCCGCGATCGATCTCGACGATTACGTAAGCTTCGGCGGCAAGGCGTAATACCAGGATCGCGCAAAAAATCGCGATCAGCCTTTCACCGGCGGCAAGGGCCTCTGCAACTGCGCGGCGCGCACCAGCCCGCGGATATATAATATCACCTGCCCCGGCGTCGCGCCCGAGGTGGAGGCGATATCGACGGCGATCACTTTCGCGTCCTCACCGGCATTTAACCGGGCCATGATCCCCTGCGCCTGGGGTTGGAGCAGTGTCATGACATCATTCGTGAGTTCCGGCGGTCGCGCCATGTGAGGAACCGGCGGCATTCCCAGGCACCGCAGGTAATTCACCACATTAATCACGATGAAAATGGGGGCCACGACCAGCGAGATCATCCCCAGCCACCCGACCGCGAGGGTGATCCCTGTCATTTTCCAAAAATTCTTATGCACGCACGACTTGCACAAGTTGCCTTTGATTTTCCGGTGGAAACGCATGAAGAGCGCTCCGATATTCTGGCGAAACTCCACGTTTTTCGTGGGTGCCTCAACTCCGCATGCCTGGCAGATCATGGTTTTGTTCTCCTTGGTGGGGTTACGTTGGGATTTTCACAAGCGGCTGCTTGCAAGCGCGCATTCAGCCACGCCGGTTTTCCGATGTCAATCGGGAATGGGTGACTACCCGGCACGCCTCACTTAACCCGCCCTACGGAATCACGCAGTCTTCCTTCGCCCAGTTCCATTGGTTGTCGAAGCAGCCGTGCGCAGTCGTGGTGAATACGGGTTTGCCATCCACGGCACTCGCGTGGCCGAGCAGGTAATCGTCGCTAGGGCCGCGTTCGCGCGCCGCCCACACGCCGTAGCCTTCCTCGTCGCTTGCCGTCACGATCACGACGTAGCGCTCCGGCGAGAGCGGATTGGGATGGATGAAGCACGCACCCGCCCCGGCACCCACCGCCTGCGCATCGCCCATCGAGCATCCATCAGCGGTCCATTTCATCGGGAGCGTCTCCTTCATTTTCGACATGACAACATTGTTGTCAGGCGTGCCGATGAGGATGAGGCTGCCCTGCTGCATATCCTCCGGGGTCACGTCGCGGTCCGCCTTGCATTCAAACGTGCCGCCGAGCCCCCAATCCGAAATCCGCTTGCCCACCTTCGCCAGCAGGGCGTTCATTTTCTCGTCACCCTGCGTGCCGTACACAACGAGGAAACGCCCAAATTGAAAGTCATCGATCGGCCCCGAGAGCCCGTGCCGTTTGCCCTCACCCATGAGACTTCCGCCCTCCCACTTGCCCTCCGCATTGCGCACAAACGAAACCGAGCCCGCCTTGCCGGGACGGGCGTTGATGGCGGCCTGACCGTCAATTGTGACACTCCACCCCTCGTCGCTTGCTCCTTTCGGAGAAAGCGTGAACGCGCCCACGCCGCCCGTTTTCACGTCAATCTTGCCGCCGTCGAGCGTGGCATCGATCCGCCCCAACTCCGCAGGCGAGCTCAACTGGTCCACCCGCACCCACCACGCCGCGTTATACCGCAGCCCGTTCGCCGTAAACCGCACATGCGTGGGAACCGCCGGACGCCGCTGCGCAAGCAGCCACCGGTAGAAATCGGGCGACGCCAGTTCCTCCGCGACCGCCCCGTGGCCGGCCCCCGGCACCTCGTGAGTGGCAAGCGGCACGCCGAGCGCGATGAAGCGGTCCATCATCGCCAACCGCTCCGCAGCAGTATCCGGACTCTCCTCGCCGTAGGAACTCCACAGCGGCATCGCCGCAAGATTCTCCACGCGCGATGCCAGGCTCGCCTGCCCCAGCAGCTTTTTCTCCAGCGGCGAGGTGAAAGGCTTCGGCGCATCCACCTTGTGATAGAGCGGATACGTGACGTGGAAATCATTCGCCTCGTCGAGATACTGCGGGTAGAGCCGCACCGCGTCCCACTTCGGCCCGGTGTCCGCCCCGCTCAGCAATGGCGCGCACGCCGCCCACAAGTCGGGCCGCCCCTCGCCCATCTGCCACACACCGCGGCCCCCGATCGCATGCCCGATGAGATAAACGCGGTCCGCATCGATCCTGTATTGCTTCATCACCTCGTCCAGCCCGGCCCACGATTCCGCCGCGCTGATGCCACCCCAATCCAGCGGCCTGTAAGCCGGCGCCTGGCACACGATCGCCCCGAGATCGCGCAACCGCCCGGCCATGAGCGAAAGCTGCCGCTCATCCGCAAAAATCCCGTGCAGCAGAAAAATCAGCGGCCACTGCTTCCCCGCCTTCGCGTCGTAATCCTTCGGCACCAGCAGCCCGAGCGGACGCGCCTTGCCCGTCACCGGCGAGACATACGCCTTGATGAATGAGCCCGTCATTCCATCGTAGGGATTCCCGCCCGCTTCGCACCACGTGACAGCCGTATTGAGCGCGTTCATCTCTTCCACCAGTTGGTCCAGCAACCTCCGGCTCGTCGATTCCGGACGCGCCTCGTTGGCGATGAACCCGTTGCAACGCGCCATCCAGAACGCCAGCCCCTGCCGCGCCATCGGGTCGATCGCAGGATTCTGCGCCAGCGCGT
>JBAVPB010000362.1:0-46003 GCA_049692655.1 Chthoniobacteraceae bacterium | reverse complement strand
CATACCGATTTGTGGAAGACAGCGGCAGCCATCCCGGGAGTCGAAGTCCGGGTGGATGAGGACGGCACCGAGGCAGCGCAATTTGGAGCGGTCACATCGGGATTTGTCGTGCTCTACGACGGGCCGGGACATCTCGGTTACAGCGGTGGGATCACTGCCTCCCGCGGGCATGCGGGTGATAGCGAAGGGCAGGAGGCCATCGTCGCGATCCTGAACAGCCAGGCACCGCGCCTGACGGCGATGCCGGTCTTTGGCTGTTCCTTTTCCGATCCGGATTCAAAATGCGTGAAGGGAGTTGCAGCATGGACCCAGTAGCCGCGATAGCCGGAGGGATTTCACAAGGCTCGACCGATCGCCGGGCACGGGAGCTTTTTGATGAGCACAAAAAAAGCATCCATCTCCGTACGGACCGCATGTTTGCCTGGTTGATGCCGCTGCAGTGGCTTGCAGGAGTGGCGGTGGCCCTTTGGTTGTCACCGAAGACATGGGCCGGGCAGCACAGCTCCATCCACCCGCACCTCCTGGCGGCCATATTCCTGGGTGGTGCGATTACTTTCTGGCCTGTGTTCTGCGCAATCATGCGGTCGGGAACGGCAATGACAGCCTACGTGATTGCCATCGGGCAGATGCTGATGTCCGCGCTCATCATTCATCTCAGCGGCGGAAGGATCGAAGCACATTTTCATGTGTTCGGGTCCCTGGCTTTCATTGCGTTTTACCGGGACTGGCGGGTGCTTGTGTCCGCCTCGATCGTGGTTGCGCTCGATCACTTCGTGCGCGGGATTTATTTTCCGTTGTCTGTCTTTGGAGCACTGACTGTAAGCCCGTTCCGCTGGCTGGAACATGCAGGGTGGGTGATATTTGAAGACGTCTTTTTGCTGATCTCCATCCGCCAGAGCCTCGCCGAGATGCTTGGCATCGCGGAGCGGCAGGCCGCGCTTGAGACGGTGAATTCCGTCATTGAGCAGACGGTCATCGAGAGGACCTCCGAATTGACGAAGGAAATAGTGGAACGCAAGGCTGCCGAGATCGAGGTGGAACGCATGAACAAGGAACTGCTGGACATCTCGCGGCGTGCGGGCATGGCGGAGGTGGCGACCAACGTGCTTCACAATGTCGGCAATGTGCTGAACAGCGTGAATGTTTCCCATACGCTGATTTCGGACAAGGTGCTCAAGTCACGCATCGGCGGCGTTGCGAAGACGGCGAATCTGCTCAAGGAGCATGCCGGTGATATCGGGGCATTTTTCACCACGAATCCCGCGGGGCAAAAGGTGCCGGATTATCTTGGCAAACTCGGGGAGCTACTTTCGCAGGAACAGGGGGAGATGCTCAAGGAACTCCAGTCGCTGGGGAAAAATATAGACCACATCAAGGAAATCGTCGCCGTGCAGCAGAGCTACGCCAATGTGAGCGGTGTGCGCGAGATGCTGCCGCTCGAGACCCTCGTGGAGGATGCCTTGCGGATGAACACCACGGCCATGGTCCGGCACAACATCGAGGTCATCCGCGACTACGGCGATGTGCCTGCAATCGCCGTGGAAAAGCACAAGGTGCTGCAGATCCTGGTGAACCTGGTGAGCAATGCCAAATATTCTCTCGGCGAGAGCGGTCGCGACGACAAGCGGCTCACCCTGCGTGTCGCCCGCCTCGATGATCATGTCATCGTGAGTGTGACCGACAACGGCGTGGGCATACCACCGGAGAATCTCACCCGCATATTCGCGCATGGGTTCACCACCAAAAAGACCGGCCACGGATTCGGCCTCCATGGCGGCGTGCTTGCCGCCCGTGAGATGGGGGGCGATCTCACTGTCGCAAGTGACGGGCCCGGCAACGGGGCTGTTTTTACGCTCCATTTGCCGGCAAACGCGGAAGTCAAAGGTGCAGAGAGGGATTCGTCTGGCAATGCGGCCGGGCGGTCTTCCGTGGAAGTGCTGGCTGTATAATTATTTTCCGTTCATCAGGACCTGTTCTAACGGTGTTTGACGCGGACGCCGTTACCCGATAGACTCGGGCCGTCGTTATGAAAACATCCGGATATCCGATTGCGGTGATGTTGATGTTCAGCCTCGCGTCGGGGGCTTCCGGGAAAACGGTGAAGCCCATGGAGCTGGTTCAAACCGGGCGCGCTTCCTGGTATCGCGGCAAGGGATCGACAGAGGCCCTGACAGCCGCCCATCGCACCCTTCCTTTCGGGACTTATGTGCGTGTGACAAACTTGAAGAACGACAAGAGCGTCGTCGTGAGGATCAACGATCGCGGGCCCTACATCCGGGGCAGGATCATCGACGTGAACAGGAGGGCCGCCAGGGAATTGGATCTCATGAAAAGCGGGATCGCAAAAGTGCGCATTGAAGTGATGCCCGCGTCTCCCAATCCGCCTTGAATCGCTGGGGAAGGGGATTCGCCTTTTTTCCCGGGGTTAAGCCTTGGGTCAAGATTTTCAGATAGAGATTAAAACGCAATAAACGCGGTAACCATGAAAAGCCAGCTTCCCTATTTTGATGCTGCGACCGTGTCGTTCAATCCCGCGATTGATCGCACGATCACCATCCCGGGGCTCACCATCGGGGCTGTCAATCGTGGTGAGGAAGTAAGCTCACAGCCCGCAGGGAAGGGTGTGAATGTGGCGTCGGCCCTCGCGGACTATGGGCTGGGCGTTGCAGTGACCGGCTTTCTGGGCAGTGATAATGCGGCTTCCTTCGAGGAGCTTTTCAAGCGCAAGAATATCGAGGATCGTTTCGTGCGCATTCCCGGGCAGACACGGACAGGGATCAAGATTATCGATCCTGTAACACATGAGACGACCGATCTTAATCTTCCGGGTCTGACTCCGGCGCCCGGTGATCTTGAAGCGTTGATGCAGCGGATGGATCATCTCGATGCGGGTTACTTTATTCTTTCAGGCAGTCTTCCGCCCGGGGTCGATCCCGCCATTTACGGCGATCTCATCGGCAGGCTGCATGCGCGCGGGAAAAAAGTGGTACTCGACGCCAGCGGGGAACCGTTCCGGCATGCCATCGAGGCAAAGCCGTATTTGATCAAGCCAAACATCCACGAACTGGAGGGACTGCTGGGGGAATCGCTGCCGGACTATCAAGCGGTGATCAACGCCGCCCGCCGTTTCATTGCACAAGGCATCGGGATGGTGGTTGTCTCCATGGGCGGCAAAGGGGCCTGTTTTGTCACGGCGGAGATGGCGGTCATTGCGCGTCCGCCTGCTGTGGAGGTGAAAAGCACGGTCGGCGCGGGGGATGCGATGGTCGCGGGAATCGTCGCGGGACTGCTGGCGGAAATGCCGTTGCTGCAATGCGCCCGGCTCGCGACTGCTTTCTCGCTGGAGGTGCTCGCACGTGGCAGATCGGGGGTTACATCCCGCGACTCCATTGATGCCTTGATGGAGCGGGTGATGGTGGTGGAGCGGAAATGACGGTGTGACTGGAATGATGTCAGGTTTAGGATAAATCCCGGCGCTATTGAGGTGGGGGATGAAGAGAAGTCCGAAGAAGCTATCGCGGACTTGGACATGAGCATGTCCCTCCACGGACGCGCCGTCTGAATGGTGACTTCACCCTTTTGTACCCAACCGCAGCAGAAAGTGCTGATGTTTCTTAACTTATTGGCGGTGAGGTTCGACCCAGGCTAATCTCCGAAAATCTTCCGGGTTGACCCAGGGGAAATTTCTTGTAAAGCACCTTATCTTAACGCCGCGCCAGTGTGACAGTATGTTATATTGTTACACAACTTCACCAGCGGCGGCTGCGCTGGCCCACGCCCACTGGAAATTGTAGCCGCCCAGCCATCCTGTTACATCGACCACTTCGCCGATGAAATGAAGCCCGGGGACTTTGCGGGATTCCATGGTTTTTGAGGAGAGTTCGCCGGTATCCACGCCGCCCAGGGTCACCTCCGCTTTCGGGTAGCCTTCCGTGCCGGAGAAATCCATCGGCCACGCGTGGAGAAGATGGGTGAGATGCTCGAGTTCGCGGGTTTTGTAGTGCTGCAATGGCTTGGCGGGTGTGTTCAACGCACACCATGCCTCGCTGAAGCGCCTGGGCAGGTGGCGCTCGAGCAGGGATGCCGGGGCGATCTGGGACTGGCGGTCGTTTCCGAGCCAGGTGTCGCCCTTGAGGGATGGAAGCAGATCAAGGTGAAGCGTTTCATTTTCCCGCCAGTAGGAGGAGATCTGGAGAATCGCCGGGCCGCTGAGGCCGCGATGGGTGAAGAGAATTGCCTCGTCGAATTCCACTCCGCGATGGCGTGCCGTGACAGGCAGCGAGAGGCCGCTGAGTGCTTCAAAATGCCTGTGGTCGCCGCTGGTGAAAGTGAGGGGGACCAGGCCGGGGCGTGTCTCGGTGATGCGAAGCCCGAATTCCCTCGCGATGCGGTACCCGAAATCGCTGGCGCCCAACTTGGCAAAGGAGAGGCCGCCGGTGGCGATCACCAGGGAATCGCACTCCATGGTGCCGCGATTGGTGGTGAGGACAAAACGTTCGGTCTTGTGGACCCTCCGCACGGCGCACTCGCACAGCACATCCACATGGGATGCCGCGCACTCGGCGAGCAGCATCTCGATGATCTGCCGCGCACTGCCATCGCAAAATTGCTGGCCGAGTTTCTTCTCGTGGTACGCGATCCCGTGTTTGCCGAGGAGGGCGATGAAATCCCATGGCGTGTAGCGGGCGAGGGCTGATTTACAGAAGTCGGGATTTGAGGAGAGATAATTCTCCGGGCCTGCATGGATATTGGTAAAATTACAACGTCCTCCGCCGGAGATCGCGATCTTTTTACCAACCTGCTCGCGGTGTTCGATGAGCGCCACGCGCCGGCCACGCCGCCCCGCGGTGAAAGCGCACATGAGGCCCGCGGCGCCGCCCCCGATGACAATGACGTCGTAGTGCTGGGGTTCTGTTTCGGTGGGCATCGTGTGGAATGGAAATAGTAAGGGGAAACGATTCTGTTTTGCAACGTTGTCACGCAGTATTTATGGATCGCGCTTGTGCTGCACGCCGTGTTTTGTGGATGATGTGCGCCCATGATCAAGCGTTCCAAAGGCACCCCGGAATTTGAGGCAGAGCTCGCGCGCCGCACCCTGGTCAGCGAACAGAAGCGATCGACGATACTGGCGGTGGTGCTCGGCGTGGTGGCGACGATCATCGCGATCCATTCCCTGACCACGGGGCGAAACCACGGCATACTGCCGCTCTATCGCGGACTTGCGGTTTTGATGTTCTGCGCCGCCGGCTATGAGACGTGGGTGAGCCGGTTGCTTTTGCGGATGGTGCGCAAGGGGCACACGCCGCAGCGTTACCGCCTCTATATCAATGCGGTGATGGAACTGGCGATCCCCACGGCGACCGCATGGGCTGCCACGAATTTCATCCCGGCGGCGCACGCGATCACCGGCCTGGCGACGTATCCCTATTTCCTCATCATCCTTCTCTCGACGCTGCGCCTCGATTTCTGGCTTTGCCTCTTCACCGGTGTGGTTGCTTCCACGGGCTTCACCGTGCTCTGCGTCGGCCATTGGGCCGAACTTGAGAGCGCATGGGGCGGCCCGCTTTCCGGGGTGCATTTTGGATTTTTCATGCGGGGCATGCTGTATCTGGTCTATGGCCTGGTGGCGGCGATCGTGAGCGAAAGAATCCGGGGAATGATGGTAGAGACGATGTCCACGATGCATGAGCGGGAACGCGTGATGCATCTCTTTGGGCAGCACCTCTCGCCGGTGGTGGTGAACCAGCTCCTCACACAGCCCGCCGGGGAACACTCCGAGCTGCGCGATGTCTGCATCATGGTGCTCGATATCCGCAACTTCACCTCCTACTCCGAGGACCGGCCCGCGGATGAAGTGGTGAAATACCTGAACACGCTCTGGGGGTTCATGGTGCGGACCGTGAATGAGCACGAAGGATTCCTGAACAAATTTCTCGGAGACGGATTTCTCGCGGTGTTTGGAGCGCCATTGACCTCGGGGATCGATTGCAAGAACGCCTTTGCAGCCAGCCAGAAGATCCTGCACGAACTGAGGGAACTGACGGCGGCCGGCAAACTGCTGAAAACGGATGTGGGCATCGCATTGCACGCGGGGCAGGCGATCGTGGGCATCATCGGCTCGGAAGTAAAAAAGGAATATACCGTGATCGGCGATGTGGTGAATGTCGCATTCCGGATCGAGGCATTGAACAAGGAACTCGGGACGAAACTGCTCATCTCCGAACCGGTCTGCCGGATCGCAGGCGTGGAAGGCGCGGAGCCGATGCTGCCCATACCGATCCGTGGCAGGCATGAGCCGGTGCAGTTGTTCAAGGTGGAGTGAGGGGAGGAGCACTGGAACTAAGTCAAGGTGTGATCGTTGGCGACGGTTTTATTCCGTCACCCCTTCCAGGGGTTTGTTCATTTTTTATACTTGGATAACCCGGAGTTCCGCTGCGCTGCACACCGGGCTTTAATTCCGCCGCACCTCCGGCGCTGTGTGAAATGTTTCTTCGAAAAAATCAACTGCCCACCTTCGTCGAGCGTTATCTCATGAGAATAGTCTTAACTTAATGTCAGTGTGGCGGCAGGCGGGGCCTCTGTCATTTTCGCATTGGGCGGGAGGCAACGGGGAAAACACTTTTCCTTTACGGAATTCGAAGTCTTTGGCTACCGTCCTGACGATATGAGTGACGCGACTTCCAATCTGCCTTCAATCATTCAACCTTCCCAAGGAACTGTGATGCACGCTTTTGGCGGGGCACTGACTTTGCATGTGGGAGGCGAGGAGACTGGGGGCAGGCTTGCGTTGCTAACGATCATCACCCCACCTGGAGGCGGTCCGCCGACCCACTATCACCTCAATGAAGATGAGTGTTTCATGGTGGAGGAGGGGACGATGTCCTTTTTTTGCGATGGCAAATGGACGGATGTGGATGCCGGTGGTGTTGTCTTTATGCCGAGAACATCCATCCACACCTTCAAAAATAATGGCAACGAACCGACCCGTATGACCGTGACGGCGACCCCCTCAGGTTTCGAGGTTTTCTTTGCACAATGCGCGGAGGAGTTTGCCAAGCCAGGCGGGCCGGACATGGAGCGCATCGTGGCGATCAGTGCAGAGCACCGGATCCACTACGTTTAAGGTTAAAGAGCAGGCGGTTTCGCCGCAGCCGCAGCGATGAATTTCTGCACGGCGAGGGAGACGGTGCCGGAGCGGCGGAGGGCGCCGACGACGATGGGAGGCGAGGCGGGGGTGAGGGGGATGATCTTGAGCCGGGGGCCGGCGAGGCAGGCGATGCAGCTCGGGACAAGTGCGACGCCGCGCCCGGCTTCCACGGCGACGATGATGCTGGTGACGCCATCGTGCTCCTCGGCGATCTTCGGCTTCGCGCCGATAAGCTTTGCGAGGGTGTCGAGTTCGTCGTGGTATTCCGGGTATTCGTCGCGGCTGTAGGCGATGAGGTTTTCGTGCGCGAGCTTTGTCCATTTCACGGAGCGGGCACTGGCGAGGGGATGATTCAGCGCCACGGCGAGGCAGATGGGGTAGCGGGCGAGTTCCTCGAAATGCAGGCCGTGCATTTCGCTCTTGCCGGGATGCACCATGAGCGAGAGATGCAGTTTTCCATCGCGCAATTTTGCGACCATCTCCCCGGTGGAAAGATCGTGCAGGATCACGCGCATGCCGGGGGCATCCGCCTGGAAACTGCGGAGGGCCTGCGGCAGGATCTGCACGGTGAGCGAAGGGGCATAGCCGACGTGGAGTTCCCCCTGCATGCCGCCGGCGACGGCACGCGCGGTTCTCACCGCTTCATCGGCGCGCTGGAGGACGGCGCGGGCCTCGAGGAGAAACACGCGCCCGGCTTCCGTGAGGCGCACGGATTTTGCGTTGCGCTCGAGAAGCTGCAGGCCGAGCTCGTATTCGAGATCGTGGACCTGGCGGCTCAATGCGGGCTGGGAGACGTGCAGCTTTGCGGCGGCGCGCGTGACGTTTTCCTCCTCGGCGACGGCGACAAAATAGCGGAGATGCCGGAGTTCCATGGAGGGAACATTTACAGGGAGGCGGGGAAGAGTAAAACATGATTTTTTGACCGCCTGTCTCAGATTGACATCGCGCATGGATTTGCCGATAAATCACGTCTCTCTCGCAGCTTGGCGAATAACGGAATTTATCCCTGTGAAAAACATCCTTCTTATCAGTGGCAGTGTCCTGGCAATGGCTGTCAGCATTCATGCACAGGCGCCGGTTGATGCGACGGGGACGACTTCGCCAGCGGCTGCGGCCACCGCTTCATCCGCGCAGGACCTGGAGTCATTGCGCGCGCAGGAGAAAACACTGAAGTCACGCATTGCCCTGACGCAGGACAATATCAATACTTACAAGAGCTGGTTCGGGCACCCGTTGACGCCCGCGCAAAGGATCGATACGCAGGACAAAATCGACCGGGCAAAAACATTGCTGGCAACCTACCAGACGCAGCTTGCAGCCCTGGACGACAAAATCAAGGTGCTCGATCCCACGGCGACATCCGCCGCCTCCACATCCAATACGCCGGACCCGAAGTGGCCGTTCAAGCATTGAGTGGATATAACGGTTGTGTAACAGTCGTTTCCAGCATTCCCGAGCATGCCTTTCAAGCATGCTTAGCCAAGAAACATGATATTTCCGCTCCAAGCCCGGGGCGGGTAGGGTGCGGGCATGATCAATATTCGAAAAGCTAACGAACGGGGCCACGCCAGCCACGGCTGGCTGGATAGTTATCACACATTCAGTTTCGCGGATTACTACGATCCCAAATGGCACGGATACCGCAGCCTGCGCGTGATCAATGATGATCTCGTGCTGCCGGGCGGGGGATTTGGCATGCATCCGCATCGCGACATGGAAATCATCACCTACGTCCTCAGCGGCGCGCTGGCGCACAAGGACTCGATGGGGAATGGCAGCGTGATCCGCGCCGGGGATTTCCAATACATGGCCGCGGGCACGGGCATCACGCACAGCGAATTCAACCCGTCGGAGACTGAGGCGGTGCATTTGCTGCAAATCTGGATTATGCCTGATAAAAAAAGCGTGAAGCCACGCTATGCGGAGAAATCATACAGCGGCAGCGCGGACCACGGGCTGCGACTCGTGGCAAGCAAGACCGGCCGGGAGGATTCCATCGCGATCCATCAGGATGCCGATCTCTGGCTTGCGAAGCTGGATGCCGGGAACCGGGTGATCCACACGCTGACGCCGGGGCGCAACGCCTGGCTGCATGTGGCCGAGGGCGAAGTGACGCTCAACGGCCAGACCCTTGCCGGTGGCGATGCCGCGGCAGTGAGCGATGAGGCACAACTCGACCTCACGGCAACCAAGTCGTCGCAAGTATTGCTGTTCGATCTCGACTGACGAATGCGAAGGCCGTTCAGACCGCGCCGGAAAAGCGCGTGGCTGGACGGCTTTTCGCGTACCAAAATCCAACCAAAAACAAACCTGTAAACGTAATTATAAACACACGAAAAATATGACCAGACTGCTCGTTCTCTATTATTCCATGTATGGACACATCGAAACCATGGCCGGAGCAATTGCGGAAGGGGCACGCTCCGTGGAGGGCCTCGAAGTGACCCTGAAACGCGTGCCCGAGATCATGTCCGAAGAGGTGGCCAAAAAATACGGTGCAAAATTGGACCAAAGCGCGCCGGTTGCATCGCCCGACGAACTCGCCGGTTACGATGCCTTCATCTTCGGCACACCCACGCGATTTGGCAACATGGCAGCACAGATGCGCAATTTCTTCGACCAGACAGGCGGGCTCTGGATGAAAGGCGCACTCGTGGGGAAAGTGGCCGGGGTGTTCACCAGCACCGGCACGGGCGGTGGGAATGAGGCGACGATCCTCACATTCATACCGACGCTGGTTCATCACGGGATGGTATTTGTGGGACTGCCTTACTCCTGTCCGGAATTGACGGATATCAGCGAAGTCCGCGGCGGCAGCCCTTACGGCGCCGGCACCATCGCAGGCCCCGACGGATCACGCCAGCCAAGCGCGAAAGAGCTTTCCATGGCCCGGTTCCAAGGCAAACATGTCGCGGAGATCGCGGCACGTCTCAAAGGTTGAAATTTCCCCTCCCAAAAAAAGAAACCACCAAACCAGAAACTAAATATGAAAATCGTTGTCATCATTGCACGCGTCCTTCTAGGACTTGTCTTTGTCGTATTCGGCGCAAATATCTTCCTGCATTTCATCCCGCAGCCTCCAGTGCCGGCGGGGCCGATGAAGGACTTCGCGACCGCGCTATTTGTGACCCATTATATCTATCCAGTGGGTGTGCTCCAGGTAGTGGGTGGTCTGCTCTGTCTCATCGGACGCTACGTTCCATTGGGTCTCACGCTGCTCGGGCCGGTGATCGTAAACATCGACTTGACCCATCTCCTCATGGCTCCCGAGGGCCTGCCGGTCGCAGCTGTTGTCTCCGTGCTGGCGCTTGTGGTGCTCTACGGATACCGGAGTGCTTTTGCGGGGCTGGTGAAGCCGTAGTTCCAATGCTAAAAAAAGCAGCGCAAGCAAGGGCTTGCGCTGCTTTTTAAAATGGAATCTGTAAACGGCTCCTAGTGGTGATGCCCGCCCGGCCCATGCACATGCCCGTGCGCCAGTTCCTCGGCGGAGGCCTCGCGGATGTCGCGCACAGTCACATCGAAATTCAACACCTCGCCCGCGAGCGGATGGTTCGCGTCGATGATCACCTTGTCGCCATTCACTTCCGCGACGGTCAATAGTTCGACCGCCCCTTCCTTGTTGCGCGCCTGGAACTGCATGCCTAGCTTGATCTCGTCCACCTCCACGCCCTTGAACATTTCGATAGGCACTTCCACGCGCTTCTTGTCGTCGCGTACGCCGTAGCCTTCCTCGGGCTGTATGCTCACCTTCAAGGTGTCGCCGCTCGCTTTTCCCTCGAGTTCCTTCTCCAAGCCGGGGATCAGATTGCCATTCCCGTGCATGTACACGAGCGGGGCGCGTCCTTCGGAGGAATCAATGGTTTCGTTTTTGTTATTGGTGAGTTTGTAGTCGATGCTGACAACTTTGTTCTTCTCGATTTTCATTGGGTTGGATTCAGTTTTTAGGACGCAAAGCGTCAACCTAGCCGGAACAGGCTATCCGTCACGAAAATATTTGCGGGGCTTGCGCTACCGCCGTCCGCCGGAGGATTGCCGGTTGCCGCCACCACCTCGGCGCATACCACCGCCACCGCCCCTGTTGCCACCACCGCGTGGTGACCAGGAATTCGGCGAAGGCCGCCCGCTTTGCTGCGAAGGCCCGCGTCCCCGCTCAGGCTCCGCGGCGCGTGGAGGCGCTGCCGCACCGTAGTCGAAATCCTCGGCGCGTTTGCGCACGATGCCCCGGCCGATGAAACGCTCGAGCGCCTTCAGCGGGCCGTGATCCTCGTGCGTGATGAAACTGATCGCATCACCCACGGCATGGGCGCGCCCTGTGCGACCGATGCGGTGGACGTAATCCTCCGCGTGCATCGGGAAATCGTAATTCACCACATGCGAAATGCCATCCACATCGATCCCGCGCGCGGCGATATCCGTGGCCACCAGCACGCGCACCGCGCCGGCCTTGAAATCCTTCAACGCCCGGAGACGCTGGTTCTGCGAGCGATTCGAGTGGATCGTCGCGGTCTTGATGCCGCAGCTCTCGAGCTTGCGCGCGATGCGGTCCGCCCCGTGCTTGGTGCGGGTGAAGACGAGCACGGTATTGAAACTCGGGTCGTTCAAAAGATGGACAAGCAGGCCCGGCTTCAGGTGATGCGAGACTTCATAGACAAACTGAGTGACAGTCTCTGCAGGATTCGAGCGGCGCCCGATCTGCACAGTCTTCGGAGATTGCTGGAACTCATGCGTGAGCTCCTCGATTTCTTTCGAAAGCGTGGCGGAGAACATGAGAGTCTGGCGCTTGCGGGGCAGCCCTTTTACTATGCGGCGGATGGATGGCAAAAAGCCCATGTCGAGCATCCGGTCGGCTTCATCCAGCACGAGGAAACTCAATCCCGAAAAATCGCCATGGCGCTGTCCGGTCAGATCCAGCAGACGTCCCGGCGTCGCGATAATGAGATCGACTCCCGAGCGCAACGCCTCGACTTGCGGACGTTCCCCCACGCCGCCAAATACCGTGGCCATGCGCAGCGGGAGATGCTTCGCATAAGCGCGCACGTTCTCCTCGATCTGCACCACGAGTTCCCGCGTCGGGGCAAGCACGAGCGCGCGGATCGCACCGCGGCGTGGGCCTGGGGCGATCATTCCAGCGAGCTTGGCAAGGATCGGCAGCACGAAAGCGGCGGTCTTGCCGGTGCCCGTCTGGGCGATGCCGATGAGGTCATTTCCTTCGAGGATCAGGGGGATGGCGGCGGCCTGGATGGGAGTCGGCTCGGTGTAACCAGCTTCCTGGACGGCTTTGAGGATATTGGCTTCGAGGCCAAGGGCTTGAAATGGCATAAGGGCGGGCAGTGTATGTGTCTTCCGCACAATAGCACGCTTTAATATAAAGCCCTATAACAGGATGCGGATTTTACTCCCGGCTGAAAAAGAGATACGTCGGGCTTTCATCCACTTTCAGCTCCAGCGGCGAGGGGATTTGCTCTTTGCCAGTGGCCGCAGTGAAAGGCATGTGCTGGACGTCAGTGATCTTCCCGGGATACCCCACAGGCTGGTAGCTCACCGTTTTGCCTTCCCCCGTCGGCGACCACGCCACCCATACAAAGAGATCTTCATTCCTGCCATGCACATATTCCTGCACGCGAAGCTTGCCTGGTTCGTCGATCACCACGCGCTTGAAGCGGTATTCGCCCAGCATTTGTTGCAAATGACTGAGCGCATAATACGAGGGCTTCGGCTGGAAATAACGCGTGATCCCCGAACTCCCATGCACCTGCGGGGTATCGTTATCGTTGAAAAAATAGATATACGCCCTCTCCACCGGCATCGTCGAGAAGACCAGCAGCGACCGCACGAGCCACTGCGCCTGCTGCTCGTCGGTGACGCCCACCCATTTTGCAAAATCCCCTTTGGGCGCTGGCGGCACGGTGCAACTGTCGTAACCAAACTCCGTTACCCACACCGGTTTGCCGGGCGCATGGACGTCGCGCCATTTGCAGAGCGCATCGATGTCACCCGTGTATTTCGTGAGGCGTGGATCTTCCGGGAAACTCCGCTTCCATGTCGGCCAGCCTTCGAGCTGTGCGTAGGAATGCACATTCAGTACATCGTAGAGCGCGGGGAATTTTTCGATGCACGTCACGCTCTTGTCATATTTTCCGCTCTTGCCCGTGGTGAGATTGCAGGTCGCGATCTTGAGATACGGGTCACCCGCGCGCATCCCTTCCGCCATGGCTTGGAAAATCTGGCTGTAATCCACATCACTCCAAGCTCCCGGCTCGTTGCCGATCTCGGCGGAATCGACCAGCTTGCGCGCACCCGAGGGACCGAATTCCTTGGCAAAAGCATGCCCGTATTCGCGCGCATCGTTCGCGACATTTTTCCAGGCAGGGCGGGGGACCGATTCGAACATCAGGCAGGCATCGATGTTCCAATTCTTCGCGCGCCACGAGCCATACACCGCGTTCCAGTCCACACGATTTTTCGCGAGCGGAAACGCCGGGAGTTCCGCAGTATTCTTCCCCAGGTCCCACTCCACCGGATGATAATCCCGCACCAGCCCGCAAACCGGCCGGTAAAGCTCCGGCTTGAATTGCACCGTATGGCCGTTGATGCCGATGAAGTCGCGCATCAAAGGGTGGGGAGCTTCCTGTCCCCTGCAAACCATCACTCCCGCGAGCAGAAAAACACATATCATAAACCGGACTGGAGTCGTAGGGAAGGCGGGGCGTTTACGAGACGGCATCCTCCAGTATTATCGATGGCAGCTATGGAAAGCAAATAACTCCTGCATCCGAGATATATTGCAAAAACGGAGCGATTTTGTTATACAGCAATGCAGGCTGCGCAACCCCCGCCGGAACAATCAGGACAAACTGGCGGTAAGATGTGCGATGGAATGAAGTCGCGGCACACATTCCTATGCAACCCATGAATAAGATCCGGCGTGTGCCGAAGGAGGGGCGCGATTTTCCATTGTTGCGGGGAGTGGCGCTGTTCCTTACGACCTGTCTGGTCCGTGCCAGCTTGATCGCGCTCCTGCCGCTCACTTCACCGGGTGCGGAATATGCACAGGAAGCGGGGCGGGCGCCGCCGCTGGTTTTTCTCGGCGACAAGGACTATCCGCCCATAGCCTATCTCGACGACGGAGTGGCGAAAGGGATGGACGTGGATCTGGCAAAGGCCCTCGCGGGGACGATGAAACGTGAGGCCCGTATTGAGCTCATGGACTGGGATCTCGCCCAGGAAAAGGTCTTGAATGGCGGAGCCGATGTCTTGCTCGGCTTGTCCATTTCCGACGAGCGCAGGAAATTGTACGATTTTTCCGACCCGACCTTTACCCGGGAGTTTGTGATCGTGGTGCGCAGCGGGGAAATGGTGATCCGCAGTATGGACGATCTCAATGCGAAGAACGTGGGCATGACGCCCGCCGGGTTTCCGAGGAAGTTTCTGAAAGGGCAGGCCGGCATCCGCATGGTGTTGATCGATAACTATCGCGACGGCCTGGCCCGCTTGCTGGCGGGCAAGATTGATGCGCTGGCTGCCGACCGGTGGGTGGTGGCCTACTTGATTGAAAAGGGCGGCATCCATGGCGTGAGTATCGTGGAAAAACCATTTGCCACTGCGCAAAGCGCCATCGCGGTGAGGAAGGGAAACGCCGCCCTGCTGGACGAGATAAACAGCGCTCTCCAGGCGCTGAGAGCCGCTGGGAAGATTGCCGGGATACAGGATTCCTGGCACCCTCAGGAGATCCTGTTCATTTCGCGCGAGCAGATGCGAAACGCGATCACAGCCGCCGCTGTTTTTTTTCTGGTGACCGTGCTCGGGGGCATGGGGGTATGGATTGTCACCCTGAAGCGGCAGGTGCGCGACCGCCGGAAGGCGGAATCAGCCACGCGTGAAAGCGAGACCCGGCTTCGAGCGCTGGCCGACGCCTCCTTCGAGGGCATTGGTGTGTGCAGGGACGGCATCACGGTGGACATCAACGACCAGATGCTGAAAATGTTCGGTTACACCCGGCTGGAAGTCCTGGGCATGCCCATCATCGATTTTGTCGCACCGGAATCACGTGAACTTGTGCGGCAGATGATCGAGTACACAGAGCCGTACGAGCACATGGCGATCCACAAGGACGGCACGCTGTTCCCTGTGGAAGTGTGCCACCGGATCATGGCCAGGAAGCCACACCTCATGCGCTTCACGGCCGTGCGTGAACTCACGGGCCGCAAGCGGACGGAGGCGGAATTGATCTGGAAGACGGCTTTTCTTGAGGCGCAACTGGACTCCGCCCTGGATGCCATCCTGGTCGTGGATGACCACACAAAAAGAATCTTTCAAAACCAGCGGTTGCTCAAGTTATTCAATGTCCCGGACCAGATTGCCCGTGACAACGAAGATCCCAGCCTGCTCCAGTACGTGACGGATCAAGTGAAGAATCCAAAACAATTCATCGAGCGGGTCGCATATCTTTATGCAAACCCTGGCGAGACTGGCCGCGACGAAATCGAACTGGCCGATGGGAGAATTCTGGACCGCTATTCGGCGCCCGTCCGCGACAAGGTGGGAAAATATTACGGCAGAATCTGGACTTTTCGCGACATCACCGCGCAGCGAAAGCTCGAGGAACAAGTTCGCCAGTCGCAGAAGATGGAGGCCATCGGCCAGCTCGCCAGTGGCGTGGCGCACGATTTCAACAACATCCTGGCGGTGATTTCCATGCAGGCCGGTCTGCTTGGCTCGGAGAAAGGCGCTTCGCAGGAGCAGTCCGAGCTTGTCGGCGAAATCGAATCAACCATCCAGCGTGCCGCCAATCTCACCAGGCAACTCCTCCTGTTCAGCCGGAAACAGGCCATGCAATTGTGCGATGTGGACTTGAACGACATCGTTCTCAACATCACCAGGATGCTCCAGCGTGTCCTTGGCGAAGATATCCGGATGCAATTCAAGTATGAGCCACGCCCCCTGTTTATCCGCGCGGATGCGGGCATGATTGACCAGGTGCTGATGAACCTCACGCTGAACGCCCGTGATGCCATGCCCAAAGGGGGGCATCTCTTCATTGAAACTTCCTGCGTGGATTTCGATGAGCTGGAGGCGGCGCAATCCCCACAGTCCCGCCCCGGCTCCTTTGCATGCCTGGGCGTGAGCGACACCGGCATCGGCATTCCGCCGGAAATTCTGCCTGAAATCTTTAATCCGTTTTTTTCCACCAAGGATATCGGCAAAGGCACCGGCCTCGGCCTGGCCACCGTTTTCGGCATCGTGCAACAGCATCAGGGCTGGGTCGATGTTTACAGCAAAGTCGGCCATGGGACAGCCTTCCGGGTCTATATACCATGGATTGCCGGGGAGGCCGGTCAGAAAACGGCCGCGAAAAAACTGGTTTCCGTGCGCGGCGGCCAGGAAACCATCCTGCTGGTCGAGGACGATCTGTCATTGCGCATCTCCACGCAAAAGATGCTGCAAAAACTCGGCTACCATGTGCTCGAAGCCTACACCGGGTTCAGCGCCTTGGAAGTATGGAGACATAAGCGCGACGAAATCGATCTCCTCCTCACGGATTTAATGATGCCGGACGGCATGACGGGCAAAGAACTTTCCCAACGGCTTCTTCAGGAGAAACCCGCACTGAAAGTGATCTACATCAGCGGTTACAGCGCGGAAATCGCAGGCAGGGACTTTCCCCTCGAAGAAGGCGTCAACTTTCTTGCCAAGCCCTTTGAAATGGAAAAGCTGGCCCGCATCATCCGTAACTCCCTGGACTCTGGTCCGGCATCAAAAGTCTGAAGCCAGGTTTTATACGTGGAAATATTCAAATCGACTCGTAAGGCTTCGACAGCGCCTTCGCCACCGTTTCCTGCACGATTTTTCCCTCGCAGACATTCAGCCCGAGCTTGAGTTCCGGTAGCTCCCGGCACGCCCCTTTCCAGCCCAGATTCGCCAGCTTGATGGCGTACGGGGTGGTGACATTCGTCAAAGCCTGGGTCGCCGTGCGCGCATAGGCGCCCGGCATGTTTGTGACGCAGTAGTGGATGATTCCCTCCTCCTCAAAAACCGGGTCCGAGTGCGAGGTCGGGCGGGAGGTTTCCGCGCATCCTCCCTGGTCGATTGCGATATCCACGAATACCGATCCCGGCTTCATCTGCCTGAGCATGTCCCGATGGATCAATTTCGGGGCACGCGCTCCGGGAAGCAGCACGGCGCCGATAAGCAGATCCACATGCGGCATCTCCTCCATGAGATTCTGCTCGTTGGAGTAAAGAGTATGGGCGTTTGAATGCAGCGCGATATCCAGGAAACGCATCTTCTCGAGATCCACTTCCAGGATCGTGACCTCCGCCCCGAGTCCCATCGCCATGCGTCCGGCATTGATTCCCGATGTGCCGCCGCCCAGCACCAGCACCCTGCCCGGCAGCACACCAGGGACACCACCGAGCAGCGTACCTTTTCCGCCCTGCGTTTTGGCGAGGAAATAAGAGCCGACCACGATCGACATCCTCCCCGCGATTTCGCTCATCGGTTCCAATAATGGGAGCCGATGGCCGATTTGCACCGTCTCATAAGCAAAAGCCACCACACCGCGCTCCACGAGGGCCGCAGCCAGCGCTGGTTCCGCCGCAAGATGCAGATAGGTGAATAAAATCTGGTCTTTCCGAAGCAACGGAAACTCGGAAGGCTGCGGCTCCTTCACTTTCATGATCATTTCCGCTTCCGTAAAGACCTCTGCTGCACAGCTTCGAATATTTGCACCCGCCTCCTCGTAAGCCGCGTCAGAGAACCCGCTGCCCAGGCCCGCGCTGGTTTCCACAGCGACCTCGTGCCCGTTCTGCACCAGCATCCGCACGCCGCCCGGGGTGCAAGCCACGCGGTTTTCGTTGTCCTTGATCTCCTTGGGAATGCCGATTTTCATGGGCCGATACTGCACTTAACCATCTGCGAGCAAACGCGTAAACGGATTAATCTTGTTACCAGGGAGCGCCACTTTAGATGCGAACCGGGCGATTGCGCGGCCTTAAGGCGCCTGATACGGATGTCCGTATGGCGAGTGATTACCCATCCCGTATCGTCTGTCTCAGCGCCGAAGCGGTGGAGATTCTCTACCGCCTCGGATGCGGGGACAGGATCGTCGGCATCACAGGCTACGCCACCCACCCACCTGAAGCGCGGTCTCTGCCACGTGTAAGCGGCTTCTCCGAGGTAAACTACGAAAAAGTCGATGCATTACGTCCTGATCTGGTGATCACTTTTTCCGACGTCCAGGCCGAATGTGCGCACGAATTGATCCGGCGCGGCCATGTCGTGTTAGCCACCAATCAGCGCTCGCTGGAAGACATCTTCTGCACCATCCTGCTCATCGGCCGCATTGTGGGACACGAGCCCGAAGCACAAAAGCTGGCCAATGAAATGCGCGCAGAAATTTTTGGCAGCAATCCAGTCGTGCCGCCGGCAAACCGCCCAGCGGTCTATTTCGAGGAATGGGACGACCCCATGATCAGCGCCATCGCCTGGGTAAGCGAACTGATCGAAGCCGCCGGCGGGCGCGACATTTTCGCCGACCGCCGGGAAAATCCCCGCGCAACTGACAGAACCGTTACCGCCGAGGAAATCATCCATCGCCAGCCGGAGATCATCATCGCAAGCTGGTGCGGAAAGAAAGCCCGGCTCGACACAATCCGCCAGCGCGAAGGGTGGGGGGACATCCCCGCAGTCTGCAACCACCGCATCTATGAAATCCCCTCCACAGACATCCTCCAACCCGGCCCCGGACTCCTGCGCGGCCTCACCCAATTGCGAAACATCATCGCTCTTTTAAGACCCGTCCAAAATAAGATTGCATAAAACTAACAATTAACTTGCATTCCTGAACGATTTTTGTGATGATGAGGCACGATGAAGAATCGTGATCTTAATCCTTCTGCTCTTCGCCTCCTTGGAGGTAAGCCCGTGCTTTATAAAAACACCTTTTTTACCAAACGAACCCAATTTATACTCTGTTGAGCCACAAAAAACGAATTCAAACGAACCCATTTCAAAGCCATTTCTAACGAATTCCAAACCTGTTTCTGCGCAGCGAAGCCAGGCAAAGCCAAAAAATCTGTGTCAATCTGTGGACAAACCTCTTCTCAATCCAAGGAAGCCCATCAGAGTGAATCCAACCAAGCCGAGCGCAGCAAGACAAGCCTGCTCTCTGATAACCTTATAAATCCAAGCTAATCCAAGGTAATCCAACTTAAAAAATGAAAGCCATCTCCGAAGTAACAGTCACCACCGACGTTGGAAGTTCGCTTTCCTCCCCCCTTTGCGTCCTTTGCGCCCTTTGCGGTAAATTTTCCGAATCCCCCTGAAAAACTGTCCAGCCCGGTCAAGCCCAGTCAAGGCGCACCAGAGTAAAAACGTAGCGAATCTTTTAAAAATTTGAATTTCAAGCCGTGAACCGGAATGTAAAACCCCACCAATAACGAAAGCCATGAAAACCCAAAATCAAAGCTACCGTAATCTCCCCTCCGTCGCCGGAGTCTGCCCGCTTGAGGAAGCAATGCGCCCCGGCCTTTCCGTGGAACACTGCGTGGCCCGTCTCAAGCGATACCATTACGCGTTCAAACGGCTTCACGGCATTTTCACGGCCCGCATCACGGCTGAGCCAATCTACGAATTAAAGACCGCATTCAGCCTGCACGCCTACATCTGCTCCGAGCATGTGGTCGATCTCCGCAAGCGCGTCGGCGAAATGCGCGAGCCGCCCCTCGGCCTCGACGCTGTGCCGGACGCAAACCTGGAAATCTTTTTCGACGAAATTCTCGGCGCCTCATCCACGGAGGAACTTGTGCTCGGACTTTACGAAAAAGCCGTCCCTGCGCTTCAGGGGGCTCTTGAGCAACACCTCAAGGATACCAACTGGCTCGCCGACCACCCCTCGGTCCGTCTCTGCCGGCTCGCCTTGTTCGAATTGAAGGACATCGCCGACTTCGGCCACAAGGCCATTGCGAGTCTTGTCGATGCCGCGACCCGTGAAAAGCATGCCGCATGGCTGGCGTTGCTGGACGATTGCCTGGCCGTCGCCGGCAGCCTCGACGGAACCCGGGAACCGGTCGCAAAATCGATCGCCCGGCACCACTCCGCAACGCCGTATGTTTACGATGGAGTCCCAAAACGTGACGAGCGTTTCCAGGATTCCTACAACATGGGCGTGAACGCCGAAGCGTTTCTATACAATCCTGATTACCCTCTTAACGCGAAGACGTTAATGATGTTTTACAAGAGAATACGTGAAATCGATGTGCCGGAAATGATGGCCAGTATCCTCACCGAAACCAAAGGCAAGCCGTGGAATTATTACCGCGACATGAGCCGCCAGCTTTGGGACGAAGCGCGCCACGCGATCATGGGCGAAGTCGGGTTCGCCAGCCTCGGAATCGACTGGACCAAGGTGCGGATCAACTTCACTTGGTCACTCGGTTTGAACACGCAGCTCAAGCCTTGGGAACGCCATGCGGTGCTCTATTACATCGAGCAGGGCCTCATGCCCAAAACCGGCAAACGCTATGAATGGGAGGTCGGCGTTGCTTCGCAAAATCCGCTTTCCGGGCTGTTCCAGGATTATGATTGGGCCGACGAAGTGCTCCACGCCCGCATTGGTCGTGACTGGTATGTGTCGGAATTCAAGAACGCGTCGGAGGCGATCAAATTCGGCGACGAATCCTGGTCGAAGGTATTGATGGATTGGAATTCCTACCGGACCCGTGGCCTTACATTGCACAGCAATTGGTGGCCGGAGATCTATCTGGCTGGCTGCAAGCATTGGGGCATCGAGCCTGATCCCGAAGTGCTCGCCTATTCCACCACCTACGAAAAACAACGCGCGGATTTGAAAGAACTCCCCGTATCGGCTTGAGTGCTGCACAACCATGAGCCGAATCCATCTCCTTTCTGAAGACGTAGCCTCGCAAGTCGCCGCTGGCGAAGTGATTGAGCGCCCCGCTTCCGTGGTGAAGGAACTGGTGGAGAACAGTATCGACGCCGGGGCGAAGAAGATCGAGGTGATGATCCGCCGCGGCGGTGTTTCCTCGATCCTGGTGGTGGATGATGGCATCGGCATGGACCGTGACGATGCACTACTCTGCCTGGAGCGCCACGCCACGAGCAAGATCCGCTCGGGGAATGACCTTGCCTCAATCTCGACGCTCGGCTTCCGGGGCGAGGCGTTGCCAAGCATCGCCAGCATCTCCCGCTTCCGCCTCGCCACCCGCGAGCGGGATGCGCTTGCGGGCACGGAGGTGGTGGTGAACGGCGGAAAAATCGAAACCGTGCGCGATGGAGGCGAAGCTCCCGGCACGCAGATCGAGGTGCGCTCGCTTTTTTACAATCTCCCGGCGCGCCGCAAGTTCCTCCGCTCGGAAAACACGGAGTCGAGCCATGTGGAGCAGCAGTTGCATTTGCAGGCGATCGGGCACCCGCATATCGGGTTTGTTTATGTGAATGATGAGAGAGCCGTCTATCAGCTACCGGCGGCTGCAAACTTGATCGACCGCATCCGCGACCTCTCCGGGACGGATCTGGCGGAGCAATTGCTGGAAATCCCCGAGGGCAGCGGCGATGGCATTTCCGTGAGGGGATTCATCGGCAAGCCGGGCGTTAGCCGCTCGACTCGCACGCAGCAGATCGTATTTGTGAATGGACGTGCCGTGGAAAACAGCACCCTCCACTACGCATTGCGCGAGGGATATCACACTGCGCTCATGAAAGGGCAGTATCCCGTGACGTTCCTGTTCATCGAGATGGATCCCGCTTTTGTGGACGTAAACGTCCATCCCGCCAAGCGCGAGGTGCGCTTCCGCGATCCCGCCGCGGTACGGGAGGTCGTGGTGGAAAACATCCGCAAGACGATTGAATCGGGCAGGGAAGACTGGTCGAAGACTTTCAGCCACGGATCGCCTTCCTCCCCGGCTTTGCCGCCGCCATTACCAGTTGCCGAAACGCTTCCGCTCATCGAGGCCCGTGAGCAGGTGGCGCTGCGCCGCGACTGGTCGTCGCTGCCGTTGCAAAACAACACAGGCGCCGGGGTTTCCTCGCCGGTTCTGCCGGAATCAGCACGCGCGCCGATGACAGCCTCGCCCGTGCCAGCAGCGATTCCCGCCCGTGCTGAAAGAGAGACGCAGAATTTCCGCATCCTCGGCGTGCTGGGAAAATTATACGTGCTCATGGAAAACGAGACAGGCCTGGTGCTGGTGGACCAGCACGCGGCGCACGAGAGGATTTTGTTCGAGGAACTGCGCCGCCGCATGGAAGACCAGGGTGTGCCATGCCAGCGTTTGTTGATGCCGCTTACGATCCAGGTGAATCCCCGGGATAACGACTGGATTCTGCAAAACACCCCCACGCTCAACAAGATGGGGATCGCCATCGAGCAGTTCGGCGCGGGCACGTTCAAGATCGATGCGCTTCCTCAATTCATCAAGACGGGCGATCCGCAGCAACTGATACGGGACATTATCGACGAATTGCGCCAGACCAGCGCCCAGACCTCGAAGCTGCGGCTTGGCGAGGACGTGATCGCGACCACGGTTTGCCGCCATGCTGTGAAGGCAAACGATTATCTCCGCGAGCCCGAATTGGTGCGCCTTGTGCAGGATTTGCTCGCTTGCGAGATGCCCTATTGCTGCCCCCACGGACGGCCTACCATGATCCAGATGTCCTACTTGGAGCTGGAGAAAAAGTTCGGCCGCAAGGCATAGGCTTGGGAGCTCTCCAAAGCGGGGTGGAAGGCCAAACCGCTGTAACACGTCCGTAACATTTCCGTAACCATAATATTACAATCCGGCGGTTGCTTGCGGATTGGCGCTCGGCTATCCCGTGTGGCGTTATCGCAGTTCACCAAAAAACTCACCCATAAATTTATGATCCATCTTGCAATTGCATCCCCGGATTTTTTCACCGGATTTTTCCTCGTTGTCGCCATCGGGCTCGCCCTGGCCTTCGAGTTCGTTAATGGCTTCCACGATACTGCAAACGCCGTGGCCACCGTGATTTACACAAACACGCTCAAGCCAAATATCGCTGTCATCTGGTCCGGCATCTGGAACCTGATCGGCGTGCTGACATCGAAGGGCCTCGTGGCGTTCAGCATCGTCGCGCTGCTGCCTGTGGAGCTGGTGCTTCATGTCGGGTCGGGAGCCGGCTTCGCCATGGTCTTCTCGCTGCTGGTTTCAGCCATCATCTGGAACCTAGGCACCTGGTATCTCGGGCTGCCAGCCTCCAGTTCGCACACGCTCATCGGTTCGATCATCGGCGTGGGCGTCGCAAACGCGGCCATGTCCGGGCACAAACTCAGCGAAGGCGTGAACTGGGGCAAGGTTCAGGAAGTGGGACTCACACTCCTGGCATCGCCAATCTTTGGCTTCTTCTGCGCGGCGATCCTGCTCTACGTGCTCAAGGCTCTCATTAAGAACCGCCAGCTCTTTGATGCCCCTGAGAAGGACAAGGCTCCCCCGATGTGGATTCGCTGCATCCTGTTCCTGACCTGCACCGGCGTGAGCTTCTTTCACGGATCGAATGACGGACAAAAAGGACAGGGACTGCTCGTCCTGATCCTGGTCGGCATTCTCCCCGGCATGTATGCGCTGAAGATGGATGAGAATCCCGACAGAGTTCAGAAGATTGTCGCCGAGGCCAAAGGAGCTTCCGACATTTTCACGAAGCATGCCGAAGGGGCGATCGTCGATGCCAAGGACGTTGAAAAGGAACTGGCCTCGTTTGTGAAGACAGGCAAAGTCAGCGGCCAGACCTACGCCGCGCTTGCGACCGCTTCCAGCGATGCAAATCAAAAGCTTTCCGCAGTCAGCACATTCAGTGACCTTTCCGAGGCGGACCGCATTGCGCTCCGCACCGACCTTTATCTCAGCGCGGCGGCAATTGGCCGGCTCGACAAGGGCAATCTGATCACCGATTCCGCGGAGAAATCCTCGCTTAAGGATTATGCCGGAAACCTGAACGGCGTTACCAAATACATTCCCCTCTGGGTCAAATGCGCGGTCGCCTTGGCGCTCGGCTTGGGCACGATGATCGGCTGGAAACGCATCGTGGTGACCGTGGGCGAGAAGATCGGCAAATCCCATCTTAATTACGCCCAGGGCGCTTCCGCCGAAATCGTCGCCATGTCCACCATCGGGCTGGCGGATGGATTGGGGCTTCCCGTGAGCACCACGCACGTCCTTTCATCAGGCGTGGCCGGTGCCATGTTTGCGAACAAATCCGGCCTGCAAATGGAGACCCTGCGCAACCTGCTCCTGGCATGGGTGCTTACGCTGCCGGTATGCGTGTTTCTTGGTTCGATGTTGTTTGCATTCGGAAACCTGCTCGTCCTCAATCACGTATTCGGGTTGAAGTAAGTCAAACAAAGTTCACCAGGACGGCGTCCCTGACATACGGGGACGCCGTCTTGTTTAAAGCCACAATCTGCCGTTCAAGCCGGGCCTGATTCTTCTTGCTAAACTGGCCCCGGCAGTGAATGCTCTCCCCTTTTTCAAAGCCCAAAAATGAAGCATCTCCTATCCATAGAATCGCTGAGCGCGGCAGAGATGAACCGCGTCCTCGACCTTTCCGCGAAGATGAAGGCCGAGCGTGGCCGTCACGACGCGCATCCGTTGCGGCATCAATGCTGGGCCATTATTTTCAGCAAATCCTCCACGCGCACCCGCGTGAGCTTCGAGGTCGGCATCCGCGAGCTCGGGGGCGATGCGATTTTCCTCAATGCAAACGACATCCAGCTGGGTCGCGGTGAACCGATCGAGGATACCGCCCGTGTGATGGGCCGGATGCTGCATGGCGCGGTCATCCGCACGTTTGCGCAGAGCGACGTGGAAACTTTTGCAAAGTTCAGTGGGCTTCCGACTGTGAATGCCCTCACGGATGACGAGCATCCCTGCCAGATCCTCGCCGATTTGTTCACCATCCGGGAAAAGCTCGGCGACATCAAGGGGCGCACGGTCTGTTTCGTAGGGGATGGCGCCTGCAACATGCCCCGTTCGTGGGCGTGGGCGGCGGCGAAACTTGATTTCACCTTGAAGATCGCGGCGCCGAAGGAATTTCAGCCCGATGCCGCATTCTTAAAGCGCCTGAACTCTCCCAACGTGCAGCTTTTTGAAGACATCGATGCGGCCGCGAAAGACGCGGACGTTCTATACACCGATGTATGGGTGAGCATGGGCAAGGAGGACGAGGCGGCCTACCGCATCGCTCAACTTGGCGGTTATCAGATCAATGACGCGCTGATCAAGATCGCCAAACCCGGCGCTCTCGTCATGCATTGCCTTCCTGCATACCGCGGCAAGGAGATCACAGCCGAGGCATTCGAGCAGCATGCCAAGACGATTTTTGACCAGGCGGAAAACCGCCTTCATGCGCAAAAGGCGATCCTGAGCCTGCTGGCCGAGGAACGGCTGCTAAGATCGCCTTTCGCGCCGAAAGCCTGACGCTTTCTCCAAAAGCGGATTACTTCAGTTCCGCTTGGTGGAACAGATACCAGTCATCCAGGTTATTGAGATCGATCGCATCCGGCAGCACAGCTCCGTCATCAGGTAGTTTGCTGTCCGCAAGGATCGTGCACCGTGTATCGTCATCGTGAATGTATCCAGCGATGGAGAGATTCAACTTGTGGACGCTGGCCTTGTCGAGTTTCACGCCGGGTTGTTCGCTCACCCATTTCTCGAATTCCGGATAGGTTGGCTTCTTGTTGCCGATGAATTCCTTCACGGCTTCCGGCTTGAGCCCGAGCCCTTTGATAACCATTGAGTCGTAGCCCGCCCCGATGCCGGGGTAGCCATCCGCGAGCTTGCCGCGGGCTTCGAGGGATACTTTTAACCAGAGCCTCGGAAGGTGTAAAACGCCCAAGGGACCGGAAACGCCTGAACTGATAAGGGGAATGATTTTAGACATGCCTCAAAATAGAGGTCGAATATCCTCGCTGGCAAGCTGTTTTAACGCGGGTAATCGCACGAGTGGGGCCACGCTGGAAATTCCTGTTTGAGTGCCCATTCCCCCTCTATAAGAGCCTTTGTTTTAAACCGATGTTGAAAACATAATTTAAGCATTGTCAGCAGCACTAAAATAATTAGACTCCCGAGCCTCCCAATCCCTTTATTTTATATGATCCCTCTCTCCACATCCCTGCTTGAATGCGGCGTCCCCCTTTCGCTGCTCTTTGCACTCATCGGACTCGGCTTTGCCGTTTACCTTATCAAAGTCATCGTCGCATCATCCCCCGGCAATGAGCGGATGAGGCAGATCGCTGGAGCAATCGAAGAAGGGGCCAAGGCATACCTCAGCCGCCAGGTGGCTACGATCAGTGTTATCGCTGTCGTGATCGTGATCCTGCTTTTCATTTTCAAGGATACGGCGACTTCCATCGGTTTTATCATCGGCGCAGCATGCTCCCTTTCGGCCGGGTATATAGGGATGCGCATCGCGGTGCTAGCGAATACCAGGACTACCCAGGCGGCCACTGTATCGAGGCACGCAGCACTCAAGGTTGCGTTTAATGGCGGCGCAGTTACCGGTCTGCTGGTGGTTGGGCTTGCGCTTCTGGCAGTGGGCATTTTCTTCAAGGGTGCCGAACATTTCATCGGCACCGATCTCGCGGTGAAAAGCCTGATCGGGCTGGCGCTCGGTTCCAGTCTTATCAGTGTGTTCGCGCGTCTCGGTGGTGGTATTTACACGAAGGCTGCCGATGTGGGTGCGGATCTCGTGGGCAAGATTGAGAGCAATCTCGACGAGGATGACCCCCGCAATCCCGCCACCATCGCCGATAACGTGGGCGACAACGTGGGTGATTGCGCAGGCATGGCGGCGGATGTGTTTGAAACTTACGCAGTGAGTTTGATTGGCGCGATCCTGCTCGGTGCGCTGACACTCGGTGGCAATAAAGCGGCGATCGTTTATCCATTCGTACTTGGCGGTATTTCGGTGATCGGCGCGATCATTGGGATTCTCTATGTGAATTTCCGCCACGGCAAACCCGGTTCGGTGTTGATGGGTGCCGTTGCAGCCAGCGCATTGGTTTCGGCCGTATTCTACTGGCCTGCGACTCACATGCTGTTTCCCGAGGCCATCAAGATTGGCAATAGCTTTCGCGATGCGACGGATTTGTACATGGCTTCGCTGGTCGGTCTCGTAATGACAGGCGTGGTGGTGATCATCACCAATTACTACACATCCACAAGCTTCGGGCCGGTTCGGAAAATTGCGAAAGCTTCCGAGACGGGCCATGCCACAAACATCATTGCAGGATTGGCAATCGGGCAGCACGCCACGGCGCTCCCTGTTGGGTTTATCGGAATCGCGATCCTGCTGAGTTTCCATTTTGCGGGTCTCTACGGCATTGCGGTGGCAGTCACCAGCATGCTCTCGATGGCGGGTGTGATCATTTCGCTCGATGCGTTCGGACCGATCACGGACAACGCTGGTGGCATTGCGGTAATGAGCGGTCTGCCGAAGGAAGTGCGTGCCATTACGGATGAACTCGATGCGGTCGGCAACACGATGAAGGCGGTGACGAAAGGCTACGCGATCGCTTCTGCCGGTCTTGCGGCCTTGGTATTGTTCGGTTCGTATGTGGAGGAATTGAAGTACGCTTTCGTTCAAAACCACATCATTCAGATGCCCTTTGAATTCACCCTCACAGAGCCAAAAGTGATCATCGGTCTCTTCATTGGCGGTCTGCTGCCGTTCGTCTTTACAGCGTTCAGCATGGATGCGGTAGGCAAGGCAGCCGGTGCGGTCGTGGTGGAAGTGCGCAGGCAGTTGAAACTCAAGCCTGGTATTTTGCTGGGTGAGGAAACGCCGGATTATGGTGTTTGCGTGGATATCGTAACGAAAGCCGCGTTGCATGAAATGATCGTGCCTGCACTATTGCCCGTCGTTTTTGTGCTCGCTGTTTCAGCCATTCCAGCGCTCGGACCTGTGGTGCTAGGCGGAGTGCTGGTGGGAACCATTGTCACGGGACTTTTCGTGGCCATTGCGATGACTTCCAGCGGCGGCGCATGGGACAACGCGAAGAAATATATCGAAGAAGGCAATCATGGCGGCAAAGGCTCTCCGGCGCATGCAGCTTCAGTGACTGGCGATACGGTCGGCGATCCTTACAAGGATACTGCCGGCCCAGCCATCAATCCTATGATCAAGGTGGTGAATATCGTGGCGATTCTGATCATCCCGATCTTCATCAAATACTGGATCGCTCATTGCCAGTAATTCGCTAACAACATCGCGAGGGGAATACCGCGCATAAAATCCAGGGCTTTATGAAAACACTGTTTCTTACCAACGAATTTCCTCCCACCATTTATGGCGGGGCAGGGGTGCATGTTGATTATCTTTCGCGTGAGCTCGCAAAGCTCATGCAGGTGGAAGTCCGCTGCTACGGAAAGGAACATCGTGAGAACCGCGTCGATACCCCGTCGCTGAAGGCTACGGGTTACGGCATCGATACCTCCGGTTATACGGCCCCCAAGCAATTGCATTCCGTTTTCGGGGCAGTCCAGCGCGGCCTCGATTGGAACACGGATAATATCGATGCGGATATCGTCCATCTCCACACCTGGTACACGCACATGGCGGGTATCATGGCGAAGCTCAACTACGGGATTCCCATGGTTCTCACTGTTCATTCGCTCGAGCCGCTGCGCCCATGGAAACGCGAGCAACTCGGTGGTGGCTACGATTTTTCATGCTGGGTGGAGAAGACCGCCATCGAAATGGCCGACGCCGTAATCGCCGTCTCAAAAGAGACGAAGGCGGATGTGCTGCGTTACTTCAATGTGCCCGAGGACCGCATCCATATCATTTATAATGGCATCGATCTCGACGAATACAAAAAGATCGAGACGACGGCTGCCTTGGAGCGTTATGGCATCGATCCGAAAGTCCCGTTCGTGCTTTTTGTCGGCCGCATCACGCGGCAGAAAGGGATTGTTCATCTTGTGAACGCCATCAAATACATGAACCCCGGTTTTCAGGTGGTGCTTTGTGCAGGTGCGCCTGACACACCTGAGATCGCCGCGGAAATGAAAGCCGCTGTGGATGTCGCCCGTGCGGCGCATTCGGGTAAAGTGATCTGGATCGAGGAGATGGTGAACAAGGCCACGGTGTATGAGCTTTATTCCCATGCAGCAGTCTTTTGCTGTCCGTCGATTTACGAGCCGTTTGGCATCATCAATCTGGAGGCCATGGCCTGCGAAACTGCTGTCGTCGCGAGCGCCGTGGGTGGGATCAAGGAAGTCGTCGTGCATGGCGAAACCGGCTACTTGGTGCCGCTGGAGCAGATGAAAGAGAGTCCTTTTGAGCCGGTGAATCCTGATCAATTTTCTTGCGATCTTGCGGCGCGTATCAACGAGCTCATGGCCGATCCTGCAAAGCGCGAAGTTTTCGGCAAGGCTGGTCGCAAGCGGGCGATTGAGACTTTCAGTTGGTCGGCGATTGCGAAACAAACTCACGAGCTTTACCAGAATTTGCTCAAATAGGCATTTCCACTTGCTCGGGCGGGTAGGTGATTGTTGTTCCGGATACGTGGGCGAATGGCGTGAGCGTATGAGCGCGACGCGGGCCGGAATTCATGATGTCCTCGCAACGGATGCCGCGGACCGATAGCGCATCCTCGATGAGCGAACGGTGACAGCGCCATGGCACTGCCTCGGCGCACATCAGGGCGATGCGATCTTCGCGGGCAAGCTGGATCAAAGTCTCCAGACCTTCTTCAAACTTCGGTGTCTGCATGTAGTCGGCGTAGCCCCGGAAAGAGGTGTTGCGCCAGCCTGTGTTTACGGAATCCGGGGAAGCGTGACGCAGGCCACCGAGAGTTGCGAGGTGCGTGTAGGCGATGCCAGCTTCCTTGAGGGAATGCTCCAGGGCGGGTTGGTGGTATTGGGGGTTGTAGCGTGACTTGGGGATGGTGCGGACATCGACCAGATGTGTTACAGTGTTGGCCTGAAGCAACCGGATGAATTCGGCGATGGGGCGGGTGGAGTGACCGATGGTCAGGACCAATAAGGAATCGTGGGCGGACGGTACTCGTTTCATGGGGACAACGTAGCATGTGGCAGGGATGTGGAATAGCTGACGGTTGGTAAGGGTTGGCAAGGGTTGATTAGCCCTGCCAAATGAGGCGTGCCGGTTTTGGGTTTTCAGGATCGTTTTGGATCGGAAAAGCCGTCGAAATAATCGAAGAATACGCCTTCGGGATCATATTTTGCGCGAAGTGCAGAGAGGCGTTTCCAGTTTCCCGGGCTGAATGCTCCGGGGGCGACGGAGGAGCTGCTGGCTGTGTCCGATTCGCCGATGTAATAGCCTTGGATGAAGGGAGTTAGGCGTGCCACGCATTCGCGGTGCCAGGCAGAATTGGCTTCGTCGTCGCCGGCGTCCTTCCATTGCGTCCATGGGCCGCCGTACATGCGGGCGCTCATTGAAAAGGCGCCCTCTGTGAGCTTGGGAGGAAGGTCGGGGCCGGTAAAAAACACGAACAGGATGAGGGAAATCGGGGAGGGGGCGCTGATGAGATGGCCAACCATCGTCTGGACGAGGTCCTTGGGATCGGAATTGGAAAAAATGGCCTGCACGCGGTTGCGGAGTCCCTCGGGCCAGAGCGCGCCGGAGGCATCGAATAATCCTTCGAAATTGACCGGGCCGGGAGGTGAGTAGGAGAGCTTTTTTGCGATGACCGGACAATCGTCCAGCAACGCCAACTCCGCTTTGGCCTGTTCCGGTGAATCGGCAAAGGAGGCGGCGGTTACGAGGCAGACTTTGCCTCCTTGCGAGGCGGCGACAGCTTTTAATTCGGGCGGGGCGGTGAGCAGGAAGAGGCTGAGCTCCACGCTGGGAGCGAGCTTTCCAGCTGTTTCCCCGAGCCACTTTGCGATGGTGGCTGCTTCCTCGAGCGGATAATAGTAGCTGCAGCCATGGATCGCCTTTGGCAACGGATACAGCTTGAGGTGATACCTTGTCGCCACGCCGAAAAATCCGGAGCCTGCCCCGCGCGCGGCCCAGAAATAGTCCTGATTTTCGTCCTTGCTTGCCGTGATCAGTTTGCCCTCTGCGGTCACGAGTTCGACGGCCTCCACGCTTGCTGCGCCGTGACCCCAGACACCCTGGTTCCACGACATCCCTCCGCCGAGCAGATAGCCGCTCAGTTTCACCTGCGGGCAATGGCCGCTGGGGTAGGCGAGCCCGTGGGCATTCAGCGTTTTCTGGATATCCCGGTTGCTGATGACCGGTTGCACCACCGCCTTGCGGGCCACGGGATCGATGGAGATCACCTTGTTCAGGTTGCTGAGGTCGATCAGCATCCCGCTGTTTCGCAATGTCGGCTGGCACCAGTTGTGACCGCCGCCGCGCACGACGACTTTCAGGTTGTTTTCGCGCGCGAAAAGGATCGCCGCGATGACATCCTGCTCGCCATTGATGCGCACGACGATTTGCGGCGCGCGATCGGGGATGAGACGGTTCCACAAATTCCCATGGATCAATTCCAGGAAATTTGCGTCGTGAGCAGTGGCGACAATCCCTTTGCAGGCTTGTTTCAGCGCAGCGATATCCATGGGCGTTTTGTGCAACGGCGTCCCGGTATCCGCAGCGTTTTTTTAATACTGAATCTTGTCGGGTTTGGCCTGGTATTGCTTCCAGACTTCCACGGCTTCCTCGCGGAGCATCTGGGTGAGCTTGATGGAACGCTGCTCCTTTGGCAAAGCGAGTTGCTCGTAAATGGGGCGGTCGTCGAAATTGCCATATTTGAACGCATCGTCCACGGTAGCGGCGTAGTAAACTTCCTCGATGCCCGCCCAGTAGCAGGTGGCCATGCACATCGGACAAGGCTCGGCAGAGGTGTAAAGAGTGCAGCCGGTGAGCTTGAAGCTTTTTGTCGTGATACAGGCGAGGCGGATCGCTTCCATTTCCCCATGCCAGGTCGGATCGTGGCTCGCTACCACACGGTTCATCCCCTCGGAAAGGATCTTGCCGTCCTTCACGATGACCGCGCCGAAGGCGCCGCCGGTGCTGAATTCGAGAGCGGCCTTGGCCGAGAGTTCAATGGCGCGGCGGATGAATTTTTCGTGTTCTGGTTTTTGGGTGCTCATATTTTTATTTGGAAACAGATTAGGGTTTAGAGACCAAGGGTTTGAGCAGGATCAATGCCCGCCCACCTGATTTTGAGAATTGTGCATGTGTGTGGTGATTTTCAGAGCGTGTCATGCACTTCGGCATGAATGAACGGGGATTAAGTGGCAAAGCGGGCACAACCTTGGGTTTGGGCATTATGGGATCAGTTTACGGGGTGGCGGTTTTTCCGGGGTTGGTGCGTGCTGTGAGAGGCGTCGCCGGATAGCAGTGGGTGGGTTTTGGAAAAAATTCGTTGCGGCGAGACTCAGCAACCAGCCCGAGAGACGCAGGCGCTCCCCGGAATATTGCTGTGACGTCCAGATTCGTTTGGAGACAATCTCCTATCCCCAAACTGCTTGGATACGGCTTAAAAAAGGATGGTCAGGCGCAAGGTTCCTGCCCACGCGCTTTTCAGATCCGGCGATGCGCCCGGTGTGGGGATGTATGTGAGGGCGGGCTCCAGGTAAACGCCGTCCGTAATCCGTGCCTGGTAATAGGCTTGAAGCATCAGCTCGCTGTTGCGCTGAAAAATATTCCGGTTCAGCCGCGACCACGCAATGCCGATGCCGGTGGAATCATCCGGCCTGCAAGGGACGAGGCCAAACGCGGTAAATCCCGCGCCGAGATAGCGGTTGACCGGGAGCGTAGCGGAATCATTCGTGCCGACTTGGAAAAAAGAAGTGATGCCTGAACTGTTCACGCCTGGTTGCCGGTACCACAGCCGCTGGGAACCAAAAGCATAGAAGCCATTTGCGCCATCCTCGGAAATTCCCGGCGGGCCCTGGAGCAATCCGGTCTGGTGCCAGCCCCCGAGGGATAGCTGTCCCGGCAGTTGATCCCGGCCAAGCTGCCAGAGGAACCCCGTCTCCGCGATATGGTAAAAGTAGCCGTTAAACTTCGGCCCCATGAGCCCGGTCTGCTCCCCGTGCGCGATATTTCCATCGTAGGCCCCATAGTTGAGATACCACCACTTCACCGGCGTGAAATGCAGCGTCACCCCGCAGGCGGAATTATAGTAGCCCGGCGACACGCCCAGCATGGTGGGATTGATGAAAGCCGGGGTGAACAACAGGCCGCTCACTGCCGGGATGAAACCCGCCCTGTCATCCAGCGGCACCGGGCGCAGCACATTCCCGAAATCGAAGGTGGGGGAGACCTTGCCGATGCGGAAGGAAAACTTGCCATCGAACAATTCCTGGCGGATCCACAATTGATAAAGCTCTGAGCGGTTGAGGGGATCAGGCCCAGGTATGCTGTTGTAGCCCTGCACGCTGCCAGCCTGCTGATTGGTGCGGGAGGCGTTGAGTTGGAGAAATTCCGCGCCGAAGGAAGCGCCCTTCCACCAGCCCGTGAGTTTTTCGAGATCGATATGGCTGTCGAGAATGAACACGCTGTTTTCGCTGACCGCCCCGGGTTGGGCGCCGCCGGACATCAGCCAATTGGAATCCGCCAGCCAGATGCCGCCGAATCGCACGCCGTGATCATCCTTGATGCCGAGCTGTTCCAAGACCAGGCGTTGCGCCTCGCCCGAGCCCGTGGTGAGATTCGTCGCCGCCGGGTTTGCGCTGATGCCGAAGCCGGGATACACGTCGTCCTCCATGGACAGGGAAGAAGCGAAAGCCGGGGCTGCGCCCGGGATCAAAACCAGCGCAAGCAGCAGGGCGAAGGGTGCAAGGTTCCGATGAATGATTTTCGGAAGAAACGCTCCTTTGCGGGTAGGGGAAGATCGAAGGTTTGTCATTATTGGTTTGGAATCAAAAACTGACCGCGTCATCCTCACTGACCGATAGCTTCTGGAGTGCAGCTCCAAAAATGGATGACATTCCCGAAGCTACAAGCATGCCATCTGCTTTCCATTGTACCAACATGAGTAATCCACCCACGTTTTCCAGCGGTCCCGTCAAACTGATCAGTGTTGTCCGCCTTCGCGGCGGGAAGAAAGACGAGTTTCTGGATTGGAACGGACGCTTCAGCGCCGCGTTGATGGCCACGGAAGGCTTTACCAGCCGGGAGGTGATCCCCCCGCAGAATGAGGATACCCCTGAATGGGTATTCGTAAACCGCTTTGATTCCATCGAACACCTCCGCGCATGGCGTGTGAGCGAAACCCGCAATCAACTTTTCGCGGAAGCAAAGCCTCTTTTTGATAGCGAAGTCACCGAACTGACCGGCGATGCCGCCGCGCAATACCGTGTCGAAAGCAGCGTGACGGAGGTTATCCTCGACCAGGTTGCGCCCGGAAAAGAAGCGGCATATCAGGATTGGTCCGCCCGCATCCAGAAAGAGCAGGCGAAGTCGTCTGGCTACCAGGGCGGCTACTCCCAACCACCTCCCAAACGGACTGACGCAGGCTGGATGACGCTCATGCGGTTCTCCAGCATCGATGACCTGAACCGGTGGATGAATTCCCAGGTGCGCAAGCAGTTGCTGGAGGAAGCTAAGGGTCTTGTCACCGTTTCCTATCAGCATCGGGTGGATACCTCATTTCCCGGCTGGGTGCCGACTGATGCATCGGGCAAGGCGCCGCCGAACTGGAAGACCACCATGCTGGTGCTTCTCGGGCTCTATCCCATCGTGTGCCTGGAGATCCTGTTCCTCATGAAGTTGCTGGGCGGCCTCGGCATCAAGTCGGCGCTGGCGGGGTTCATTGGGAATGCAATCAGCGTCGCGCTCACGGGGTACATGACCATGCCGCCACTCTGCCGCTGGCTCGGCTGGTGGCTGCTGCCTGCGGACGATGCCCCGGCAAGCGTGCATTGGAAAGGCAGCCTCATTGTCTTTGCATTTTACGCGCTTTCTGTTGCTGTCTTCTGGAAGTTTTTATGACAGGCTGCTGACTGTTAAAGGCTGTTTAAAATTTGATGATAACGAATTCCCAACGGTGCTTTGTGATCCTGGCCATCTGGGCTGCGATTAGTGCCGACTTTCCCGTGAGTGGGGCAGGGGAGGAGAGTTCGGATGCGCTTTATACCAGCCCGGGCGGCACGCTACGCATCGAGGCTGATGGCGATGAGGCGGTGGTCGTTTCGACGAAAAATCCCAGCCAACAAGCGAAGCTGCCGAAGGAATCGGCTGATTCGGAAGTCGAGGATGAATTTCACGCGTCGCCGGATGAGCAATGGATTTTCGCTTTGTATCATGTCGGCTCAGGCATGAGGAATGGCAACCTTTACCAACGCCTGAGCCCGGCGAAATTCGACAGGGCGGACTCCTTCAATGCAAACACCTGGAAGTCCGGCGTGAAACTCGGGGCATTGAAGCAGGATTATTTTGCCGCCGGAGTGTGTGAGATGACATTCTTTGTCTGCTGGAGCTGGGACTCGAGCCGGCTCCTTATCGAGTTGGCCGGGGGGGACGAGAGGAGAGACATGTTCACGCCGAAACATCACGGCGTGTTTTATTTTAACACGCGGACAAAGACTTTCGAAATCACGGATTATCTGCGCGCGGTGAACAAGTTGAAGGATTCGACGATGCTGCGGTGTGCGGAGCCGAGCGATCCGCTGCCGGATGTGGCCGGGTTGCAGAAACGATTCGACGTGCTCGACCGGCAGTTGAACAAAAGCTATGGCGAGAGAATTGCACGGACGCAGAAGGATCAGGTTGCCGCCGTACGAGACAGCCAGCGGGCGTGGATCAAAAAGCGCGATGAAGGATTGGAGTTTTATCTCAAGGTGGCGTCGCCTGTGGAGAGAAAGAGCCGGAAACTGCAATTTCTCGGGGATGTGACTGCGGCGCGGATTGATGTGCTGAATTCGGCGGATTTTCTTTAGAGCGTGCCACGCATTCCAACAAGAAGCGGGCGCAACCTCGTTGAGGTTGATGGAAGAGGACGTTGGACCTGGGTAGGTGCTCCTGCGTCGCACCAACCCCAGGCAGCGAGGGCGGAACGCCTTTGGCGTTCGATGAGGTGCGGAATTTGGTGGGGCTATCTTTAGATTGCCTACAAGCGGGGTGCCGTTATCATTCGTTTTCGCGTTGATTCCCCATTCAAACCGGTAAACCGGTGTTCTTCACTTGGGATCAACCGATACAACATTCCGAAAGGCAGAAACTATGAAACAAATCTCAATCAGCGGCGCCGTGGCGGTGCTTATCATCGTATTCGCAATCTGGTTTGCGGGTTCCAACAACTGTGAAACCCCGGCGGGCTATGTGGGTTACGTCACCCAGGGGTCGGTGCTGGGTAAAACAAAGTTTATCGGCTTGCAGACGGGGCCTACTTCCACGGGCCGCATGTGGCTGGGGCATGTGCAGAATGTGAGCATCACGCCGTACACTTATACCGAGCCGTTTGACGGGACGACGGCTGTGCTTTCCAAGGATAATCTCCAGATCCAGTTTGAGGTGCATCTGCTTTGGAAGGTGAGGGAGAGTGATGTGCAAATGCTTGTGGAAAAATTCAGCACGCTGGATCGCGGGGACAGCACAGACAAGGTGGTTGAGAACGCCTACAAGAACTACATCGCGCAGCCGCTGCGGACGTATGCCCGGGATGAAGTGCAAAAGCTGAACGGGCTGGACGTGAAGGACAGCATCACGGACATCGGTGCGAAAATAACAACGCGGATCAAGGAGCTCGCGCAGGGGACGCCGTTTGAAATCCAGAGCGTGGTGATCGGCAATATCCAATACCCGCCGGAAATCGCCAATGCGGTCGCCAAGAAACTGGCTGCGACGCAGGAACTGGAACAGCGCACCACACAAAATCTGATCGCGCAGAAGGATGCCGAGAAGCGTCTGATCGAGGCGGAAGGCATCGCGAAGGCGATGGATGTGGTCCAGCAGAAATTGACGCCGATGTATCTCCAGCATGAGGCGATCCAGGCGCAACTGGCGATGGTGGGGTCGCCGAACCATTCCACGATTTATATTCCGGTGGGCAATCTCGGGGTGCCGCTGGTGGGTATCGCGAATGAAAAAACTCCACAGGAGCCGGAGAAGGAGAAGAAGTAGCGGGACGATCTTTGCCCGGCAAAAAAACGAAGAATTTTTGGACAGGATTTACAGGATTAAAAGGGATTCTGTCTGAAAAATGTTTGATTGTATAATGAGGCCAAGGATTTTGGCGGTTCCGCTCCAAAGCGATGGAAATTCCATATTTAGTCGTTGATGCTTTCAGTACGCGCCCGTTTAAGGGGAATCCGGCGGCTGTGGTGTTGTTGAACAACGATCCGGCCGATGCAGTGTGCCAGTCAATCGCGGCCGAGTTCAATCTGGCTGAGACTGCGTTTGTCCGGCCATTGGCGGATGGTAGGTTTTCGCTCCGGTGGTTTACGCCGATGCGGGAGGTGCCGCTGTGCGGTCATGCGACGCTGGCGGCCGCGCATGCGTTGTGGCAGCGGTCAGTTGCGCAGGCGGATGAAGCGATCCGATTCGAGACGCGCCATAGTGGGGAACTGGTCTGCATGCGCAGCGGCGATGGTAAGATCGCCATGGATTTCCCGGCTACGCGACCTGCGGCAGCGTCGCTGCCATCCATGGCGGCGGAGGTGCTCGGGGTTGACGGACCGGTGACTTGCGCGGGAACGACGGCGATGAACCTGATGCTGGTGCTGCCCGACGAGGTGCAAGTCCGTAACTGCCGTCCCAAGCTGGAAATCCTGGCGGGGTGGCATGAGACCGGTGTGATCGTCACCGCTGCATCGGTGACAGAGGGCGCCGATTTCGTGAGCCGGTTCTTTGCGCCGCAATCGGGCATTCCCGAGGATCCGGTCACCGGTTCCGCGCATTGCGCGCTGGCTGTGTATTGGTCCGGGCGGCTCGGCAAGACTGCGTTTGTGGCCCGGCAATTGTCAGCGCGTGGAGGGGAACTTGACGTCCGTCTTCTTGGCGAACGGGTCGAGCTGCGTGGACATGCGACTACGACGATGTCGGGGAAACTGGTGATTTAAGCAGCCTTGCCAAAACCGGCCCTATCATACATTTTTTTGCAAACGGATTATTTACATGGCACGTCATAATACCATCCGGAACCTTCCCCAACTCAAGGAGGTGATTCCTCATTTTAATGGTCTTTCCAAAGGCCAAACCCATTACCGGTCAATTTTGGAGATGCTCCGCGGTTTGTGTAAGAATTTACAAAAGGATACCCCGCAGACATTTTATTCAATGAGGGATGTCGCGGTTTTTTTCGATGTTCAATTGCGTACCATTGCAGTTGTTTACGAGTCGCTGGAACAGGAGGGATTGCTCAACCGGATACGCGGTTCACGCACTCTGCTCTCGGGCAAAAAAAACGCGCCGATCCATTCCATCCGTGGTGTCGTTGGGATTCCCATCTGGCTGGATATGATTATCGCCTCTTCATTCACCCGGCATGTAAACATGGATCTGGAGGAACGTCTCCGCCTTCGCGGCTTTGTGGCCGACCTCATCTTTCATGTGACGAAACAAGAGGAAAGCCATGCCGATTTTGCGGAGCGCCTCCTTAAACACCAGCTCGACATAGTCATCTGGCAAAATCCCGGGCCGCGATGCCATCAAAATATCCTTACTTTGCAGGATCACGGGGTTCGCATCGTCGTCATCCAGACCACCGAGGCCAAAACGAACCTGCCTGCCGTCACTTATATCCAGGACTGGAAACCGGCTTATGTAGAGCTCGCCAACCACTGGCGGGAGGATAAAATCGGCACGGTCTTGCTCCCGATTAATTTCCAAAACATCGCCTATGATGCCGAGCTGAGGATTTTTAAATCCATCATGGCTGGAGCGGGGCTGGCGGTAGAACCCTGCTCCGATGATCCCATGGAGGTCCTGCGGAAAAGCAAAGCGGCCAGCCGGAAACAAAAAGTGGCCATTGGGTTTCTGGACCTGCCCACGGCGGACAGGTTTTGCAACCATGAACCCCTGATCGCGGAGAAACTGGCCCAAACCGCCTCACTGGTTTTTTGCCGGGGAGCAGTCCGCTCGCCATACCTGCAGGACCGTGGTATCCGGCCTGATGTCATCGGCTTTTCCCCCGCCGAAACGGCTGCAAAAATCATGGAGGATATTCAAATTTTGCCCAGCTTGAAGAATGGGATCCGGCACACATTTGAGGCGCATTTTTGGAAAAAAACGGACTTTGAACTCCCCTGGAACTCCTGATTGCCACCGTCCGCCAATCCTCCCGGCCCGTAGCTGGTAGCCCCCGGCTTGCCGGATAAGGGTCAAAAAAATTTAACGCAAAAATTTATTGCATTCGTTTTTATTTCGTTTCATATTCAACCATATGGTTGAATATAGCTCGAAGCTGCTGGACCGGACTTTCGGGGCGCTGGCGGACCCGACGCGGCGGCGGATCCTGTCGCAACTGGCGAAGGGGGACGGGTGCGTGACGGACCTGGCGCGGCCGCACCGGATGTCGCTCGCTGCGGTGTCGAAGCATTTGATCGTGCTGGAGAAGGCGGGGCTGGTGAGGCGGCGGCGGAATGGGCGGGTGCATTCGCTGGCGCTGGAGGCGAAGCCGATGCAGGAGGCGCAGGCGTGGATCAACCGCTACCGGAAATTCTGGGAAGGGAACCTGGACCAGTTTGAAAGCTATTTGGAGAAACTACAAACCAAGGAAAACAAACAAGATGAATCTAAATAATGAAGTGCAGAAGCCGGATGACGCGACGCTCATCCTGAAACGGATGCTGAAGGCGCCGCAGGAGATGGCGTTCAATGCGTGGACATCGGCGGAACATATCAAGGAATGGATGCGACCGGAGCCGGGGATGGTGGTGCCATTTGCCACGATGGATCTGCGGGTGGGCGGAAAATTCCGCATCCAGATGAAGAATCCGGACGGGGAATTTTTCACAGCGGTGGGGGAGTTCCGCGAGGTGCGTGCGCCGGAGCGGCTGGTCTATACGTGGGACTGGGAGAAGGATGGGGGCGGCGAGGAATTCGGCGAGGTGGAAGGGAAGACGACGCTGATCACCGTGGAATTCCTCAAGCGGGGCGAGGGGACGGAGTTTGTGTTCACGCATACGAGGTTCGCCACGGTGGAGAGCCGGGACAGTCACGCGCGGGGATGGAGCAGAGTCGCGGACAGCCTTGCGAAGTTTTTGGAGGAGGGACTGTCCTGAATGCAGGCGTCGTTCGTCGTAACAATGTAACTGAATAAAACTAACAACGGTTTCTCCCGCGGGCGCAGGAGCAGCCAAATCACGAAAGGTAAATCATGAGCACCAATGCAAATGGATCTGAACCGCAAAATCTGATGCGGAAGCACAAAGTGGTATCGCAGAAGGAATGGATCGCGGCCCGCAAGGCGCTGCTGAAAAAAGAGAAGGAGGCCACACGGGTAAGCGACGAGTTGGCCGCCGAGCGACGGGAATTGCCGTGGGTGAAGGTCGGGAAAAATTACGTCTTCGATGCACCGGGTGGCAGGGTGGCGCTGGCGGATCTCTTCGCCGGCCGGAGCCAACTGGTGATCTACCATTTCATGTTTGGGCCGGACTGGCAGGAGGGGTGCCCGAGTTGCTCGTTCGTGTCGGACCATTTCGATGGCGCGCTTTCGCACCTGGCGGCCCGCGACGTCACGCTGGCGGTGGTCTCACGGGCGCCGCTGGAGAAGATCGAGGTGTTCCAGAAACGCATGGGGTGGGATTTCGAGTGGGTGTCGTCGCATGGCGGCGATTTCAACTCGGACTTCCATGTGGCCTTCACCAAGGAGGAGCTTGCGCAGGGGAAGGTGAACTATAATTACGAGATGCAGGAATTCCCCAGCGCGGAGGCGCCGGGTCTGAGCGTCTTCATCAAGGATGCCAATGGGGATGTCTTCCATACTTACTCCACCTACGGACGCGGCCTGGAGCTGCTGATGAGCACCTACAGGATCCTCGACATGGTGCCCAAGGGGCGCGACGAAGATCACCTGGGATTTCCGATGGAGTGGGTCCGCTACCATGATCGCTATGACACCAACGCGTTTGCCGATGCGGACAAGCCCTATTGGCCGGAGACGGGGGCGGCGGCGACTGGTTCGTCATCATCATGCGGCTGTGGATCGAAGGAGGCGGGCGTGTGAACACGCGCAACTGCTGCGAGATCAAGACGCGAGCCGGTGGCAAGGGCTGCCGGCCCGCGTCGGGGTTGCGCCGGGGCGGAGAGATTGCCGGCTGGGTCGTGCCGGGCGTGATGCTGGCATTGATTCCCAAGTGTCCCGTATGCGTGGCTGCATATGTGGCGATTGCGACCGGTATCGGGATCTCTTTGCCGACCGCCACGTATCTGCGGACGGCGCTCGTGATGTTGTGCGTGGCGTCATTGATTTTCATTGCGGCCAGACGGTTGCGGCATTGGACGAACAAAAACAATCAACTCATACACCAATAAACTATGAACAAAATAACTACACCATTCACAGGCGGCTGCGCTTGCGGCGCGGTTCGCTACGAATCCACGGCGGAACCGCTGGTGATGCTTCACTGTCACTGCCGGGATTGCCAGCGGGCCAGCGGGGGACCGTTTTCGTCCCTCGTCGTCGTGCCTAAGGAGGCGTTCAAGCTCCTGCAAGGAACGCTGCGCTTTTATTCCTCGCCCAGCGAAGCGGGTGGCGAGACCCACAGGGGCTTTTGCCCGGAATGCGGCTCGCCCATCATGGGCAATCCCGACGCGGCTCCGCACATCACCGCTATCATCGCCGCGAGCCTGGATGATCCGGGTTGGTTCAGCCCGCAGATGAATGTGTGGACTTCGGACGCGCACGCGTGGGACCCGATGAATCCGGCGCTGGCGAAGTTTGAAAAGTATCCTCCGTCAGGGGATTGAGCAGCCGGGAGGCGGGGGCCGGAATCGAACCGGCGTATACGGCCTTTGCAGAGCCGTGCCTTGCCACTTGGCGACCCCGCCGCACATTCGGATGCCGTTTTTTGCCGGCCAATCAGGTGAATGGAAAAACCCTACTATATAAGTAGTGTATTACAAGAAATTTGTTTGGATTTTTATTTCCGAACTTCATTGGCGGGAAAACACAGCCGTCCTTTCCGCCGATGCCGCTTGCATACTCGCCGTGAATAACAAACAGTATAGCCCCACTAATTTAAATCCATGTTTGTTGATCACATAAAAATCCAGGCGAAGGCGGGCGACGGCGGCTGCGGCAGCGTGAGCTTTCGTCGCGAGAAATTCGTGCCGCGCGGCGGTCCCGATGGCGGCGACGGCGGCCGCGGCGGCTCCGTTATTTTTACGGCTGACCCGAATGTCGATAACCTGGCGGGCTTTTTCTACGAGCCGATCATCAAGGCAAAAAACGGCGACCCGGGGCGTGGGAAGCAGTGCTACGGCAGGGCCGCGAAGGACGTGGAGATCGCGGTGCCGATCGGCACGCTGGTGTATCGCGTACCGCTGGACCTGGTGCCTGCGCCGTTTGACCCGGATGATTTTGAGAAAAAAGAGAAGCCGAAATTCTCCACGGAGGATCTCGAACTCGTGGCTGATCTTGCAACGCTGGGCGACGAACTCATTCTTTGCAAAGGCGGCGAGGGAGGGAAGGGGAACATCCATTTCAAAAGCTCGCGCAATCGCGTCCCGCGCCAGTACACCGAGGGCGACAAGGGCGAGGAGGGGACGTTTTACATCGAGCTCCGCAAAATAGCGGACGCCGGGCTGGTGGGATATCCGAACGCCGGCAAATCGACGCTCATCGGCAAAATCTCGGCGGCTCATCCCAAGGTGGCGCCGTATCCGTTCACGACGCTGCATCCCATCGTGGGCGTGGTGGATTTTCCAGGCTTCGCGCGTGCCACGGTCGCGGACATCCCCGGGCTGATCGAGGGGGCGCACAAGAACGTGGGCTTGGGCCATGATTTCCTGCGGCACATCGTCCGCTGCAAGCTGCTCGTGCATGTGATCGACATGGCGGGGAGCGAGGGGCGCAATCCGGCGGAGGATCTCGGCAAGCTGCGCGAGGAGCTGAAGCTTTACGATCCGGCGCTGACCAAGCGCCCATGGATCGTGGTCGCGAACAAGATGGATTTGCCGGGCGCGGAAGAGAATTTGAAGGCATTCAAGCTGCGTGTAAAAAGGGTGAAGATCATCCCGATTTCCGCGGAGCAGAATACAGGCATCGAGCAATTCAAAAAACTGCTGCACGAGAAGATCGCGGAGCAGGGGTGACGCCGGACCGCGCGCGGGAGCGGATGAAATCGCGCGTAGTGGACGACGAGGGGCCGATCAGAAAGCTCCTCTTCATTTGCAGCCGGAACCGGCTCCGCAGCCTGACCGCCGAGAAGTTGTTTGAGGGGTTCCCTCCCTGTCAGGCCCGCTCGGCAGGGACGCAGCCGGATGCCAGGATCGTGGTCACAGCGGGGCATCTTGGCTGGGCCGACATCATTTTCTGCATGGAGAAATCGCATCTAAGCAGGCTGCGCCTTAAGTTTCCCGGGGCGATGCAAGGCAGGCGCGTTGTCTGTCTCCACATTCCGGATGAATATGAATTCATGCAGCCGGAATTACTCGATGAACTTCGCGCGAAGCTGGCCGCGCATGTCGCGCTTCCCGCTGAAAACTCCCGGGATTGATAAGGCGGAAATACGGCGGGAGATTAACCGCCGCTCACTTCTTCGCAACATAGATCCCCTCGAAATCAACAGCCGTGCGGCCTTCCTCTCCGATGGTGACAGTCAGGCGGATCTGCGCCTTCCCTTTCAGCGCAAATTTCTTCTTAAACCCCGCCAGCGCTGCATCCCCGGGCCGGTGGCAAACTGCGCGGATGATTCCCTCCACAGGCCGGCGGAAGCTGATCGAGCTCTTGCTGATTACGATATGGCATTCGCGGTCGTCCAGTTCCAGCCAGAGCAGCGCATAGCCCGCCAGTGTAGCGATGGCGCTGAGGCTCCCGCCAAATGCGGTGCCGAGATGGTTGTGATTGAGCGGAAGCGGTGCGGTGAGGACGAGTTGTTTCCCGTCGTAGCCCTCCACGTTTACGCCCATTGCGCGCGACAGCGGGATTTGTTGGTGGAGGAATTGCTCGGTTTCGCCGAGGAGGTCCCGGCCAGTCATGCTAATCATACGTCCCCAGGAAATCATGCACGCAGTTGACGGCGAGCGATCCATCGCCCACGGAAAATGCCACGCGCTTCGTCGTGCCGGATCGGCAATCGCCAGCGGCAAAGATGCCGGGCACCGATGTTTCCAAAATACAAGGCAGACGGGTTTTGCTCGGCCATTTGCCGCATGCCACCACGTCCGCGCCGGTTTTCAGGAAGCCTCTTTCATCCTTGCAGACATCGTCCCCCAGGAAATCCGTGCATGGAGTCGCGCCGATGAAGACGAATACCCCGCAGGAATCATCCTCGCTGGTTTCTCCCGTGGAAGTATTTTCAATCGTCACTTTCTCGAGCATATCCACCCCTTTTAAGGCACGGAGTTCGGAGTGCAGCCGCACCGTGATGCGCGGATTTGCATCCACCCGCTCGGAGAGGTAGGAGGACATGCTTTTGCGGAGATCTCCCCCGCGCACGATGAGATTGATGTGCGCGTTGTGCTTGGAGAGAAACATCGCCGCCTGTCCCGCGGAATTTCCAGCGCCGATCACATGCAGCGGACGCCCGTCGCACAGCGTCGCCTCGACCAGCGTGGCGGAATGGTAAACGCCCACCCCGCGCAGGGTGTTCAATCCTTTTACATCGAGATTCTTGTAGCTCACGCCCGTGGTGACAATCACCGTCCTTGTCTTTGCGATGGTGCCGCATTGGAGATGGACCTCATGCACTCCATCAGCCCCGGTGCGGATGGATTTCACATCGCAGGGCGCGGAAAAGATCGCGCCGAATTTCAACGCCTGCAGATAGCTCCGCATCGCGAGGTCATGCCCGCTGAGCCCCGAGGGAAATCCCGCGTAGTTCTCGATCCGCGAGCTCGATCCCGCCTGCCCGCCCGGCCCCATGCGGTCCAGCACCAGCGTGCGCAGTCCCTCGGATGCCGCGCTCACCGCCGCTCCCAGTCCGGAAGGGCCGCTGCCAAGGATGACGACGTCAAACAACTCATCAGGGATCGGCCGCCGCACGCCGAGGAAGTCGGCGAGCGCGGGCACCTTTGCATCCTGCATCAGTATCTTGCGCGACCAGGTGACGAGTGGAAATTGAAAAGGTCCGTCCCCGAGCCGGGCAATCCGCGCGGCATTCTCGGGATCACCCGTGTCGATCCAGCGGTGAGGCACACCGTTCCGGTATAGGAACTCGCGCAGATGCAGCGTAGGGGCGTTCCCGTGGCAACCGAAAATACGCAACCCGTCAAAGCCGCGCTGGCTCAGGATTTCGCGCCGCCGCAACATGGCATCCATCCATTTTTCCCCGATCGAGGAGCAATGGATCATCATGTTCCGCAGATTATCGACCGGCAGCAGGATCACCTCGGTGGGGCAGGGGGTGCGGCAGGAAAATATATTGCAGGGAATCCCCGCGAGCAGATTGATATCCCCGAGGAAACTCCCCCGGCTGCTGTGGATCGTGATCAGCTTTTCCTCGTCCCCCGAGGTGTCGAGCACTTCCAGTTTCCCTTCGAGGAGGACGATATATTCCCCTCGCGAGTGACCCACTTCGAAGATCATGTCCCCCGCCTCGTAATGTGCGCGGCGGCCAAAGCTTGCCACGTCACGGATCTCATCTTCCGTGAGCAGCGGAAACGCCACCTGGTCGTTGAGCATTTCTTCCGTGGAGAGTAGGGGGATGTACGGAGGCATTGGTGAATACAATACCACCACCCGGCGCAAGTCCGCAAAAATAATTCGCAGGCGATCCCGGATTATTTGGCGCTTCTCCGCAA
>JBAVPB010000361.1:0-8261 GCA_049692655.1 Chthoniobacteraceae bacterium | reverse complement strand
AGTCGGGGACGGGGACATTGGACATCTCGGGTTCTGCCAGCTACAGCGGGACGACGACCGTGAACGCAGGAGCGTTGAAGGTGGATGGCTCATTGTCCGGCAGCAGCGCGGTGACGGTGAACGCGGCAACGCTGGAAGGAATCGGGACGGTGAACGGCCCTGTATCCTTGACCGGCTCAAGCACGCTCCGCAGCCTTGGTACATTGACGCTGGCACAGGGATTCAGCGTGAGCGGTTCGGCGAACACCTTGAGCACAGGAACGATCAGCGGCAATGCGACACAGAACGCAGCCTCCGCATTCATGGTGAACGGCACCTTGAGCGGCAGCGACACGCTGGCGGCGGGAGCATCCCTCTCCGGCACGGGCTCGGTGGGAGCAACGACCTTGAACGGCACGGATGACATCAGCAGCGCCGCAACATTGACGGTGGCAAGCCTTGCGGTGAACGGAAGCGGCAACACGATCAGCAGCGGGACGGTGAATGCGACGGCCGGAACGAGCCTAAGCAACGGAAGCAGCCTTGCGGTGAACGGGACATTGGGTGGCGGAGCGGTGACGACCGGGAGCGGCAGCACATTGTCCGGCACGGGAACAATCACGAGCGCATTGACGGTGAGCGCAGGCGGCGTGACCAGCCCCGGAGTGGGGAATAAGACCGGAGTGATGACCACGGACCTGAGCTACGATGGGGGGGCGATGGCGAACTTCAATGTGGCTACCACCGGCAGCGCGGGAACGCCGCAGGCAGTGAAGTCAGGTTTGTTCTACTCGCAGATGATCGTGACGGGGACAGCCGGACAGGTGAACCTCGGGATTGGCACGGGAGTGTCGCTGCAAAGCCAGACAACGGGCCAGATCCAGACAAGCGGGAACATCGGGTCAAGCAATTCTGGGGTGACATTGCAGTTGACGCTCTCGACGACGGATTACGCCAGCCTGGTGTCGAATGCCTCGAGCAATTACAACGCGAAGTCCTCCAACAGCACACTGGACAACTACTTCGTGTTCAACCTGGGGACGGGGCTGACAGCGGGCCGTTTCGAGACACTTGCGCTGGATGTGAATGGAACGACCACCTCGGGGCTGATCTACTACGCGGGAACGAACGACCGGTTTGCGGCGGACGGGGTGGATAACACGATTGGCGATGTCTATGTGACTGTGAACGGAACAAGTCAGGAATTCGCGCTGAGTTACACGGGGAATTTTGCGGATGGCGCCAACGCGACGATCGGCGGACACGACATCGTGTTGACGGCGATTCCCGAGCCCGGCACTTGGGGGATGATTTTGGGCGGGTTTGGAATGCTCATCGGCTTCCAGAGATTGCGCAAACGTCGGACAAGCTAAATTGTCTTCATTTTATGCCAAAGCTTGCCAGGGATAATCAACCCTTGCCAACCCTTACCAACCGTCAGCTATCTCCAAGACCTGCCTAGCAGGTGCGATGCCCTCCGGTGGGGACCGGAGGGCATTTTCTATTTGGCTTTCAACTTTGACTTTTAAATAGTCTGTCAGTTTCAACTACCATGAAATCCCTTCTAGTCTTAGCTATTCTACTTCTTAACTTTATGACCGTCTCCGGAAGTCCCTCTGCTTCATTTAGTGAGTTCGACCGCAAAGCCCGCGCCAAGGAACCTCTCACCGTGGTCTTTTTCGGCGGTTCCCTCACCTATGGCGCCAATGCCAGCGACCCGGGCACAACCAGTTGGCGGGGGTTGATGATGGATTATCTGCACAAAAAATATCCCAACACTCCATTCAATTTTCACGACGCGGCCATCGGTGGCACAGGCTCGGATCTGGGCATGTTTCGCCTTCAGCGCGACGTGCTCTCAAAGAAGCCCGATCTCGTTTTTTACGATTTCACCATGAATGACGGCCCGGACGCCACAAACCCGGAAAAGCTGGCAGCCTATGAAGGCATCCTGCGCAAGATGATCGGCGCGGGAATCCCCGTGGAGCAGGAGTTCTTCACCTTCAAGTTTTTCAGGGCGCCAGAAGCGTATCAACTCCCTCTCTATCTCGATCACAAAAAACTCGCTGAAGCATATCATACTGCAGTGGCCGACGTGTTGGTTTCCGTTGGCGATCTGGTGCATTCCGGCCAGGTTCCCGAGGATAAAATCTGGCCTGCCGATCAGGCTCATCCGTATGATTTTGGTTACACGCTTTTTTTTAATACGGTGCGGGATGGGTTGGAAAAAGCCATTGCAGACGGACGTGTTTGCGTAGTCCCCGAAAAGCCAGTTTTCTCAGACAAGTTTCACGAGGTTGAACGGACTGTTCTGGTTGATGGCACATTACCGAAAGGATGGCGCCGGCATACGGCTTATCGCACTGCCCTTTGGTACGACGGGCTTTCGAGCCGTTGGATGGCCGATATGGCGGTATGCGGCGGCAAAGAAAAAGGACAGCAAAAGGCGATCACCGATATTGACCCATTGAAGATAGAATTTACCGGCACATTTGTGGGACTCTTTGGTGAGAAAAGTGGCAACGGTCTTTCCTTCAAGGTCAAAATCGATGGCAAGCCAGTGCCATACGAGATCAAAAGCAAGGACGGAAGCCAGTTTTTTGAGGCTTGGCCCAATAATATGAGCCGCTTTGCGCCAGGCTATAAAGACGCACATTTATTTTCATGGATTCCGATTGCCACCCAGCTTGCCACCGGCAAACACACGCTGGAAATCGAGCCCGTATTGGATCCTGATAATCCCGATGGCGAATTGCACATTGAGAGCGTTTGCACCGCGGGGGAATAAATTCCCGTTTTATTTTGGCCAAATATCGCAACAGTCTCAAACTGCTTCGATGGGGCCAGCGAATGAATCATCCGGTTTTGATGTTGATCCAGGGACCCGGGCGGTTTGGCAGGGATGCGGGATAGCTGACGGTTGGTAAGGGTTGGCAACGGTTGATTAGCCCTGCCAATGGAAGCGAAACGGGTGAAGTTTCCAGGTTTTTCGGGTGGAAATTGGGGTGGTTTTTTAGCGGTTTTATTCGTTTGAGAACATGCCGGCTTTCAGGGAAAGGGCGGCGCCTTTTTGTGCGGTGATTTGTTTGGTTTTGTCGCCGTATTGCAGGAAACAGAGGTTGTTTTCGCGGGTGGAGTGTACCTGGCAACCGGTGAGAGCGCCCTTGTGCCAGGTGATGTCGATTTCGAAGCCGCCCCTGGCGCGCAGGCCGCGGATCTGGCCGCTTCTCCAGGCGGCGGGCAGGGAGGGGAGCAGGTGGATGATGGGAACCCATTCGCCGGTGACGGGGTTTTTCCTTTTGCCGTGGCTTTGGAGCAGCATTTCGGCGATTGCGGCTGTGCCGCCGAAATTTCCGTCGATCTGGAACGGGGGATGGGCGCAGAAAAGGTTGGGGTACGAACCTCCGCCTTGAGAAGAGATCCATGGTGCGCCGGGTTTTTGTCTGGCGGGCATCAGGAGATTCATTAACAAGCGGTGTGCTCTTTCCGCGTCGCCCAATCTTGCCCAGAGGCAGGTTTTCCATGCCATGCACCAGCCGGTGCCTTCGTCGCCGCGGGTATTGAGAGTGACTTTCAGGGCTTCGGCCAGTTCCGGCGTTTCGCGGGGGGAAATGATGTCGCCGGGGAAGAGAGCAAACGCGTGGGAGACGTGCCGGTGCTGCGGCTCGAGTTCCTCGTGGTCTTCAAACCATTCCATCAACTGGCCCTTGCTGCCGATTGCGGGACGGGGGAGACGCTCGCGTGCGGATTCCAGCTCGGTCCGGAGCTCCTCGTCCAGGTCGAGGACTTTCGCCGCGCGATGGGTACGGCGGAACAATGTATCCAGAATCTGGCTGTCCATGCTGCAACCGGCGCACAAGACCCCTGCCTCGCCGCTTTGCAGGCGGTAGGTGTTTTCCGGGGAACAGGAAGGGGAGACGACCAGGCGCCCCGCTTCGTCGGTGATGAGGTCATCCAGGAAAAAACAGCTTGCCTCCTTGAGGATGGGGTATGCGCCACGGAGAAAGTTTTCGTCCCTTCCGAAATCGTAGTGGTCCCAGAGATGCAGGGCGAGCCACGCGCCACCGAGACGCCAATGGGATGCGCCAAGGTTGCGATCCGTGGGGCAGGAGTCGGCCCAGAGGTCGGTATTGTGGTGGGCGACAAAACCGCCGCGTCCATACATGATGCGCGCGGTTTCACGACCCGTCTCGACGAGTCGCCCGAGGAGATCGAACAAGGGTTGATGGCAATCGGCCAGGTTGCAGACCTCGGCGGGCCAGTAGTTCATCTGGAGATTGATGTTGATGGTGTATTTCGATCCCCATGCAGACCAGAATTCCTGGTTCCAGATTCCCTGTCCGTTTGCCGGCATGCTGCCCGGCCTGCTGGCGGAAATCAGCAGGTAGCGGCCAAATTGAAAATAGAGCGCCTCCAATGCGGGATCGCTGCTTCCGCGGCCGAGACGCTGGAGCCGCTTGTCCGTTGGCAGTTTTTCCGCGCGGGTGTTTGCCTTTTCGCCGGCGAGTTGCAGATCGACGCGGTCGAAATAGGCGCTGTATTCCCGCACATGATCCGTGACGATCGCCTCCCAGCCTTTTTCCAAGGCGGCGCGCGCTTTTTCCAAGGCGTAGGCCGCAGGATCGGTTTCCCGGAACGAGGTGGCGGACGCCAGCACGAGCGTGACCGCATCCGCATGCTTGATCACCAATGTTTCGCCGATCACTTTCACCTCGCCGCCTTCCTGCGCGGAGAGGAGGCATGCGTCGAAACGCACCCCTTTTTCCCCGCCAGCCCTGCCGGAAACCAGCAGACCCCTGGCGTCGATTGCGCGCACCGTGTCGGCGTACCGGGTCGAATAACTTTCGCGCGGGCCGCGCTCCATGCGCAGGCGCAGGGAGATGGAGCCCGGCTTGCTCGCCGTGAGCCGGATCGCGATCACGTTGTCCACGGCGCTGGCCAGATGTTCGCGCCTGTAATCGGTGCCATCGAGGGAATATCCGACCGTGATCTTTGCCGTCGCGAGATCGAGCTCGTGCCGGTAGGTGGGGAATTGCGCGGGGTCGAAGGGGACGGAACCTGCATCCGCACTCGCGAGGTTTCCCACGGGAATGGCGCCGGGAACATCGCCGTGCTCGAAGCGGATCAACAGATCGGCGAGGGGCTCGTAGCATCGCTGGCTGTCGGGGATGCCGGAGAGGGCGTCGTTTGCAATGGCGTGGACCTCGGCCAGGCGGCCTTCCTGCAGCAGCTTCCGGATTTCCGGCAGCGCCTCCAGGGTGGAGGGATTATTGCGGTCGCGCGGACCGCCATTCCAGAGCGAGTCCTCGTTGAGCTGGATGCGTTCGGACATGACATTGCCGAATACCATCGCACCCAGTTTTCCGTTGCCTATGGGGAGCGCGCGATTCCAGTTTTCGCCTGCGGGTTGATCGTACCAAAGTTTCATCGGGTTGTTAGTTTTCATGGATAAATGATTGAGGCTCGTTTTTGACCGGCCCGGAGTGGTGTGTTTTTCATCCCGCGTGTGGAACGGGTGTCTGGCCGTGCCTGGCTTTCCAATTCCAATACACTTTCAAATAGGCGAGCGCACCGAGGGCGTAAAAGAAGGCCGACCAGAGGTATCCAAGACGATTGTAATGGATATGATCGAAAAGCATGGCGATGAACGGGCCCACAATCGCAATGAAGAATTGGTAAAAGACCGCCTGGGCCGAGCAAAACTGGCCGAGTTTTTCGCGAGGAAAAATTTCCGCGGTGAAAGCGCCGACCACAATACCTATCGGGAATATAATGAGGGTTCTCCCCACGGACCAGTAAAGGTTGGACCATTTATCATGCACAAAGAAATAAGCCCCAAAGGCGCCCAATGCCATAAGAAGATAGAGGGGACACATGAGCCGCATCGGTTTCAGACGGTCAGTGATGACCCCGATGTAAAAACCGAAAATCATTCCGAATCCGCTGGTAATGGTGTTTACCCAGCCGCCAGTCCAGCCGAGAACATCAAGGTCCATGTGCAAGTCGTAGCGAAGATAATAAGTCTGGTACCCTCCGCCCTGGTTGCCCAGTTGGTAAAGGAGGGATGCGACGAAAATCCAGAGATAATAGGGCTGGCTGTAGCACTCGACAAAATAAGCCCGGATTATCGCAAGTTTCCCGCCTTTCTTGTGAACGTCCGGGGGAGGGTATTCCCCTTCCTTGATCATCCATGTGGTGCCCATGTAAATAGCCAGGCCAAAAATTGAGGTGCAGACGTAAACAGCCTTGGGGTGATGGCCGGTCTGGCCCTGACCGAAAATAAAAAAGCTCCAGACCAAGCCGGCCAGCAGGGTGACAATTTTCGACAGGGACTGAAATCTCCCCAAGACCGATTCCGGCACGACATCCCAATAGAGATACAGGAAGATGGCCATGAGGACGGAATTAAATATGCCGGATACCTGGCTGCTTATCCCCATGAAAAGAATGTCTCCCCTTATGGGGAAATGAGCGGAAAGCGCCACCATCCATTGATGATGCATCAGGATACGGAAGAGATCCGGCATGAAGGGATATACCGCCATGAAGAAGGCAAAAAAGGGCGCTGCAAAAAGGAGGAAAGGCCTGCGGCGCCCCCATTTGCCGCGGTGACGGTCCGACCATGTGCTTACCCAGGGATTAATCCAGGGGAAGATTAATGCCGCCGGGGCGCCCATCAGCGCCATTTGTGTATAAGTGGCTCCGCGATCCAGCATCAGGAAAGAGCCCAGACCGCCGATTTGTTCGATGAGGGTGATGCCGAAGTCGTTCCACATCAACCAGAAGAAGAGGATGTACAATGCGTTCTGGTTGTAGCGGAGGGTGCCGATGGAATAAATTTTCTCCGGCGGGGTATCAATCGGCTGCGGGATGAGGGTTGTGGGGGAACTCATGGTGGGGGAAATAAATTCGCAAACAGTATCCAAATCTTTTGGTTTTTACGTTTCAATCGCAATACTGATGGAAGGGCGACTATTTCATCCTGCGTGGGGGACCGGTGTCATGCCGTGGCGTTTCTTCCAGTTGCTGTAAACTTTCAGGTAAGCCACGCCGCTGAGGGCGTAGAAAACCGCGGTCCAGAGATAGCCGAGGCGGTTGTTTTTGAGATGATCGAAGAGATCGCCGATGAATGGATTCGCGATCGCATTGAGCACCTGATAGAAGACCGCCTGGGCGGAACAAAACTGGCCGAGTTTTTCGCGGGGAAAAAGCTCAGCGGTCAACGCACCGATGATGATCCCCTGGCCGAAACTGACAGCATTCCTGGCGATACCCCAACCGACCGCGCTCCATTCCCCGGTTATAAAAAGAAACGCCCCGAAGACTGTCGCCGCCAGAATAAAGTAGGAGGGGCCGACGAGACGCACCGGTTTCAACTTGTCGGTGATGCCGCCGATGTAAAAGCCGAAAAGCATTCCAAAGCCGGTAGTGGCCAGGTTGACCCAGCCATTGATCGCACCGACCATGGTCAGATTCATGTGCAAATCCTCCTTGAGGTAGAACTGCTGGTACATTCCGGCGAGATTGCCCGTCTGATAGAGCCACGATGCTACAAAAATCCACATGTAATAAGGCTGGCTGTAGCATTCCACGAAGTAGGCGCGGACCGGGGCGATGAACCCGCCTTTTTTGTGCTGGTCCGGCGGGGGATATTCGCCCTCCTTGATCTGCCAGACCGAGATCAAATAAATGGTGAGTGCAAAGATGGCTGTGCAGACATAGACAGCCCTCGGATGCTGGCCGGTCTGCCCGTGGCCAAAGATGAAAAAACTCCAGATCAGGGCGGCAATCATGGCGACGATTTTTGAGAGCGATTGAAACCTGCCGAGAACCGAGAGAGGAACGACGTCCCAATAGAGATACGAAAAGATCGCGAGGAGGACGCCGTTGAAGACACCGGAAATCAAACTGCTTATACCCATGAAAATGATTTCGCCTTTCATGGGGAAATGCGCGGAGAGAGTCACCATCCAATGGTAGTGGTGCATGAGATAGCGGTATAAACCCGGCATATACGGGTACGACGCCAGGCACACCGCAAAAAATGGCGCCGCAAAAAAGAGGAAGGGCCGGCGGCGTCCGTATTTTCCGCGATGGCGGTCCGACCATGTGCTGACAATGGGATTGATCCATGGCAGGACAAATGCACCCACGCTCCCGATAAGGGTCATTTGCATGAAACTGGCTCCCAAGTCCCGCATGAGGAAGCTGTTCAAGCTTCCGATTTGCTCGATGAGCGTGATGCCGAAATCGTTCCACATCAACCAGAAGAAGACGACGTA
>JBAVPB010000360.1:0-4860 GCA_049692655.1 Chthoniobacteraceae bacterium | reverse complement strand
ATTCGTTGCTACATGGGAGCAGACAAGGTTGTTGGGTTCGGGCACCAATTCATAAAAGCGCTGATGCCGCCACCGCCGGAAGGACCAGACTCGGATGCTGCGCAGCCCGGCCCGCGCATCATGCACGCAGCCTCGGCGGAGCCCTTTCAGGCGCTCAAGGCCAAGATGGAAAATGAATGGACGCCGCAGATGATGGACGTCCTGAATATCGACGATGCTTCGCTGCCGATCATCTGGGACACTGATTTTCTATACGGACCTCGCACCGCATCGGGCAAAGATACCTACGTACTCTGTGAGATCAACGTCAGCTCGGTTTTCGCCATACCAGACCAGGCACCGGCAGCCATTGCTCGTCTCGTGAACGAACGTCTGCGTAGGAAATAGCTATCGAACAGGGGCTCCTTCAAATGGCGGGCAGCATGATTTGTGCAGCCAAAATCGTCGTCGGAAGCCCTTTAACCGGTGATGGCTGCAGTTGGGCAAATAGCCAAGGCCACGAAGATCCGTTCGAGCGCAAGGTTCGGCCATTCGCTAGGCGCTAGCGAATGGCCGTTCATGGCGTGCGCCGTGCAAAGGCGGTGCTTTCCCAGTGGGTGTAAGCCCCACCCGGCAACCGCTCCAGCCGGAAGCAACCGGAGCAATCGTGGAGGTAACGAAGCGGTTGAAGCCTTCGGTGAAGCGTGTCACGAAATACGGTGACAGCGCGAGTGTGCAGGCCGTAACGCGAGTGAACGCCGAGCAAGCCTCGAAAAGGACGATGCGCAGGCCGACCTGACTGCCATATCGGGGAAGGCTGATACGGCTGGGTGAACGAGCAGGCAGGACGCCCAGTCGCTGCGCCGGGGTAGTGGCGACAGCATGCACACAAGGGAAGCGCACGCAACACGGGAAGCCCCTTGACGTGGTCAGGGATGACCAACCGGACGCCCGCGAGGGACAGGCCGGGCGCCTTGGGGTGACGGAGAGGCCCGTATTACCGTTGAAGCCGGTGTAATGCTGGTGGAGGAAAGGGGCCTCAGTTCAAGACAGACGCAATACGTAGTGAGGACGTGGAGATTGGGCAACCTATCAACTCCGATTCGTGTTCAGAAGCTGCAGATGGCGTTACACGCGAAAGCGAAGGCAGAAGCCGGGTATCGCTTCTACGCGCTGTACGACAAGATCTATCGTGAGGATGTGCTGGCGCATGCGTACGCCCAGTGTCGCTCGAACAAGGGCGCGCCGGGTGTCGATCGGCAAGACTTCGCGGAGGTCGAAGCGTATGGGGTGCAGAAGTGGCTCGGCGAACTGGCGCTTGCGCTCAGGCAGGAGAGTTACCGGCCGGACCCTATCAGAAGAGTGTTCATCCCGAAGGCCAATGGCAAGCTGAGGCCACTGGGCATCTCGACCTTGCGAGATCGGGTGTGCATGACAGCAGCGATGCTGGTGCTCGAACCGATCTTCGAAGCGGACCTTCCACCAGAGCAGTACGCCTACCGCCCGGGGCGCAATGCCCAGCAAGCGGTGATCGAGGTGGAGGAGCGGCTGCATAGAGGGCAAACGGACGTTGTTGACGCCGACCTGGCGGACTACTTCGGAAGCATTCCCCACGCCGATTTGATGTTGTCGCTTGCGCGGCGCATCGTTGATCAGCGCGTGCTGCATCTGATCAAGATGTGGTTGGAGTGCTCCGTTGAAGAAACCGATCACCGAGGCCGGAAGACACGTACGACCGAGGCCAAGGACAGCAGGCGAGGCATTCCGCAAGGTTCACCCATCTCACCACTGTTGGCGAATATTTACATGCGCCGGTTTGTGCTGGCATGGAAGAAGCTCGGGCTTCAGCGCAGTCTTGGCAGTCGAATCGTGACCTACGCGGACGATCTGGTGATCCTGTGCAAGCGGGGTAAGGCTGAGGAAGCCTTGGCGCGCATGCGCGAGATCATGAGCAAACTGAAGCTGACGGTCAACGAGGAGAAGACGCAAATCTGCATAGTTCCGGAAGGCGAATTCGACTTCCTGGGTTACACGTTTGGGCGGATGTACTCAGCGACGACTGGCCAGGCCCGTATGGGCATGCGTCCGTCGAAGAAGAGTATCCGGCGCATGGTTGAGAAGGTTCATGCGCTGACCGCCGCTTCTATGACGTGGATGGACACCACGGAGCTGATTGGCAAATTGAACCGCACGCTACGCGGCTGGGCGAACTACTTCAAGGTAGGCACGGTCAGCCGAGCATATCGGGCGCTCGATAGCTACACCAGCACGCGGTTGCGTCGGTGGTTACGTACCAAGCACAAGGTAAGACGTCGCGGGGGCGGGAGCTATCCAACCTCGCACCTCTACGGGCACTTCGGTCTCGTTCGTCTCCAAGGGCCTTGGAAGTGACTTGCCGTGTACGAAGGCGTGATGTCTTGTCCGAGAGCCGGATGCGGGAGATCTGCATGTCCGGTTCGATGAGCGGGTTGTGGAAACGGGGTTAAGGCGAGGATATTCGGGCACCGCCAAACGAAAGGGGCGGAAACAGACAAACCGAACCTAATGCTCCCGCGCCACAACTCGACTCTACCGCCGCTATGCGCCGGTCCGGTAAGAGCTGGCCTCCAGCGTATCCCTGCACCTTTGCCGAATGTGCCCGACAAGCGGATTCTGATAGTTCAGCGTCAGCTCATTCGTGAACAGCGCAAGCACATCCGATTGACGTACTGCATGCACACCAGTCACGTGCTCGCCGGACAGCTTCAACGCCATTTGTCCAAGCATCAGACGGTCAAGCCAATCTGCCGACATCATGTTCTCGCCAACCAGATGCGTGCCGATTCGACGACGCGGTCGACGCGCCATGTTCTCGTCGGACATTGGCGAACGCGTAACGACAAGTAATATTTATAAAGTAGGAATCCCCGCTCGGCCATTAAGGAAGGAAGCAGAGCAGCCGTTATAAAAGCGACCATCATAAAAATAACCGGGGAAATATTTGAAAACAAGATTGAGAGTTTCCTTCGCATCGATCGCTTGCGCGACGTTCCTTGCGGGGTGTGCGACCAACGAGCAGGGCCAACTCGTGATCGATCCGAACAAGGTGAACGAAGTATTGGCGGGCGCACTGAGTCCACCGCCGCCACCCCCACCACCACCCTTGGTGGTCGAGGAGGTTTATCAGCCAATGCCAAATGACATCTACGTCTCGACTGTTGTCGACCGCGATGTAGTGTTCTTCGGCGGCAATACGTATATCTGGGTAGTCGGCCCGGACGGAGTGCGGCACCGGCAGTTCTACACCCATGGTGATCATCGGGAGGACGTCTTCCGTCGGAGAGACGAACTTCACAGGGTCATGGTGAATCACGGCGGCCGCTTGCCCGATCATGCCATTGCCGCACACGGACCGATGGAGCATCCTGGTGGGCCAGGCCATCCGAACGCAGTTGCACAGAACCATCCAATGCCCGGCGCCGCGCCGGTTCATGCCGCTGTTCAAAGCAAGCCTGCGGGCAAGCCGGTAGCGAAGGATCCGAAGAAGTCGTAAATTCGCCTCTCGGCATTAGAGGGCGGAAGGACCAGGAATTTGGTCTCCGCCCTTCGCCAGTACTCGCATTCACGTGAATGTGAGTACTGGCTCGGTCTGCAGCCTGCTGGCGATCGGTGGTACTCAACCCCTCTCAGACATACCTTCCTGCGTGCCGAATGTCCGCTAGCCGCAGTCGAACCGCCAGATCGCAGGAGCACATCAAAGCTCGCGAAGAAACTCAATCAATGCGGAGTTGACTAAATCCGGCACCTCTTGCTGTAGCCAGTGCCCTGATCGCGGAATCACGCGAGACCGGCGCAGGTTTGGCACGTTCCGGGGCATGGCTTCGATTTGTTTGGCGAAAAACGACTCTCAGAGATCGCGCACGACGTGACGTCGTCAAAGTCGCGCAAGACGACCACGTAATCTCACGGCGCAATGAAAGGGTGCTGATGGAGACAAGCTTGAAATATGGGTTTGTCGACCCCATTGATTAGCCGTGGCGCAGGAATGAAGCGTTTGCATCCCATGCGCTATGTGCGTTAAGCGCTAGTCCGGATGCATGGTGCTAACGGCGAGCTTACAAAATTGCTTGACCAAGAACCCGGGCGAACCTTGACGGCCTTAAGGACCTTAAGGATCGCCCTGACAAGGAATGAGGTGTTAATGAAAGTGAAAATCGCAATGCTGGCCGTCGCGCTTTCAGCGGTCGGCTTCGCTGCGCAGGTTCAGGCTGCAGGATGCCTGAAGGGCGCTGTTGTGGGCGGCGTGGCCGGTCACTATGTCGGTAAAGGCCATGCAGTGCTGGGCGCAGCCGGAGGGTGCATCGTGAGTCACCACATGGCGAGCAAGAAAGCCAAGGAAGACGCATTGGCACACGAGCATGCACAACAAGGCGTTGCCGGAACGTCAGGGACCTAAGCACCGCTAAGTATCTCTAGGCGTCGTTACGCTTGCTCCACCCAAAAGCGAGAATGGAGCTTAGCGGCGTTGCACTGCATACCGACGCGCAGAGCTGCCCAGGCATGGGCAGGTCAAAGACATACCAGGGTTCGCCTCCGGTCACGCTGACCAATGCCGGGGCGGGTTCACTGGACGCAAGGTTTGAATGATCGATAGCCGTGCGATGTCCGGCCGCGCTAAGCAAGCTGTTGTCGCGCGCTTGCTGTTTGCTGAAGAGCAGGTTATCCGACGGCGGTGAAATCTGGATCGATACCTCGTCTGGCGGCGGGGTATCGTCGTCGGATGCCATCTTGTACGAAGGCAGCGACGTTCCCAAACCCACGTAACTGGCGCTGATGCCAAGCATGATCATCCTCTACAACCTGCTCGCAGGATCGACTTATAACGTCAGCGCGGGGGCTGCG
>JBAVPB010000359.1:0-5917 GCA_049692655.1 Chthoniobacteraceae bacterium | reverse complement strand
CCACTGGCGGCCGCCCATTCAGCATGGTCTTCAGCGACTCTTGCGCATCATGCAGACACCTCACCAGCGCCACACCCCCCGCATCCGCGCCCTGCGCAGCACTCCCGCCGATCTGCTGATCCAGCGCCAGCATCGCATCCTGCGTCACCTTCAACTGCGGCGAATTCACCTTCAACCACCGCACCGCATACTTCGCATCCGGCGAAGCATCATCCACCGCCACCCACAGGAGTTTCGCCGGGCTCAGCTTAAACAGGCCCGAAGTCGCCTCCTCCGGCCCACCCGGCGTATGCGGCACCATCCTCAAGTCCGGCCTCCCGGGAAAAAGATGCGTCATAAACCCATTATAGCGATCGATCCCCATCCTCCTCACCGTATCGAGCCCCGGGAATCTCTCCTCCTCCGCCCCCGGCGCATCCGCGTCCCGCTTTGCCGCCGCCTCATCCATGAAAATCACAAAAGGCGGAGCCGACGTCGTAATATCCGTCTTCATCACCTTGGCAAACTCCCCCAGCGCAGTCTCTCTCGCCTGAGCCGGGAGTACCGTAGCCCCAGGCGTCTGCGCCGGAGCCGGAGTTACTGGCGGTGCCACCAAAGCCGCTGGCGGAGGAGTCGCCACCGGTGCCACCGGTGCCACTGGCGCAACGCGAACAACCGTTTGCTCCATCGCCTTCATCTTCGCCGCATCCGCCTCATGCCCTTGCTTCGCCGCCTCAAGCTGGTTCGTCAGATCCGCCACCATCGCATCGCGCTCGTCAAGTTGCCGCGTCTTCACCTTCAGCGACCAAAACAAAATAAAACTCACAAGGATCAACAGAAGGATCAGGAAATTTTTCATGGGGGTGAAAATGAAACCGATAAATCTACAATCGAAATCTATCACCAAGGATAGCACCGCATTGTAACACAACTCAAGCACCCATCCACGCAACGCGCGGGGCATTCTTCATGGTGGATTTTACCGGCCAAGCTCCGCGAGCATACATCTCCGGTGCCGCTGCCATTTCCACCAATGAACCAGCCTGCGTGTTACTCTCTCACGAAGATCACGAGGGGAAAGTTTCGCGCCTCCGCTGACGATGTGCTTCCGGCAGTGGGCAAATTTCTCAAGACCTGAGTCCGAAGGTGTCCATCCCACGATCGCAGCAGCCATGCCCATGCAGGTGCCATCCGGGATGACAACTCCCTGGAAATCAAAAAAAGCAGCCAGGCTGCCCCATGTTTCAAAAAATACACGCTCGCGCCCATTATCCTTGCGGACCATGTATATATTGTCATCGACGTAAGTAATTGCCGCAGGGTCGAGACCGAGCCTTGCACATGTTTGCAGCACGACATGGCATGGGCGTGGGCCCAGGTATTCTTCTGTTTGCTCCTTCAAGTTCGGACACCAATCGGTCGTCAGCGGCACGGTCGTATCGACATGGTCGGGAAGTGCCTCCACGATACGGGAGTCTGCATCGTAAAAGAGCGCGCCTTCCGAGTGATGCTTTAAAGCCAGTGCAACGGCAAATCGTTTGTCGTTCCAACATGTGAACGCTCCCCGCTGCGTATGGGCATAGGCACGGATGTTATCGCAGCCCTTGAAATCCTCGACTGCATCCGTCGCGACGATCAGGAGCTTCCCCGGAGCATGAATCGACAGATCTCCGGCAAGCGTTTTAGCCATGTCACGGTAGGGCTTCCCAAGAGCCAGGGTTGTGAAGGAATAATCCGTGAACATTAAGGGAAACAATCAATGCGATTTCACCGCCACAGTCCAGAGCCGTTATTGTAGCGGAAAACAAAGGGCGATCCCCCGTTCACCTCTTTACTTGCCGGAAGTCGCGACTGAGCTTTGCTGCGTGCTGGATATCCCGGTTGTCGCCGCGCGCGGTTGCAGCTTCCACGGTTTGCTCCCATCCAGCGGCACGAGCCAGAATTCGTTGCTGGCGACCTCGTTTGCCGCGGCCCATTCCGGAAGCGGCGTGAGCTTTGCGGTAATCGTGCTGGCAACCGAGTCCCCCGTGATTTCCCATTTCGAGTTGGGAATGACGACCGAGGAAAAACTGCCGAGATTGCCGGATCTACCCGCCTGTATTTGCGCGCGGGCGCTGCGGATCATCTCCGCCTGTTCGCGGACGAGCAACCCGCAGTTGAGCCGCAACCATGCGCGTGTCAGGTTCGGAGCGAATATGGAAGGATGGCGTTCCTCCGCCGCACCCATTTCCCGCTCTCCCAGGTCGGTGGAGACGAGGTCGCTCGCGCGCTCGCAAATGCCGGTGACATCCGCCTCAAACAACCACGCATGGCTGCATTCGTAGCGAAAGAATGAGTAGCTATATACCGGCATGAACCGGCGCTCGAGCCAGTCAGGCAGCTCATTCTTCCCGAGAAACGATTCCAAGTCCTCCGGGCTCGGATGCGTCTTCTCCAGCGTGTGCATCAAGGCCCAACTCTCCTCCTGGATGGTCGTCTGGAATTGCCGGCGCTCCGTCTCGACATCTCCCGCGAGCCGCTGCATGGCCCCCGGATCTTCCGGCAGGCGTGCTGTCACCGGAGCAAAGAGACATTTCACCGCCGTATTGATCATTATGGAAACAAGGATGGGCTGTTCACCCAGGCCGTGCATCATCCGCAGGTCGGCGGCCATGGCATCGGCGGCTCCTTTTTCATCGCCAAGCTCCAGCCTGTGATACGTATCCACCACGATCCATTGCGCAAGCTTGCGCAAAGTGATGTAATTCGGCACGAGCAGATCAAACCCGGCCGAGGGATCGATCCCCCACACCGGCGGATCCCGGCGCAGGATTGCAACGTAGAGCCGGTCGAAATCAGCCGCGCTGGCATCCAGTTTGGCGGATGCCTTCGGGGAGAGTTTGATGGGACCACCGGCCCGCATTTCGGAATTTCCCAGAAACTCAAAGACCTCGGCGGGGATCTTGACCTTGTTCTCTGCGGTAATGCGGTATCTGACCTTGTTCTCCGCGGTAATGCGGTCTCCGAGGCTGCCCGCTTGATAAAGTGTGACAACACCAAACGGCTTCAAATCCTCAGTCAGGGCACGCAGCGAATCATTCTCCGCCACAGGTCGCATCGTTTCCCCGAATGCCGGCATGGGCCGCCCAATTTCCGCCCAGCGCTGCTCTGCCCGGTGCCGGAGAGGCTCTACACGGCCCTGCATCCACGCGAAATAAGCCACCACCACGAGAATCGCGAAACACGCGATACCGCCAGCCGCATCCAGCATGCATGCCACCGCACTGCGATTGGCGGCCTTCCAGCCCCGAGCGCGCAATTCTCGTGCGACCGCAAAGGCCAGCACAAGCAGAGGCAGCACTCCCACGACCAGCAGCAAATGCCGGTCATACCCCCGCGTAAGCTCCCTGCATTGGACTCGAAAAGAGAGCGCGAAAAGCGCAACACTTGGGAACGCCGCCAGCCAGAAGACCACTCCAGGCCATCTCCTGCCATTACCTTTGCCGCCCGCTGCCATCCCCGCCTTTAGCGCCATCCATGCAAACAATACACCCAGCGAAGGCAGCGCCAGCGCCGCAAGCCAACTCCCCATCACATTTCCTGTCCAGTTTTCCGGCACCCGCGATAAATAAAACACCGCTCCCGCAAGCGCCACCCACGCCCCCAGGCTCCACGCAAACCAGACCACGATGGAAAAAACACGTTTGAGAGAAGGCATAGCCTTCCGAAATAGCATTTCACGCGCCAGCCTTTGGGACGTCCTCCCCACACCAAGTCAGTTCCTGTTCATGCCACACAATCCCTGTATGACCCCATTTTCAGGGAAAAAAGCACCTTAAATCCGTGTTTCACACAGAAATTACAAAAAACTTACAAATAATTGTTGCGTCTCAGCTTCATTTTCGCTATATTCAAATGATGAAGCGGGACATCAGCTCACGCTCACCCACACCCTTCTTTATTCTTTCTGGCGTGTTTTGCGCCTTTGGCAATTATCGCTTCATTCTCAAAAAAACAGTAATTTTTCCAAACGAACCCATTTCAAAGCCGACTCATGACACTTAAATTTACTTAAGGCCAATTAAGTTATCCGGGCTAATCCGGCCTAAAAGTTTCACCATTATTAAAAACTGACCATCATTTCCGAAAACTAGAAACAGTGAACCAGAAACTTCAAAATTCTGTCCAGCCTGGTCAAGCCCAGTCAAGGCGCACCAGAGTAAAAACGATGCCCGCAAGAATATGAGACTTTGCCTCCACTTCCCCTTTTTATCCTTTATACTTTAGCCTTTAGCCTTGTCTTCTCTCCCACTCAATCCCGGTTTATCCCACCAAATCCGACTCTCCCGAAAAAAAATGAAACAAAACAAACAGACTATACCTTCGATGCCTGAGGCACTTGCGATATGGGACTGGAGGATTGACACCGGAATAATTCGCGCTAATATCTGCCCGATTAGTCTAAAATTATGAGATTTCCACTCGCTTTAACATCCAAGATCGCATCTTACATCGTAGGGCATAAGATCCGCGGGACGAAGAAGTTTGCCACCGTGCTTCAGCTTGAGCCATTGCATACTTGCAATCTCACCTGCACGGGCTGCGGCCGTATTCGTGAATATTCCACTTCCCTGAAGGATTTGCTTCCCTTGGAAGACTGCCTCAGCGCTGCGGAGGAATGCAATGCCCCCATGGTCTCGATCTGCGGCGGGGAACCGCTCATTTACCCTCAAATTGAACTTCTGGTCGAGGGTCTGCTTGCCCAGAAACGCATCGTTTACATCTGCACGAACGCCATGTTCATGCGCAAAAAGATGCGCGAATACCTCGCCTCCATCTACGCCGCAAACAAGGACAAGGTCGAGGAACACCTCCAGGTGCTGCTTTCTGAGGAACTCATTACCTCCAAGGATGTTGACGATATCCGCAAAGGCCCGAAAGACGCCTCGAAGCCGGTGATCTCCCCTTCCCAGTGGATGTATTGGAATGTGCATCTCGACGGACTGGAACGCACCCACGATCTCATCGTGGAGCGCGAAGGCGTCTTCAAGGAGTGCATCCTCGCGATGCGCATGGCAAAAATCCTCGGCTACCAGGTCGCGACCAATACGACCATCTACAAGGAAACCGACATGCACGAGATCGAGGATATGTATAAATATCTTTCCGCGCTCGGCATTGACGGTCACACCATCTCGCCAGGTTACGAATACGACGCCGCGAAGAAGGACATGATCTCACGGCTGAATCTTCAGCCCGAAAACTTCTTCCTCACCCGGAAGATGACCATCGAGAAGTTCAGCAAGCTCGAGGAGTGGTGCCAGAAGTTCAATTTCTTCGGAACTCCCATCTATTTTGAATTCCTCGCCGGCAAGCGCGATCTCACCTGCTCCGCCTGGGCAATCCCGACCCGCAACATTCGCGGCTGGAAAGGCCCTTGCTATTTGATGACCGACGGTCATTACAACAGCTACGTGGAGCTTTTGGAAAAAGTGCAGTGGGATAATTACGGCGTGGTCGATGGCGTCGCAAAGGATGTGCGCTGCGAAAACTGCATGGTGCATTGCGGCTACGAGCCCACTGCAAGCCTCGGTTTGAATGGAAAGTCCGGCGACACATGGAAGAACATCAAATACAACTTTGGCGCCAAGCCTAAAACCATCCCCGAGGGATCCGAAGTGAACGCTTACACGGGTGTTGGAAGCGGCAACGGCCATCTCACAGGCAAAAAAGAAACAGAAGCAGCGCCAGCGCCTGCATCCGTTTCAGCTTGAGCATAGCCAGTATTATTTAGTATGTCACAAAGCCCGGAAGACTTTGTAAGCAGTGCTTTTGCCCAGGAAAGCGATGTACTTGACCTCGAAAATGGAATCCGCCAGGCGCAACAAAACCTGCTACGCCTTCAGAATCCGGACGATGGTTATTGGGTCGGCGAGTTGATGGTCGATAGCACCCTCTG
>JBAVPB010000358.1:0-2052 GCA_049692655.1 Chthoniobacteraceae bacterium | reverse complement strand
ATGTGGCGGGCGGCACCAAGACGATTCGCGTGGGCTCGGGAGGCGTGATGCTGCCGAACCACTCACCGCTGGTGATTGCGGAGCAGTTTGGCACGCTGGCCTCGCTCTATCCGGACCGCATTGATCTGGGATTAGGCCGCGCCCCGGGTACGGATATGGCAACGGCACGTGCCTTGCGCCGTGATCCTGTAAGCAGTGCCGATCGCTTCCCGGAAGATGTACAGGAGTTGCAGGCCTATCTGGAACCGGCGGAACAGGGACAACTAATCCGGGCTGTTCCGGGGGAAGGGACGCGGGTGCCGGTCTGGCTGCTTGGGTCCAGCCTTTTCAGCGCGCAGCTTGCAGCTTCGCTTGGGTTGCCATTTGCATTTGCCTCGCATTTTGCCCCGGATGCCATGGTCCAGGCATTGGAGATATATCGGAGCCGATTCAAGCCCTCGCGGCAACTGGATCATCCTTATGCAATGATCGGAGTGAATGTTTTCGCTGCGGAAACGGATGAAGAGGCGAGGCGGCATTTCACCTCGGTGCAGCAATCATTCATCAATCTGCGTCGTGGAAGGGCGGGACGGGTGCCCCCTCCGATTGATGATATCGAGCAGTATGGATCACCCATGGAAATAGCGCAGGTGAACCACGCGCTTGCTTATTCGGCAGTAGGCTCCCCGGAGAGTATAGAGCGCGCCTTGCGGGCGATCATCAAAGAGGTGCAACCGGATGAATTGATGATGACAGGACATTTTTACGACCATGCGGCGCGGTTAAAGTCATTTGAGTTTGCCGCTGAAATTAAAGCGCGGCTTTAGACCAAGGCGCGTCAGTTTTTTGCGGGTCAAAAAAAATAGACGTCCGGCGTCAGCAGCAGCGGCGATGTACGCTATGTGAAGAAAGAATATATCTTAATGTTAGCGGGAACACTTGTCCTGAGTGGTTGCGCCTCACAGGAACCGCCCCATGCAATCGGCAGGGCAGTGCGCCGGGCGGGGACTGAGCCGGAATGCTTTTGCGTGGAGAAGGATGATGCCCAAATGGCCCGGGCGGTAAGATCGGCACGCAGGCATGTAGGGGTATTCATTACGGCGCTGCAACATCCGGGGCCGGGGCAGCGTGATTTTGAGGTGAAGAAACCTTTCGTCAAGGATGGCAAGGTGGAGCATCTGTGGCTGTCGCATGTACAATATTCCGGAGGCCGGTTTCACGGTCTGGTGGATAACCGGCCGCAGAATATTACGGGAATCAAGATGGGCCAGCGGGTGTCTGTGAATCCTGATGAGATTTCCGACTGGTCTTATGTTGACGATGGAAAACTAGTCGGGGGTTACACGGTCAGGGTTCTGTGCAGTGAGCTTTCTCCTGAACGTAAGCAGGAGTTTTTGAAAGGAGCCAACTTCCGCCTTGAGCCCTAGTTGAAATTTTATGAAGACTATCAAATATGCAGTCTTGGCAGGAGCAGTTCTGACGACGCTACTCTTTAGTGGATGCGCGGATGGGCCTTATTACGGCGGAGGTTATAGTGGCCCTTACTATGGCGACTACGGGCCTTACTATGGAGGCGAGTATGCAATAGGCGGTGGTTATTACGGGGGACACTACGGCTATCACCATATTTATGGCCACAGTTTTGGAGGCGGTTACCATGGAGGGGGATTTCACGGTGGAGGTGGAGGATTTCATGGAGTGGGAGCCGGCCATGGAGGCGGGGGCGGGCATGGCGGAGGCCATCGCTAGCCAGTTGCTATTTCAAATGCACGTCGTAAGCGACGGCGCGGTCGTGGGCGACTGCTGCCAGGTCGGGCTGATTAGCTTTCATCATCAAACTGGATAGGAACTGCCAGGATTCCGCGCGGTAAGGTTGCTGCTCCAGCACGCCTTTCAATTGATGAATGGCTTCAGGAAGGTTGCCGCTGTCAGCCAGCGTATTGATGTAGGTGCTTTGGATCTCCCAATTTCCAGGTTCGAGTTGTGCCGCCTTTTGGAGAAGATCGAGGCGGACGGTTTTGTGTTCCAGGTATTCGAGAACGGCTATTCTTTCCAATGCTTCTGCATGCACGA
>JBAVPB010000357.1:0-25078 GCA_049692655.1 Chthoniobacteraceae bacterium | reverse complement strand
AGCTGGTCCGGCGCCAGTGGCTCGAGTTGGAATACCTGCGAACGCGAGACGAGCGGGCTGTTGATATAAAAAAACGGATTGTGCGTCGTCGCGCCGATCAATCGCACCACGCCGCTTTCGACATCCGGCAGCAACACATCCTGCTGGGCCTTGTTGAAGCGGTGAATCTCATCGATGAATAAAATCGTTTTTGCCCCGCTGGTCTGCAGGCGGTTTGCCGCCGTGGCGATCACGCGCCGCATGTCGGCGACGCTCGATTCCACGCCGCTCAGCCGCTCAAATTTCGACGCGGTAGCATTGGCAATGATCTGCGCCAGGGTCGTTTTGCCCGTTCCGGGGGGGCCGAAAAGGATGATGGAGGAGATGCGATCCGCCTCGATTGCGCGCCGCAGCAGCTTCCCTGGGCCGATGATGTGCTCCTGACCGTGGAATTCATCCAGAGTGCGGGGACGCATCCTCGTGGAGAGGGGCGAGAACGCCGGGCGCTCCGCGGGTTTCGAGGATGTCTCTGTAAAAAGATCTGCCATGGGAGTAGAATAACCGATCATGCAAGCGACGCTCCGATTAATCGGAGAATCGTTTTACAATTTTTTCGAACTGTCTTAAGTTTGTCCAAGGAAACGATTCTACCCCATGAAAGATAATATCCAAACCATTCTCGTCCCCGTTGATTTCTCAGACGCTACAGACAAGGTGATCCAGGCGGCGCAGACCATCGCGCTGGCATTCAAAAGCAGGGTCGTGCTGCTGCATATCGTGGAACCAGAACCGGATTTTGTGGGTTTTGAACCGGGGCCCGTGAGCGTCCGGCAATCAGTAGCGAAGGAATTTCACGCGGAACACGCGAACCTCGAGCAGTCGAAACAAAAGCTGACCTCGGCGGGAGTGAATGTCATCGCCCTCCAAATCCAGGGCCCCACCATTGAAAAAATCCTGCACGAAAGCGTCCAGCAAAATGCCGGCATGATCGTGCTAGGCTCGCATGGCCACGGGGCACTCCATCACCTGCTCACGGGAAGCGTGGCTGCCGGCGTGCTGAAAGCCACTACGTGCCCGGTGCTGATCGTGCCTGTCAAAAAGCAGGCTTAAAAAGCCAGCCAGGCATCGCCTTCATTTTCAAGACAGGGGAAACCTCACGGTTTCCCCTGTCTTTTTTTTGCGCATAAAAATAATTCTTGCATAAACCTACTAATTCGATAGGAATTCACTTCATCTACTATTTTAGTAGTGTTATTAAAACATCAACAACCAAGGAAAAATAATGAAACAACTTAAGCTAATTGCATTTGCGGCGGCGTTCGGGCTGGCCGCGAATGCCGCGAGGGCGCAGGATGACTCCGCGCTGCTCGACCTGCTGGTGAAGAAGAAAGTCATCAACTCCCAGGAAGCGGAGCAGACCAAGGCGGAACTCGCGCAGGAATACGCATCCACGTCGGCCGGAAAGCTCAAGCTTTCCACACCGGTCCAGCAGATCAGGCTCTACGGCGACGCCCGTCTGCGGTATGAGTACCGCGAAGGCAGCAACGGTGCAGCCGGGGTGAACGACACCGCAAATGCGGACCGTTTCCGCTACCGCCTGCGCCTCGGCGCGGACGTGACGCTCACGGATGACTGGTTCCTGGGCATCCGCCTCGAGACCAGCAATGATGGCCGCTCAAGCAATGTCACCGAGAGCCAGGGCGGGACGAATACCGCGCCTTTTGGCAAGGCCAATACCGTCACATCGTCTGTAGTCACCGGTATCACCACCACCAAAAATGCGGCGGGCGCGATCACCAGCGTGAAGACCACGACCGGGACCGCCGTGTCGAGTGTGAACTTTGGCAGCACGATTTTCGTGGGCCAGCTTTACCTGAGATACAAAGTGGCTTCCTGGCTCACCGTGGAAGGCGGAAAGATGCCGAATCCGTTCATCACCACGCCGATGGTGTGGGATCCGGATATCAATCCGGAAGGGTTCGCCGAGCAGTTCAAATATACCTTCGGGCCATTCGGCGGCGGATCCACCACAGCCGGCTACGATAAAGACGGGAAGAGCAGCAAGGATGTCGCAACCTCCAGCGCACCTGGTGGCGTGACCATCGACCTGTTTGCGAATCTCGGGCAGTTTATCTACGACACTGCGTCGCCACAAAACCAATACACCTCCTCCACGGCATCCCCGTCGGGAAGGAATGATACGTGGTTGTTTGGCACGCAGATCGGCGCAAGGATTAACCTCCCGAAATCCATCTACCTGCAGGCAGCCCCGACCTTCTACACCTACAGTGGGAATAAAGGGAATGACTTCGCCGCCAACTACAGCGGCGATCCGGGTGGAAACCAGATCGGCATCAACGACCTGCAAGTCATCGATGTTCCAGCGGAAATCGGCTGGAGGTCGTTTGGCCTCCCATTCAGGGTTTTCGGCGATATCTCCGACAACGTGGACAGCAGCGCCCGGGCGACCGCCGCGGGACATCCCGGGCACAGCAACGGGCTCTCCTGGCAGGCCGGGTTGAGCATCAACCAGATCAAGAAAAAGGGAGATTGGAATCTTGCCGCCTACTACCAATACAGCGGTGCTTATTCACTGGATCCCAACCTGGTTGACAACGACATCTTTGATTCGCACCAGAACATGCAAGGTGTTGTGCTCCAGGGAGGGTATGCATTCACGGATGCCGTAACCTTGAACCTGTCGTATAACTACGGCTCACGCATCGACAAAGCCCTCGGCACCGGTGGTTCCGATGGAACCCTGGACGGCAGCAGCGCCAGTCCCGCGCTGGGCAACTACAGCCTGGTCCAGTTCGATCTCAACGTAAAATTCTAACCTGACATTATGGCGGCCCGGGTGCGGTTTCGCATCCGGGCCGCTCCCCTAAAACCAAATTTCAACCTCCCGGACAATCAGCCCAAGCCCTTCCCGCCGTAGCAAAACCGCAAACTTAAAAATTATCCTACTATGAAAAAATTGATTACAATTCTCGCGGCTCTTGCAGCGCTTTCCCCTTTCGCCACATCCGTGGCACATGCTGCTGATGTTTCCCTGTTGAATGTCTCCTACGATCCCACACGGGAACTCTACGAGGAATACAACACCGCCTTTGCAAAATACTGGAAAGCCAAGACCGGTAACGATGTCACGATCAACCAATCCCACGGCGGCTCCGGCAAACAGGCCCGCTCCGTAGTCGATGGCCAGGAGGCCGACGTCGTCACGCTGGCGCTTGCCTATGATATCGATGCCGTCGCAAAAAGCGGGCTCATCGCAGCCGACTGGGCCAAGCGCCTGCCGAATAACAGCACGCCTTACACCTCTACGATTGTCTTCCTCGTCCGCAAGGGAAACCCCAAGGGCATCAAAGACTTTGATGATCTCGTGAAACCGGGCGTGCAGGTGATCGCCGCTAATCCCAAGACCTCTGGCGGTGCGCGCTGGGCCTACCTCGCTGCATGGCTCTACGCCGATACAAAGTTCAACAAGGACCAGGCAAAGGTGAAGGACTTCGTCACCAAGCTTTACAAGAATGTCCCTGTGCTCGACTCAGGCGCGCGCGGATCCACCACTACTTTTGCACAACGCGAGATCGGTGACGTGCTTCTCTCGTGGGAAAATGAAGCCTATCTGGCTTTGAAGGAATTCGGGGCTGACAAGTTCTACATCGTCACCCCTCCGCTCAGCATCCTGGCTGAGCCTCCCGTAGCAGTGGTGGACAAGGTCGCGGAGAAGCATGGCACCACAGAAACAGCCAAGGCTTACCTGGAATATCTTTACTCCGACGAAGGCCAGGAGATCGCGGCGAAGAATTACTACCGCCCCCGCAACGAGAAGGTTGCTGCAAAATACGCGGATAAATTTCCGAAGCTGAAGCTGGTCGGCATCGACGAGGAATTTGGCGGATGGCAGAAGGCACAGGCCACGCATTTTGCGGATGGTGGTGTGTTTGACCAGATTTACGGAGGAACACCCAAGGCACAATAGAACCAACTTCCCGGGAGCCCGCGTTTCAAGCACGCGGGTTCCCAAACTTCCCGGAAAAACTTTCAACCATCCAGCCATGCAGAAATTACCCGTAATCATTCTCTCGGCAGCCGTGTTGCTGACAGAGGCTTTATTCAGCAAAGGGACCAATATTTCCCTGTTGAATGTCTCCTATGATGCCACGCGGGAATTTTATGCGGAATACGACACTGCGTTTGAAAAATATTGGAAACAGAAAACCGGCGACGACGTGACCATCTCCGAATCGCACGGCGGTTCCGGCAAGCAGGCGCGCTCGGTGATCGACGGACTTGAGGCGGACGTTGTGACGCTCGCGCTCGCGAATGACATCGATGCCATCTCCAAAACCGGACTTCTTACCGCCGACTGGCAGAAAAAATTGCCGAATAACAGCACCCCCTACACCTCGACGATCATTTTCCTGGTGCGCAAGAGCAATCCCAAGGGAATCAAGGATTGGGATGATCTTGTAAAACCCGGGGTGCAGGTGCTTACACCGAACCCGAAGACTGGCGGCAACCCGCGCTGGGCATTCCTCGCGGCATGGGCCTACGCAAAACAAAAATATAACGGGGATGACGCGCAGATCCGGGATTTCGTCACCAAGCTTTACAAAAATGTGCCGGTGCTCGACAGCGGCGCGCGCGGCTCACTGACGACATTTGCAAAGAACGGCATCGGCGATGTGCTGCTCGCATGGGAGAATGAGGCATTCCTCGCGCTGCAGGAATTTGGCGCGGACAAATATGAAATCGTGACACCGTCGCTGAGCATCCTCGCGGAGCCACCCGTGGCCGTGGTCGATGTGGTGGCGCAAAAGCATGGCACCGCCGGGGTTGCGAAAGCGTATCTCGATTATCTCTATTCCGACGAAGGCCAGGAACTCGCTGGCAAGCATTTCTACCGCCCGCGCTCCGAAAAAGCGGCTGCGAAATATGCGAAGAATTTCAGCAAGTTAAAACTCGTAACCATCGACGGAGAGTTTGGCGGCTGGCAAAAAGCCCAGGCCACTTTCTTCGATGATGGAGGGGTATTTGACCAGATCTACAGCAATGCAAGGTAACTACAATTTTCAAAGTAAAAAAATGTCTCCTGTTAGTTAGTTTAGGTTGATGGGGGGCGCCGGTTAATTGGGTCCGGCGTCTTCCACAGGAGAGACACAACAAACAAAAATATGAGGGCAGTTTACATACCGAAAAAAAACGACTTGTCATCACGGACTGACCGGATCGACTTCGGCGCCGGCACACATACAGCGCGTTCGCTGGAAAATGCACTAACGACACTGACCTCAGTCTGCCTTTACTCCGATTATCTCTATTACTCCCCGCTGGGTTACTTTCATTACGGAAAACATCCTTATCGTCTCGCGCGTTATATTTTCCTTGGTCCCGCGGCAGGTGACGAACCGATAAAACTTGGTGTTTTTGCCTCTGTCTCCGGAGATGAACCGGAGGGAACACAGGCCTTGGTGGAATTCCTCCTGCGCCTTGACCTTGAACCTGAGCGAGGGCGCGGCTACCAGATTTTTGTTTACCCGGTCGTCAATCCCACGGGGTTTGAAGACGGCACGCGTACGACACGACGTGGCCATGACTTGCTGCAGGAACTGTGGAACGGTTCCAGGCAGCCCGAAGTCTATTATTTGGAGCGGGAGTTGGGAGTGTTGCAATTCCACGGCATCATCCACCTCCGTTCCAAAGTGGATAGCAATGTCCTCGATGCGCGGGTGGCAAGTCGCGTGCTGAGGACTGCCCTTGTCCAGCCCGCCCTGAAAGCTGCTTCAAAATTTCTACCAATCGCCAGGGAAGAAAAAATTATTCCGGCCGCAACTGTCGGCTGGAGTCGTTACGAGGAGGGGCTCAGTAACCCGGCGGAACTTAAACCAGCGCCATTCGAAATTACACTCGAAACGCCACGGCAAGCTCCGCCGGAACTCCAGGCAAAGGCGACCGTGGCTGCGCTGACCAGCATCGTCGAGGAATACCGCCCATTCCTCGCTGCACGGCAAAACATCTAGCGCGAAACGATGAATCCTACCGTTGCATATACCGGACGCGCCATGAGCATTTTAATGAACTCAGGTCTCCACATTGGCATGAAAGAGGGCTTATCCTTAGGCGTGAAAAGCATACCATCGATCAAGGAACTGTTACTCCCCCTCTTCGTGCAGGTCGGCGCCTCCGACTCGCTGCGCGCCGATTCCCTGGGCTTCTGGCGGCGTGGCGAAGACCGCTACTGGCTGCCCCGGTTCGTCTTCCAGCGCACGCAACTGGTGAAGCCGCGCATCAAGATCGCGATCTTTGCGGGAGTCCACGGCGATGAACCTGCGGCGATCCTCGGGCTGATTGATTTTGTAAAACAGCTCGATGAAAACCCGATGCTTGGCCGCGATTACCAGCTTTGGATTTATCCGTTGTGCAATCCCACCGGCTATCTCGACGGGACGCGGCATTCCCGCTCGGGCCTCGATTTGAACCGCGAATTCTGGAAGGAGTCCGCCGAGCCGGAGGTCAAACTACTGGAGGAAGAAATTCGTCGCCAGAAATTCGACGGAATCATTTCCCTGCACTCGGATGATACGAGTCACGGAGTTTACGGATTTGTCCGCGGCGCAACACTCACCCGGCACCTGCTCCAACCTGCGCTTGCAGCAGCGGAAGCCGCCCTGCCCACGAACAGGGAGAGCCACATCGATGGCTTTCACGCCGTGGATGGCATCATCCACACAGCCTACGACGGCATCTTATCCGCGCCAGCGGATAGTCACCCTGTGCCATTCGAGATCATCCTCGAGACACCGCAGCTTGCCCAGGAGGAATTGCAGAGAAAGGCGTTCGTGCTGGCGCTGGAATGCATCCTCTCGGAATACCGGCGTATGATCTCCTTTGCCGCGAATATCTAGGAATGCAAAACAAGCTCATGAGCATCTTCAGAAATAAAAAACACACGCTACCGGGGTTTAATCTTACCCTCGGCTACACCGTTTTTTATCTGGGCGTCGTCGTGCTCATTCCCCTCGCCGGGCTTTTTCTCAAGTCCTTCGATGGAACCATTGTGCATGCCTGGAAATCCATTTCCGGGCCGGAAGTGGTCGCATCCTACAAACTCAGCTTCGGTGCTTCGCTGATTGCGGCTTTAGTCAATGGTGTCTTTGGTTTCATCACTGCATGGGTCTTTACACGGTACGAGTTTTTCGGACGCAGGATTTTCGATGCCTTTGTGGACCTGCCATTTGCCCTGCCGACGGCGGTCGCAGGGATTGCCCTCACGGAACTTTACGCTCCTCATGGATGGCTCGGGCGCTGCGCAGAGCATTTCGGAATCAAGGTGGCCTACACTCCACTGGGCATAGGCGTGGCGCTGATCTTCATCGGTTTTCCCTTTGTTGTGCGCACGGTCCAGCCTGTAATCGCGGGACTTTCGCAGGAAGTCGAGGAAGCCGCAGCGTGCCTCGGTGCCTCGCGTTCACAAACGTTCTTTCGTGTGGTTTTTCCGGCTGTGCTTCCTGCATTGCTTACCGGCATCACGCTCGCCTTTGGCCGTGCGGTCGGCGAATACGGCTCAGTGGTTTTTATTTCCGCAAATCTTCCGTTCAAGACTGAAATCACGCCGGTGCTGATCGTGTCGAAACTGGAGCAATACGACTACCAGGGGGCAGCGGCAATCGGTGTCGTGATGCTCATCATATCGCTGGCAATTTTGTCCCTGGTCAACCTCATCCAATGGTGGAGTGGACGCCGCACCGGGCACGTTCTCACCTCATAAATTCCCATGGCTGGCGCTCTTCAAACTCTCACTACCCAACGCTTTGCCGCACCGCGTGCGGCGACCGCAGAATCGCCATGGGTGCGCTGGGTATTGATCTCATCCGTCCTTGTATTTTTCGCCGCATTTCTTTTGCTGCCGCTGGCGATCATTTTCGTGGAGGCGTTTTCAAAAGGGCTGCAGGGTTATACCCATACTTTCAAGGACAAGGCCACGCTTGGCGCGATCAAGTTAACGTTACTGACCGTTTCCATCGCCGTACCGCTTAATACAATATTTGGAGTGGCGGCTGCATGGGCAATCTCGCGTTTTGAATTCCGGGGGAAGGATTTGCTCACCAGCTTGATTGATCTGCCGCTGTGGATCTCCCCGGTAGTGGGCGGGCTGATTTACATCCTGCTTCTCGGGCCACGGCACGGCACCTTTGGCCCGTGGCTCACGGCGCACCACATCCATATCATTTTTGCGCCGGCAGGTATTGTCATCGCAACCACGTTTGTCACATTTCCATTTGTGGCGCGGGGCCTTATTCCATTGATGCAATCGCAAGGCCGCGCCGAGGAGGAAGCTGCGATTACCCTGGGGGCAAACGGATGGCAGGTCTTTCGCCGCGTGACGCTGCCAAAAATCAAGTGGGGCCTGATCTATGGCGTGATCCTGAGCAACGCGCGGGCGATGGGGGAATTTGGCGCGGTGTCGGTAGTCTCCGGACATGTGCGCGGGCTTACCAATACGATGCCACTGCAGGTGGAGATCCTTTACAACGAATATTCTTTCGCCGCCGCATTTGCGCTGGCCTCGGTGCTCTCGATCCTCGCGATCGTCACCCTCATTATCAAAACTTTCTCGGAATGGCAGACGCAACGCCAGTTGCGGCAGTCCCTGGAATCGTAACCAACACTCAACACATCACACATTATGCCTATTCATACCGACGTACTGTCCACCATCGGGCGCACACCGCTCATAAAACTCAACCGCATTGCCGCTGGCATTGATGCGACCATCGCGCTGAAGGCCGAGTTTTTCAATCCTCTCGGCAGCGTGAAAGACCGCATCGGCCGCGCGATGATTGACGCAGCCGAGAAGCAGGGAATCATCGGGCCAGACACGCTGATCGTGGAGCCGACCTCCGGAAATACCGGCATCGCGCTGGCATTTGTCGCGGCTGCGCGCGGATACAAGCTCATCCTCACCATGCCGGAAACCATGAGCCTGGAACGGCGCACTTTGCTTGCGTTGCTGGGTGCCCAGCTTGTGCTCACTCCGGCTGCCGGTGGCATGAAAGCGGCCATCGCCAGGGCGGAGGAAATTGTATTGGAGAACACGCATGCGTGGATTCCGCAGCAGTTCAATAATCCGGCAAACCCGGAGGCGCATCGCAATACAACCGCCGAGGAAATCTGGAATGACACGGACGGCAGGGTGGACATTTTTGTTTCGGCAGTTGGCACAGGCGGGACGATCACGGGGGTGGCTGAGGTGATCAAATTACGCAAGCCGGGGTTCAAGGCCATTGCGGTCGAACCGAGGGACTCAGCCGTGATCACCCAGACGCTGAATGGCGAGCCGATCAAGCCGGGTCCGCACAAAATCCAGGGGACGGGCGCGGGATTTGTGCCGGGTAATCTGCACCTCGATATTGTCGATGAAGCGATCACTGTGACTAATGAGGATGCGATCAATACGGCACGATTGCTTGCCACGCAGGAAGGATTGCTCGTGGGTATTTCCACCGGCGCCAATGTATGGGCGGCACTGCAAGTGGCGAAGCGCCCGGAGAACAAGGGCAAACTTATCGTGACCGTCGGATGCAGCACCGGTGAGCGCTACCTGAGCACCGCGCTGGCTGAGGAAGCGCGCAATAGCGTGGCGACCCTTACTCCAGTCGGGCCGCTGGGAGAGCAGAAGACGGCATGAATTTCGCCGTCGGGAAGCGCACAAATCATCTCTAAAATATGAGCATCGAAGTCCGCGGCATCAGCAAAAAATTCGGCAAGTTTCCAGCATTGAAGGAAACGAGTCTTGAGGTTCCGACCGGGCAGCTTGTCGCGCTCCTCGGGCCGAGCGGCTCGGGGAAGACGACGCTGCTGCGGATCATCGCTGGGCTGGAATTTGCGGATGCCGGGACCATCCATTTCCACGGCGAGGATGTGACTTCCAAGAGCGCGTATTTGCGGCGTGCGGGATTTGTGTTTCAGCACTATGCGCTGTTCCAGCACATGACGGTGGCTGACAATATCGCGTTTGGTTTGAGGGTGCGGTCGAGGAAGACCAGGCCGTCGAATGCAGAGATCCTGGACCGGGTGCAGGCGTTGTTGAAGCGGGTGCAGCTCGAAGCATTCGGGAAGCGTTTTCCCTCGCAGCTTTCGGGTGGGCAACGGCAGCGGGTGAGCCTGGCGCGGGCACTGGCGATCGAGCCGCGGGTGTTGTTGCTGGATGAACCTTTCGGGGCTCTGGATGCGAAGGTGAGGAAGGAGCTGCGGCTCTGGCTGAGGGAGATTCTCGAGGAGACGAAGCTGACGAGTTTGTTTGTAACACACGACCAGGATGAAGCGTTCGAGGTGGCGGACCGGGTGGTGGTTTTGAGCGACGGGGTGATCCAGCAGGATGGGGCTCCGGACGAGATCCGGGCGCATCCTGCGAATGAGTTTGTGAATGACTTTCTTGGGCTGAGTGTGGCGGGGATCTGAAGTTCCTGACGGTTCGTAAGGGTTGGTAAAGGTTGATTAGCCCTGGCAAAATGAGCTGCCGGGGCGGCTTCGTGCTGTACGCGAAAAACAGTTGCCCTTTTGATGGCTTGCGGCTTATGTTCCGCGAATATCTATCAGTTTAATAGAGTTGCCATGAAAAGATCCCCGTCGCACAAATTTTTATCGTTTTCGCTGCTTCTCGCTTGCGTTGTTTTGGTTATGACCGGGAAAGCCCGGGCGGCGGAGAAGACGGTGATCCGTTTCGGGCATTTTCCGAATATCACGCATTTGCAGGCGCTGGTTGCCCATAATCTTTCGCGGCAGGGCAAGGGGTGGTTTGAGCAGCGGCTCGGGCCGGACGTAGAAATCCAGTGGTTTACCTATAATGCAGGGCCGAGCGCGATGGAGGCTGTGTTTGCGCGGTCGATCGATCTTACTTACGTCGGGCCGGGGCCGGCGCTGAATGCCTACTCGAAGGCGAAGGGGACGGAGATCCGCATCATTGCCGGGGCGGCGAATGGCGGGGCGGCGCTCGTGGTGCAGCCGGACCAGAATTTGAAGACGCCCGCCGATTTCCGGGGCAAAAAAATCGCGACGCCGCAGCTTGGCAACACGCAGGATATCTCCTGCCGCGCGTGGTTGATCTCGGGCGGGCTGAATATCACGCAACTCGGCGGCGATGCACAGGTGCTGCCGACGCAGAACCCCGACCAGCTCTCGCTTTTCCAGGCGAAGAAAGTGGATGCGGTCTGGACGGTCGAGCCGTGGGTATCGCGGCTGGAGAGCGAAGCGGGCGGCAAGGTGCTGGTTGAGGAACCTGACACCTCGACCACGGTGCTGGTGTCGAGTGTGGCGTTTCTGGAAGATCACCGCGACCTTGCCAAGAAGATCGCGCAGGCGCATCGCGATTTGACCGACTGGATCGTGAAAAATCCCGAGGAGGCGCAGAAGATCGCAAATGCCGAGTTGCTCGCCGAGACGCGCAATGCGATGTCTCCCGAATTGATCGCCCACGCGTGGAAACGGATCATTTTTACGAGCGACATGCCGAACAAGGCGGTCGAGGCGTTTGTTGCGAATTCCCTGAAATCCGGCTTCATGAAAGCGGCGCCGGATCTGTCGCGCCTCTTCGAGACCCCGTAAGCATCACAGAGGCCGCATGTCACTCCAGGAAGAACTCAAGGTCGTCGCGCCGTCGAAACTTTCCGTCGAGAAGGTTTCGAAGCGTTTCCTCGGATCGCAAGGCGAGGTGCATGCGCTAGACAGCGTGTCGCTGCAGATCGAGGAGGGTGATTTCGTCTGCCTCGTCGGGCCGAGTGGTTGCGGCAAATCGACGCTGCTAAGCATCATCGCGGGGCTTGAAAAGCCAGACACGGGCCAGGTGCTCACCGATGGCAAGCCGGTCACCGAGCCGGGGCGCGACCGCATGGTGATGTTCCAGGAATCGGCGCTTTTCCCGTGGCTCGATGTGATGAACAACGTGCTCTTCGGGCTGAAGCTGAAACCCGGGTTGAAGAACAGCGACCGCAAGGAAGTGGCGCAGTTTTATTTGAAGCTGGTCGGGCTCGAGAAATTCATGCATGCCAGCATCCATGAGCTTTCCGGAGGCATGAAGCAGCGCGTCGCGCTGGCACGGGCGCTTGCGCCGAATCCGCGCGTGCTGCTGATGGACGAACCCTTCGCCGCGCTCGATGCGCTCACGCGCGAGCAGCTTTACGGCGATATCCAGAAAATCTGGGAAGTGCGCAAGAAAACCATCGTGTTCGTCACGCACAATGTCCGTGAAGCGGCGTGCCTGGGGAACCGCGTCATCCTTTTTTCGCCGCATCCCGGGAGGATTCGCGATGAATTCAAGATCGATCTCCCCCGCCCCCGCGACATCAACAGCGTGGAACTCGCCGGTTACTCGAGCGAGATCACCCGGGCGCTGAAGGGCTACACCACGAAGGAGGTTGCGGAATGAGACGCTTTATTGTTTCAGTTTTGTTTTTTGCGGCGCTGGTTTTTGCCTGGCACGAGATCGTGACTTACAAGGTCGCGCAAAAAGGAGGCTGGTCGCCGGTGCTCGCGGTGCAACCGAAGGACGTCGGCATTTATTTGTGGGGCGCGGTGAAGGACGGGACGCTCTGGCATGCCTCGGTGGTCACTATGAGAAGGCTGATCATCGGCTATATCATCGGCATTGTGGCCGGACTTCCGCTCGGGCTGCTGACGGCGCGCTGGAAGTTTTGCGAGGACACCATCGGCGTGCTGGCGCTCGGTTTGCAGACGCTGCCGAGCGTGTGCTGGGTGCCGATTGCGCTGCTGGGCTTCGGGCAGACAGAGGGGGCGATGCTTTTTGTGGTCGTGATGGGGTCGCTCTGGTCGATCGTCATTGCCACGGACAACGGGGTGCGGAATGTGCCGCCGATCTACGCCCGCGCTGCGAGGACAATGGGATCGAAGCGGATGCATACGTGGTTGAAGGTGATCCTGCCGGCGTCGCTGCCGTTTATTGTGAGTGGGATGAAGCAGGGCTGGGCGTTTGCATGGCGGTCGCTCATGGCGGCGGAGATTTACGTGGCGATCCTCACCGGTGTCGGGCTTGGGCAGTTGCTGCAATATGGGCGTGATCTGAATGCGATGGACCAGGTGCTTGGCGTGATGTTTGTGATCGTCGTGATCGGGCTGCTGGCGGACAAGATTTTGTTTTCGCCTTGGGAGAAGTTTTTGCATCGGCGGTGGGGGACGGGGAGAAGCTAGGGTAAGGCTGAAGTATAAAGGATAAAACGGGGAGGGCGCAGATCAAGGGGAGTGTGAAGAATGTTATTGTTGATGCTGATGGCTATCTTCACTTGAAGATCAGCGGGAGTGGCGCGGAGGCGAGCGGGGCGGAGATTTGCAGCGGGGATAAGATTGGGTTTGGGAGTATTTATTACGTGCTGGAAGGGCCGCTGACTTCGATGCAGAAGAGTGGCTTGTCAGCCGATTTTCCCTAAAAACTTTGCCTGACCATTCGTGCATGTTTGGCCTCTTACCGTCAGACGCGCCGCGGCAGGAGGACCAATTCGGCGGCTTCCTCAGCCTCTTTGAGGAGCGTCTTGCGCGGCGTGCCTATCCGCGCACGCATGGTCAGGCCACGAGCAAAATCCGTGACTTGGACCGCGCGCACGGCCACGGGAAAGTCGGATGGGATTTCTCCGGCAGTGATCCCGTCCCGGAAACGACCTTCCACGAGCGCGGCGCCACCGGCGGCCGCTTTCTGCAAGAACTGCTTGACCTCAGCGTCGTCCACAAGCGGCGCGACGCAAACCAGAAGGCAGCCACGAGCGGAACCTTTCTCAGTCGCACTTTCGACGGCGTACCTTAGAAAGCTCGTGATTGAGTCGCGAAGGCTCTGTGGCGAGAGGAGTGCCTTCCTGGCTGATGCGCCCTTCCGTTCTGCGTACGCCCTAAGGACGCGCAAGAATATCGCCCGCTTGTCGCCGAAGACGGCATACAGGCTCGGCCTTCCCACGCCCATCCCGGCGACGAGATCGTCGATCGTCACGCCGTCGTAGCCCTTCGACCAGAATACCTGGGTCGCCTTTTCCAGCGCCCCCGTCTCGTCGAAGCTGCGCGGTCGTCCAACCGGCCTGGCATTATTATGAAACATTTAGTTCAAAATTCCTTGACACTTGTTATTTATCATACCAATATCTAACCGAATAGTTTGAAATTAGCAAGCTGCCTCTGGTTAACAACCTAAATAGGATGGAAAATATGAACGAATGTATATTGATAACCGGAGCAAATGCCGGGCTTGGAAAAGAGACTGCCCGGCAGTTGGCATTGAAAAAAGAAACAAAAAAGGTAATTCTTTTTTGCAGAAATCAAGCGAGAGCAGAGGCAGCAAAAAAAGACCTTGAGGAGAAAACGGGGAAAAAGATTTTTGAAATTATTATTGGGGATGTTACGGATGCAAATTCTGTAAGAAAAGCAGTGGAAGAAATAAAGGAACCTGTTGATGGAATAGTTTTAAATGCAGGCGGAGTAGTTGGGAAAATGGCTGCGCAATCCACGCCTTCCGGTATGAATCAATTAGCCGCTACGAATATTTTAGGTAATGTAATTCTAGTGGAGGAATTAATTAAACGGGACAAGTTAAGCAAAACAGTTCTATCAGTCAGCGCGGAAGCTGTTCCAGGAGTCAAGATGCTCGGAGTGAAACCAGTTTCAATGAGGACTTCTTCTGTAGATGAGTTTACTGCTGTTCTTGATGGATCATATTTTGGTAATAAGTTCAATGCGTTGCAAGCATACGCATATGTGAAATATGCAGAAACCATGTGGACGTTATCCATGGCCAGAAAATATCCCGGGCTCAAATTTATTGTTGTAAGCCCAGGGAATACAAAAGGAACTCAGGCGCCAGATAGTCTTCCCCTGCCAATGCGGTTTATGTTGAAGTATGTGATGATGCCTATTGTATTCCCATTGATGCACGAAATGGTGCATAAGCTGGAAATAGGTGCAAAACGCTTTGTAGATGCCATTTCGGATGAGCGGTATAAAAGCGGCGTTTTTTATGCCAGTAAAGAGGGTAAGTTATCTGGCGACATGGTGGACCAGAGCACTTTTTTTACTGATTTGAAAAATACTTCATTTCAAGATAACGCCAACGAGGCAATTCACCATTTCATAAATCAGGCCTGAAAGGTAGTATTCTCGGGCCAGCTCTTCGCCTCGCCGCCCAAGGAGTTCACCGGCCCAATCGAGGCGATGCGCCCCCACAATTTTCACGATCGCGCCAGCCAAGAAACCGCATGGCAGGCCGTGGTCAAGGTCTCTGGCTTCGACTTCTCCTTCCCGCACCCTTGAGGGCGGCGCCCTGAAGTAGCACAAGATTACTGTTGAATTGATCGCGGTAACCCGAATCAGCAGGCGATTGCGGAGCTACCTGATCGTTCACGGGGCCTTAACCCAATCGGGGAGTCGGCTTATTATCCCGACAGCAAGAAATGGAAAGTGCAGGTGCCGGAGGGGCGTTTTATGCGGGGTGAGCCGCTGGAGTACTATGATGGGGAGGAGTAGGGAAAGGCTGAAGTATGAAGGCTAAAGTGAGCAGAGGGAAATAGAGTTTCCAAGATCAGTGCGTTACCCAAACAGAGTTTGGTAACGAGGAAAAACGAAGTTGACGGATCGTAACGAGGAGTTTCTTTTTCGAGTTCAGTCTGTAGCAGCGTTCTCTGTCGTCCCATCCGGGACTTGGTTTGTTTTCTGCAGGGTAACAGGCGATGAATCGCCTGCCTATTGTCTGTCGTCCCTAACGGGACTGAAGAAGAGTATGAACGTGTGGGGAGGCACGGGGAATCCGCTGGGGACAATGGACGCTACACCGTTCTTCGAACGGGAGGGAGGATTTTGTCGCTGCGCAAGTATTGGTTTGAGGGCAGGACGACGCCTATCCTTCCGGTTTGATGGCGGCGTGGGATAATACGGTGGCGCCGTTCGCGAAGCTGGAGCTTCGGGGACAATTGCATTACCAGGCTGGAGCCTGGTAACGAGGAAGACAGCAGCGGGCCGGCCGGTGACCTCCAATTTCCAATTCCACAGCAGGGCCACTCCTGCGTTGAAATGACGGCGATGATGCCCGATATTCCTACAACAAGTATTCATGACCGGCATTCACACATTCGAAGAGGCAATCTGGCTCGTTGACGGGCCGCCTGTTCATGACTTCGGCTTTGTGTTTCCCACGCGGATGATTGTGGTGAAGCTGGCGGATGGTTCCTTGTGGATTAATTCCCCGGTGCCGGTAGCGCCTGAGGATCTCGACCAGATCAAGGCGTGGGGGGTGGTGAGATACCTTGTTGCGCCGACCAAGCTGCATGTGTGGCGGCTGGAGGAATGGCATGCGTTGTTTCCAGAGGCGGAATTATGGGCGCCTCCCCAGGTGCCGTGCAAGTTCAGGAGCCTGCCATTCACCGGTGTGCTCGGGGACAACGCGCCAGGCGGCTGGGCCACTGACCTCGACCAGATTGTATTCAGGGGCAATCTCTTCATCGACGAAGTCTTTTTTCTCCACAAAAAGTCACGCACGGTGATCGTGGCCGATTTCATCCAGAATCACCGTAAAAGGGACGGAAAGCCGCTGCTCAATGCATTGATCAAACTTGCAGGGGCGGCTTATCCGCACGGCGGAGTGCCGTGGGATATCCGGTTCACCTTTTTTCGCCGGGAAGCAGGGAGGCAGTCCCTGGAGAAATTGCTTTCGTGGGATTTTGACCGGCTGATCCTTGCGCACGGGGTGTGCATTGAGAAGGATGCGAAGGAGTTTGTGGAAAAGGCGTTCCGGTGGCTTGGGAAAAAGGGTTGAAGCTAAAAGGGAAAGGGTTCGCGTTGACTCCGGTTCATGCTGGAGACGCTACTTGATGAAAAAGAGATGATGCAGCGTTTGTTGGACAGCGACGTTCTCTGCCGTCCCATCCGGGACTTGATTTGCTTGCTGTGGGGTAACAGGCGATGAATCGCCTGCCTATTGTCTTTCGTCCCGTTGGGACTTCGGAGATGGCGCTCACCGGCTTGGATTTTTTTTGACGCGGGTGCCTGGCGGCTTTTAGTTTATCTTTCGTAGTTCCAACCCGGATTTTTGTTTTGGGTGAAGACTGTTTCGACGCCAGGAACAAATTTATTCCTAGAAAGGCTGATGATCATGAAGAAAGTGAATACGAATGCGATCGAGGAGGAGACGTGGGTTTCGCCGAAAGGGAAGTTTGGATGGGGAAGCGTGGGGGTTTCGGAGGCGCTGGGGCGGAAGCCAAAATCGATGGATTTGAATGAGCGGCATCCGTTTGATGTGGAGATTTTGCGGATTCCACCGGGGAAGACGCCTTATCCGTTCCATTCCCACAGCGCGCAGTGGGAATTTTACCATGTGATCTCGGGGCGGGGACAGGCCCGGGATGCGGAGGGCATGGTGGCGATCGAAGCGGGGGATGCGTTTTTGTTCAAGCCGGGGGAGGCGCACCAGTTGATCAACGACCGCGATGCGGACCTGGTGATCTATGTGATCGCGGATAACCCAATCGGGGAGTCGGCTTATTATCCCGACAGCAAGAAATGGAAAGTGCAGGTGCCGGAGGGGCGGTTTATGCGGGGTGAGCCGCTGGAATATTATGATGGGGAGGAGTAGGGAAAGGCTGAAGTATGAAGTGAGCAGAGGGAAACAGAGTTTCCAAGATCAGTGCGTTACCAAACAGAGTTTTGTAACGAGGAAAACGAGGCAAAACGAAGTTGCCGGATCGTAACGAGGAGTTTCTTTTTCGAGTTCAGTCTGTAGCAGCGTTCTCTGTCGTCCCATCCGGGACTTGGTGTGTTTTCTGCAGGGTAACAGGCGATGAATCGCCTGCCTATTGTCTGCCGTCCCTGCCGGGACTTTATGGAATGGCGTGCATGAGCGCGTGATTTTTCAGTTTACATAACGTTAATTCTCGTTACGATGATTGCCGATGCAAGAACTTGTCCTGTTTTCCCATGCGCTGGCGGATGCTACCCGGTGGCGGATCGTCCAGTTGATTGCCGACCAGGCGCTTTGCGTGTGCGAGCTGGCGGATATCCTCGATATGCCGCAGTCGTCGGTTTCGAGCCATGTGCAGGTGATCCGCAAGGCGGGGCTGCTTGAGAGCGAACGCTGTGAAAAATGGATCTACTACCGGATCGGCTCCGGGTTTCTGCCGCTGCTTGCGGCGATGGCGAAGAAATTTTCAAGCTCGGCGGAGACGGATGCGACGCTTGCCCGCGATGCGCGGCGGAAGCAAAAGCGGCTTCGGGAGCGGGAAACAAGCTGCTGCCCTGGGCCAAAGGCTCTGGTGAGAAAAACCAAACGAGAAAACACATTATGATACTGCAAGAATTCATGACCCTGTTGAATAAGCACCCGGAAAAGGCGTTCCGTCTTGCGCTGCCGAACGGCGCGCCGGTGCCGGTCTCCTTCCACATCACGGAGGTCGGGCGGGTGCGCAAAACGTTCCTCGATTGCGGCGGGAAGCTGCATGAATCCGAGACATGCCAGCTGCAGGTGTGGCATGGGGCGGATGAAGACCACCGCATCGCAGCCGGCAAAATGGCCGACATCCTGGACAAAGCCAGCAGTCTTCTCATCGACGACAGTTTTCCTGTCGAGGTGGAATACGAAGAGGGCGTCATCTCGCAATACACGGTGGAGGGACATTCGCTCGTGGATGGAGCCGTTGTCCTTAACCTTGCGAACAAGCATACCGCCTGTCTGGCACCGGAACTGTGCGGGTTGCCCACCGGAAAAACTGCGGATTCCGAAGAGGGATGTTGCCCGGGTTCGGGTTGCTGTTGAGCGGCCATGAAAAAACTTCTGGCTGAATATCTGGGGACGTTTTGCCTCGTGTTTGCGGGCGCGGGGGCGATCGTGATCGACGAGGCGAGCCATGGTGCGATCGGGCACCAGGGCGTTGCGATCACGTTCGGGTTGGTGATCCTGGCGATGATCTACACGTTTGGCGATGTGAGCGGGGCGCATTTCAACCCGGCAGTAACGATCGGGTTTGCGGCGGCGGGGCGTTTTTCGTGGCGCGAGGTGCCGCCGTATATCGGGGCGCAAGTGCTGGGGGCGCTGAGTGCGAGCGGTGTGTTGAAAATCCTGTTCCCTGCCGATGATTTGCTTGGAGCCACCCTGCCTGCGGGGAGTGAATTCCAGAGCTTCCTGCTGGAAGTGATCCTTACCGCGATCCTCATGCTGACGATTTTAAGCGTCTCAACCGGTGCGAAGGAAAAAGGTGTGACGGCGGGAATTGCGATCGGCTCGGTGATCGGGCTGGAGGCGATGTTTGCGGGGCCGATTTGCGGGGCTTCGATGAACCCGGCGCGTTCGTTTGGGCCGGCTTTGGTGAGCGGACACCTGGGGCATCTTTGGATTTACCTGCTGGCTCCTGTCGCCGGGGCATTGTTGGCCGTGCCGCTGTGCATCGGAGTGCGCGAGCGCGGGTGCTGCGGGGGAAATTGTACACCAGTTAAAGCAAACCTTTGAAAACCATGACACCATCGCAATATCCACTCATCCTGATTCTCTGTACGGGCAATAGCTGCCGCTCACATCTTGCGGAGGGGATTCTTGAGCGCGAACTGGGCAATCAATTCCGTGTCGCGAGCGCGGGATCGAAGCCGGCGGGGTATGTTCATCCGCTGGCGATCCGGGCGATGGCGGAGATCGGCATCGATATCTCGGGCCACCAATCGAAGCATATGGACGAGTTTTTGAGCCAGAAGGTGGATACCGTGATCACCGTATGTGGCAATGCAGACCAGGCATGCCCGATGTTTCCGGGGCAGGTGAACCGGCATCATTTTCCATTCGACGATCCTGCGCATGCGAGAGGGACGGACGAGGAGCGGATGGCAGTCTTCGTGAGGGTGCGCGATGAAATCGAGCGGGTGTTCAAGGCTTATGCAGCGGGAAGACTTGATGAAGCAAAGTCCGAATGGCATGACGCACAGGGGCGGCATGAAGCCAAACTGTAATCCAGATTCATGGAAAAAGTGATCATCGTCGGCACGGGCTGCGCCGGGTTGACAGCAGCTATTTACACGGCCCGTGCGAATTTGAATCCCCTCGTGCTCGAGGGCAAGGAACCTGGCGGACAGCTAACCACGACCACTCTCGTGGAAAATTTTCCAGGGTTTGTTGATGGAATTGACGGCCCGCAACTCATCATGAACATGAAGGGGCAGGCGGAGCGATTCGGAGCCCGGTTTGCCTATTCGCAAGTCACGGGCTTTGAAGCCAGGGATGGATATGTGAGCGTGAAAATCGACGATGAATGGATGGATACCAAGTCGCTCATTATCGCGAGCGGCGCGAGCGCACGATATCCCGGATTGCCCGATGAAAAGAAACTTGTAGGCCACGGCCTCACTTGTTGCGCCACATGTGACGGGGCGTTTTACCGAAACGTACCCGTGTGCGTGGTGGGTGGCGGCGATTCCGCTGCCGAGGAAGCTTCATTTCTTACCAGGTTTGCCTCGAAGGTGTATCTCATTCATCGCCGCGAGGAACTGAGGGCGTCGAAGATCATGGCCGAGCGCGTCCTGAAAAACCCGAAGATAGAACCGGTATGGAACACCGTGATTACGGAATATCTCGCGGACCAAAATGGGGAGATGCGTGGCGTGAGATTGAAAAATTTAAACACAGATGTTCCGGGCGAACTGGAAGTAAAATGTGTCTTTGTGGCGATCGGGCATACTCCGAACACCGTTTCATTCAAGGGCAAGATCGACATGGATGAAAACGGCTATTTGCTCCGGCGTAATGGCACGAGCACGAATGTGCCCGGTGTTTTTGCGGCGGGGGATGTCGCCGACCCAGTGTACCGCCAGGCGATCACAGCCGCCGGACAGGGGTGCGCGGCCGCTCTCGACGCGGAGAAATATCTTTGCCACCACCAATAAACATCAACTCCTGAAATTATGAAAAAGACTGTATTGTTTGTTTGCATCCACAACAGCGCGCGCAGTCAAATGGCCGAGGCATTCCTTCGGGATATCTGCGGTGAATTCTTCGAAGTGGAAAGCGCCGGGCTTGAACCCGGCACAATCAACCCCCTGGCCATCGAAGCGATGCGTGAAACCGGAATCGATATTTCGAAGAACAAAGCCAAGGGAGTTTTTGATCTTTTTAAGACGGGAAAGTTGTTTTCATATGTGGTCACTGTTTGCGACGAGGCGAGCGCGGAAAGATGCCCGATTTTCCCGGGAATGTCGAAACGCCTGCACTGGAGTTTCCCCGATCCTTCTACAGTTACGGGGACTTTTGAGGAGAAACTCGCCCAAGTGCGCGAGATACGGGATATGATCCGTAAAAAGGTGGAAGATTGGTGTATTGAAGTTTGCGAACCTGCTGTTCGCGCTTAAATATCCGGCAAGTTGCCGGTGGAAATAAAATTTGGGGTCTTTGCGGTGGGGGTTTATTTTTAACCGCTAAGGACGCGAAGAGCGCAAAGGAGGGAAGAGATTTCACCACCAAGGCACCAAGACACAAAGGGGAGGAAGAGAAGTATGAAGGAGGGAGGGAACTTCCAACTTCCAACTTCCAACGCTGAACGTCCAATTGTGAGTGGGAGAACGGCCCACAGGGCCGTGGCTACAACGGCAAGTTTTATGCGGCGTCCTGTTCGGGACGGCTCATGGAGAAGTGGGTGTAATGACCGGGGGCGGAAATTAATGCCCCGGCGGTGCCGGGGACTTGTGAAATTGATTGTTTAACAGTATCGTGCGAACTAAATAAACTCCTGCCAGCACCTTGATCGAACACTTATGAAAATTTCCAAACGCGGTGAATATGCCTTGCGCGCTTTGATCGATATCGGGATCGCGCAGGAACTGGGGCATGAGCTGGTGCAGATCCGGGAGCTGGCGGAGCAGGAGAAGCTGCCGGTGAAGTTCCTCGAACAGATCCTGATGCAACTGAAGGGGGCGGGCTTTATCGCGAGCAAGCGGGGGAAGCGCGGGGGGTATTACCTCGACATGCCGCTTTCCAAGATCAAGTTCGGCGCGGTGATCCGGCTGATCGACGGGCCGCTGGCGCCGATCGCCTGCGTGAGCCTGACGGCCTACGAGCGCTGCACCTGCCCGGATGAGGAGCACTGCGGGCTGCGGATGCTGATGCTCGATGTGCGGAACATGCTGGCGGATGTGCTGGACAAATACACGCTCCAGGATTCCGTGGATATAACGCTGCACAAGATGAAGAAGGACAAGGTGCCGCTTCCGTTTTTGATGAAGATGATCGGGGGGCTGAGCAGGCCGAAATTTGTGGATGCCGCCGCGATGCCCAAGGTGGCCAGGACAAAGCCTGCCGCTGTGGCGAAGGGGAAGAAATCCGCAGGAAAGCCAAAGGCCGGCGCCTGAGGAGGCGAATCCGCGCCAGGGAGAGCCGCATGAACCGTTACAAGAAGATCGCGCTTGCCTCGACGTTTTCGCCGCGGTTCCTGCCGTTGCTGGCGGAGGCGCAGCGGCTGGTGCAGAAACTGGGCTGCGCTCTTTCACTGATCCATGCGGGTGAGGAAAACGAGGAGAGCCGGGTGAAGTTTGCGGCGGCTTTTGACGAGCTCGCCATTTCGCCGCATCCGCAAATCCACTGGGCAAAGGGGGAGGCTGCCGCCGCGATCCTGGAGACGATCCGCGCGGAGCAGATCGACCTGCTGATCGCCGGGGCGCTGGAGACGGAACATTCCGGACGCCACTACGTGGGGAATGTCGCGAGGGTTTTGCTGCGGGATGCGCCGTGCTCGCTGCTGCTTTTCGTAAAGCCGTCGCGGGATGCGCAGCCGTTCCGCCAGATCGTGACGATCACGGATTTCTCGGAGTTGTCGGCGGTGAGCCTGCAGCGCACTTACTTTCTCGCGGAGCAGAATGCGGCGGAGAATATCCGGATCGTGCGGATTTTCACGATTTTCTCGCAGGCGCTGGAACAGCCGGAGAAATATTTCGGCGGGGATGATCGCGGCAGGTCGATGCGGGAGGCGGAGGAGCGGCGGATCATGGAATTTGCGGAGTCGGTGGGACCGAGCCCGGTGCCGGTGGAGGCGATCTGCGTGGAAGGGACGACGGGGTTTGCGGCATCGGACTATGTGCAGGCGGTGGAGGCGGATCTGCTGGTGATCCCGTCGCAGCAGCCGGGGACGCCGCAGCTTTTGCCGGATGGGATGGACTGGGTTTTCAACGTGATCCCGTCGAATCTTTTTATCGTTCGGGATGGCGGTGTGCGCTGACGCGGGCGGGGGGATATTTAACCGCTAAGGTCGCAAAGAGCGCAAAGGGGGAGGAAGAAATTATTCTCAGGTCTCTGCCTTTCCTTTGCGTCCCTGGCGATCTTTGCGGTGAAAAAATAAGCGTTAAATCTCAAACGCCATGGTGCTGGAGTCGGGGCTGAGTTTCATCATGTCCTCGATGGTGCGGTGATTGAGGAGCGCGCCGATTTCCTCGCGGAGGTCGATCATGAGGAGGCGCAGGGCGCAGGTGCGGGGATCGGGGCAGGAGCATTTCTCCAGGGGTCGCAGCGCGGCGCAGGGGACGGGTGCGATGGGGCCATCCATGACCTCGATGATTTCGCGGACATTGATCTGCGAGGGGACGACGCGCAGGGTGTAGCCGCCGCCGACACCGCGCTTGCTGGTGAGGAAACCGGCGTGGCGGAGCGTGAGTAAAATCTGCTCGAGGAACTTGATGGGGATGTTCTCCTTCTCCGACAATTCCTGGATCTGGTAGGAGCCGTGTTTGCGCGCCATGGCGACGAGGGCGCGCAATGCGTATTCGGCTTTTCTCGAAACTCTCATCGCGCGAAATACGGCATGGGGATTTGCTGTTGCAATGTCACTGCTGGGGTTGCATTTGCACTTGCGGTTGCTGCTGATCCGGCTGCTGCTGGGGTGGCTGCGACTGTTGTTGTTGCTGCTGTTGTTGTTGCTGCTGTTGAGCCTGCTGCTGCTGGAACTGCTGGTAACGCTGATATTCCTGGTAGTCCTGCTGCCGTTGTTGCTGGCTCTGCTGGGGCTGCTTCGAGTTCGTCCCGGCATCCACGGTGCGCTCGACTGTGCCGGCGCGTGTGGGCGCGTCGGAGATGAAAGGGTTATCGTCGCCCTCATTGATGATTTTCCAGGATGATTTGGGCTGGTGATGGTGGAAAAGGGAGCAACCGCTGGAGCCGGCAGCGATGCAGACGGCAGCAAACAGGGTGAGGGCCGGGGTTTTGAATTTCATAGATGAAGTGGTCGCCACAGGAGAATTTCCGCAGCCAATATACATGCAAAAAATGCGTCTGTCTGCATTGTTCATGGGCGGGGCGGCGTTTTTACGGGCATTAATACCACTTGCAGCAGGAGGCGGGCGGGATTACTATGGCTGTGTAGTGAAGGGGGCGTACTGGTTTCGACTTATAGTCCGAGACGCAGGCGGCATGTCGAGGATGATTCGTTGGCCTCGTTAAAACCTCGGATCAAAAAAATAAATGCAGATTACGAAAATCTCGCTCTCGCGGCTTAATTGACCGTGACGTTTCCGGCCCGACGCCTGTTAAGGCCTGGAAGCGACGACAGCAGGCTAATTTGCCGGCGGATTGACCGCGCCGGTGGGTGAATCGATTTCGCGGACAATAGGGTGACTGTAGCGCGCCGGTTCGCAGCAGAATCCCGAATCCTCATTACCGGCTACACATGTAGAAACTTGCGGCAAATGCTTTAAGGACAGGGGTTCAACTCCCCTCGCCTCCACTCCTCTGTACTTCAGAGATTATATAACAAAGTAAGACTCCTTCTAAGACCCCAATCGCTCAGATTTATCTGTGTTCGCAGGTATGTTTGCCGAATGATCAGGCCCCTTCCCCAGAGCCGGACTGAAATCTAGAGCGACATCGCTCACCGGTGGTTTCGCGGCCTGACAGACAACAGCTTTTGAGCACTGTTTTTAATCCCGACAGCCTGTTGATTTAAATACCTGCTGTCTTCGGCTTTCAGCTTCCACTCGGCGCGCCAATATTCTGATTTCAAATCGCGGTTAATTTTCCTGAAAACGCCCAAAACCCTGGAAAGGTCGCCGCTGATCTTCTTCCAATCCGGGACTTTGCTTCTACCCAGTGCAGGCT